>JAHEKN010000134.1 GCA_024638305.1 Gemmatimonadota bacterium | reverse complement strand
CCGCAGCGCCGGTGCGGCCTAGTGTGGTGCTGCGGAAGTCCTGATGCCATTCGGCGGCGTCCCCATCCCGGCTGGGCTGCGTTGGAACTCCTTGCCGTAGCTACGGCTACGCCGCGTCGTACCGCCTTGCCAGCCAGGCCCGAACGCCGCCTCGGTAGCTACCAGACTCCCGCAGCACCACACTAGCGCGTTCCGAAGAGACGATCGCCGGCGTCCCCGAGTCCAGGCAGGATGTACCCCTGGTCGTTGAGCTCTCGATCGAGCGAGGCCGTCCAAATGGACACGTCAGGATGGGCTTGGCTCAGTGTCCTCACCCCTTCCGGGGCCGCGACCAAGCACACGAACCGGATCTCGCGCGCGCCCCGCTCCTTCAGCAGGCTCACGGCGGCCGCGGCCGAGCCTCCGGTGGCCAGCATCGGATCCAGCACGATGAACATCCGCCCCTCGGGCTCCGCGGGGATCTTGCAGTAGTACTCCACCGGGTCCAGCGTC
Source organism: Gemmatimonadota bacterium (assembly GCA_024638305.1). Taxonomy (GTDB): domain Bacteria; phylum Gemmatimonadota; class Gemmatimonadetes; order Longimicrobiales; family Gaopeijiaceae; genus JAHEKN01. Next base: position 10,119 of record JAHEKN010000134.1, on the reverse strand, counting down.
TCCTCGTCACGGTACAGCCCCACATGGCCCACGCGGGCGCTCGGCACGAGTCGAAGCACGGCCTCGACCATGCCGAGGCCGGCTCGGAGAATGGGAACCACGGCCAGCTTCTTCCCGCTGATGCGCTTCCCCATGGTGGGCTCGAGCGGCGTGTCGACCTCCACCGACTCGAGCGGCAGCTCGCGGGTGACCTCGTACGCGAGCAGCAGGGTGATCTCGTCCACGAGCTCCTTGAACAGCTTCTTGGGTGTCTCCCGGTCCCGAAGCTTCGTGAGCTTGTGCTGGATGAGCGGGTGATCGGTGACGGTGAGGTTCGGGAACTCTTTCATGCGCCCTGTCCGGTGTCGGATACGCGTCCGGGCGATTCTAGGCCCCGGCCGATGTCGGCGGAAGGAGGGTTCAAACGAGGGCTCGAAGGCCCGCAACCTCGCGCTCCGTGAGGTCTCGGCGCGCGCCCGACGCCAGGTCGCCCAGCTCGAGGCGTCCGAAGCGCACCCGCCGCAGGCTCCGAACCGGGTGCCCGACCGCCTCGAGCATGCGGCGAGCCTCCCGCTTGCGTCCCTCGGTGAGAACCAGACGCAGAAGGCTCCCCCCGCCCTGGCTCTCCAGGACCTCCGCAGCGCGCGCCCGGGCGAGCCCGTCCTCGAGGTCCACGCCGCGCGTGAGCGCAGCGAGGGCGGTTCGCCCCGGATGGCCCACGACCCAGGCACGGTACTCGCGCTCGACGCCCTGGCTCGGATGCAGGAGCGCATGCGCCAGGTCCCCGTCGTTCGTGAAAAGGAGCAGCCCCTCGGTATCCCGGTCCAGCCGCCCGACGTAGCGAAGCACCTCGTCCTCCGGGGGAAGCACGTCGTACACGGTGCGCCCGCCGTGCGGATCTGAGCGGGTGGTGAGCACGCCCGCGGGCTTGTTGAGGACCACCCATCGCGGGGCCGAGAGCGCCACGGGGCTTCCGTCCACGGTGACCCGATCCGTACCCGGGTCCACCCGGGTTCCGAGCTCGCGCACCGTCTCGTCGTTCACGGTCACCCGACCCGCGACGATCAACGCCTCGGCGGCCCTGCGCGACGCAACGCCCGCGCGTGAGAGGAACTTCTGGAGCCTCACCCCGGCGCCCTCAGGGGGCCGGCTGCTCCGCGGTCGCGGCGGCTTCCGGCGCCTCCCCGTCCACGGGCTCCAGCACGTGCTGCTCCGAGCCCTGCGGATCCGCCTCTTCCTCCGGCTCCGCGACCGGCCCCAGCGGCACCCGGTCGCGCAACACCACCGGTAGCTCCTCCGGACGGGGAAGATCCTCGAGCGAGCGGAAGCCGAAGTGCTCGAGAAACCGGGACGTGGTGCCGTACAAGAGCGGCCGGCCCAGCCCCTCGTCCCGGCCGACCACGTCGATCAAGCCACGGTCGAGCAGCGTGCGGATCACGCCGGAGGAGTTGACGCCCCGGATGTACTCGATCTCGATGCGCCCGACCGGTTGCCGGTAGGCGATGATGGACAGCGTCTCCAGCGAGGGCCCGGACAGCCGGTTGGGCCGCGGGACGGTGTCGAAGCGCTCGATGTACGGGGCGAATTCGGAACGGGTGAGCACCTGATACCCGTCGGCGATCTCCACGAGCTCGAACGCGCGCTCGCTCTCGTCGTAGTCGGCGCGCAGCTCGTCGAGGGCCATCTGGACCGTGTCCTCGTCCAGGCTGGTGTCGGCGCGGGCGATCTCCGCCGCGTTGAGAGGCGCGTCCGAGGCGAACAGGATGGCCTCGACGATCTGGGCCGTCCTCATGAAGCCTCCTCCGGCCCGGGGTCCGTGGCGCTCCCGTCTTCGTCCACGTTTTCCCCACGGTAGATCCAGAGCTCGCTGAACGGCTCTCCCTGTCGCAGCCGCACCACCCGTCGACGGCCGAGCTCCAGTCCAGCCAGGAACGTCATCACGCCATGAATGCGCTCGACCCAGGGCCGCACGAGGTCGCTGAAGCGGACCTTCGTACTCTTCCGGAGGCTGTCCAGAATGAGGTCGACCTTCTCCTCCATGGCCACCGGGCGGAGCCGCACCTGGTGCTCGAAGAGGAGTGGGTCGGGCATCGTGACCTCGAGGGCGGCCTCGAGGACCGCCTCCCAGTCGGTCTCCAGCGGTTGCTCCGCCACCTCGAGCTTCACACGGGGCGGGATGAACCCCTTCCCGAATCGGCGGGAGCGCTCGGCCTCGCTCACGCGCAAGCGACCGCTGACCTCGCGCACGAGCTCGTACTCGAGCAGCCGGCGCACGAGCTCCGCACGCGGGTCTTCGTCCTCGTCAAGGCCCGTGCGCGGCAGCAGCATCTGAGCCTTGATGCGGATGAGCGTGGCCGCCATCTCCAGAAACTCTCCGGCGCTCTCCAGAGCGGACGCTTCTATCCCCTGGATCGCGACGAGGAACTGCCGCGTGATCCGGGCGATGGGAATGTCGAAGACGTCGATGTCCTGCTGGCGAATGAGATGCAGCAGCAGGTCGAGGGGTCCCTGGAAGCGGTCGATGTCGACCAGCAGGAACCCTTCGCCATTGGAGTCGACCCCAGCTGGACGTCCCACCGCTCCGGATGCCGCCCCGTCCCCGGCCTTCGGCGGATCGGCGTCTGAGACGCGCTCCGACGTGGGCGTTCCCACGGTGGCCGGAGTCAAATCCAGAGGCCGATGAAGGCGTTGGCGGCGCCCATTAGGAGCTCCACCGGGCGGAGCACGACGAGCCAGACGAAGTCCGGCGCGAAAATGAAGAGTGCCACCAGGGCCAGCAGGCCGTAGCGCCCGAACTCCCGGTAGCGCTCCCCGAGCGATCGCGGCAGCAGGTGATACACCACGTGCGACCCGTCTAGGGGCGGAATCGGAATCAGGTTGAAGAAGGCGAGGATCAGGTTGATCAACACCCCGAATCCGGCGGCAGCCGCGAGCGTGCCGAACACCGAGCTTCCCGTGCCCGTCTCCAGCTTGACCATCACGACGACCAGGACGGTGGAGATTGCGGCCAGGATCAGGTTGGACGCGATGCCCGCGAGCGAGACCCGGATGTCGCTCCACACCGGGTCGCGGAACTTGCTCGGGTTCACGGGCACGGGCTTCGCCCACCCGAACAGGAAGGACGCGCCGGAGAAGTGGAGGATGGCTGGCAGAATGATGGAGCCGAGCGCATCCAGGTGCGGAATCGGGTTGAGCGTGATGCGGCCCAGTCGGTCGGCCGTGTCGTCGCCTTCGCGACGGGCGACCCACGCGTGCGCCACCTCGTGGACGACGACCGAGAACAGCAGGACCGGTAGGAACAGCAGAAAATCCATGGAGCAAAGGTACACGGAGCGCGAGGGCGGTGGCTACCCACGTCGCCCGCTCCATTGACCGTCCCCGAGGGCCGGATTAGCGTTATGGGCTGGTCACGAAACGGCTTCGAGTCTTCACCCGACGTACGGAACCCATGCCCAACATCAAGAGCGCAAAGAAGCGGGTTCGTCTCGCTGAGAGATGGACCGCCCTGAACCGGGCCAATCGGTCCAAGGTCCGGACCGCGATGAAGCGGGTTCTCGGTGCCACCGACCCGGCGGAAGCGGACGCGTCCCTCCGTGAGGCGGTGCGGCTCCTGGACCGGGCAGCGGCCAGCCGGCTGTACCATCCGAATCGGGCCGCGCGCTACAAGAGCCGCCTCGCCCGACACGTGGCGGGCCTGGAGAGCTAAGGCCCCCACTCCCAGACCACCCTTCCCCCCACGATGGTTGCCGCCGGTCCGCCGGTGAGCTCCCATCCCCCGAAGGGCGTGTTGGCGCTCTTCGACAGGAACGCGGCAGGGTCCACCGTCCACGCCCGCTTCGGATCGATCAACGTCACGTCGGCGGGCGAACCCACGGCGAGCGTGCCCCCAGGTAGGCCCATGGCTTGCGCCGGACCGGTGCTCATTCGGTGGATGGCGGTCGTGATGTCCATGACCCCTCGGCCCACCAGCTCCGTCAGGACCAGGCCCAGCGACGTCTCCAGGCCGACGATCCCGTTGGGCGCATCGTCGAACGCCCGCTCCTTCTCGTCGTAGTGGTGAGGCGCGTGATCGGTCGCGAGCGTGTCGAGCGTACCGTCCACGAGGCCGGCCCGCACCGCGTCCACGTCCTCCTGGGTGCGCAGCGGCGGGTTCATCTTGGCCTCGGTGCGATACCCCTCGACGGCCTCTTCGGTGAGGATCAGATGGTGGGGTGTGACCTCCGCGGTGACGCGGACGCCCCGGGCCTTGGCTCGGCGGATGGCGTCGACACCGTAACGGGTCGAGACATGCTGGATGTGGATGTGCCCGCCCGTCTCCTCGGCCACCAGAAGGTCGCGCACGATGTGAACGTCCTCGGCCGCGTTGGGCTTGCCGCGTAGTCCCAGGCGGGTCGAGACCACGCCCTCGTTCATGACGCCACCGCGCGACAGTCCCAGATCCTCCGGGTGGTCCGATACGGGAATGCCGAACGCCGAGGCGTATTCCAGCGCCCGCCGCATCAACCCGGAGTCCATGACGGGGTTGCCGTCGTCCGTGATGGCCACCGCGCCCGCGTCGACGAGCTCGCCCACCGGGGTGAGCCGCTGGCCGTTCTGTCCGCTCGAGATGGCGCCGACGGGATAGACGCGGGCGGCACCCGCCCGGCGACCCGCGGCCAGCACGAACCCCACGGCGGCCGGGTCGTCGATCACCGGATCCGTGTTGGGCATGGCGCACACGGCCGTGAAGCCGCCCGCGGCGGCGGCGCGCGCGCCCGACTCGATGGTCTCCTTGTGCTCGGCGCCCGGCTCCCGGAGATGGACGTGAACGTCGATCAGCCCGGGGGTCACGATGAGGCCGCTCGCGTCCCTCACGTCGGCGCCGTCGGGCGCGGTCAGCCCCGACCCCAGCTCGGCCACCGATCCGCCGACGAGCAGCACGTCCAGCACGGCATCCAGACCTCGGGAGGGATCCAGCACGCGTCCGCCGCGAATCACCAGCGGCCTGGGCGCCACCGCTACCGAGTCCGGTCCTTCGGTCCAACGGGCCGTCATTCCTGTCCTCCCTTCGCCGCTTCGGCGGAGGCGGGATCTCCCCCGCTGAGCAGATAGAGCACGGCCATGCGGACCGCGACGCCGTTCGTGACCTGCCTGAGCACCACCGAGTGGTCGCCGTCGGCCACGTCGCTGTCGATCTCGACGCCACGGTTCATCGGCCCGGGATGCAGGATGAGGAGCTCGCGCGGCGCGGCCTCCAGGCGTCGCGTGCTGACACCGTAGACCCGGTTGTACTCGCGCAGGGACGGGACGAAGCCCCCTTCCATGCGCTCGAGCTGGAGGCGGAGCACGTTCAGGGCGTCCGCCCACTGGATGGCCTCCTCGAGCCGGACGAAACGCTCGACGCCGAGGCGCTCGATCCCGCGCGGCAGCAGGGTCGGCGGCCCGCACACGGCCACCTGGGCCCCCAACTTGAGCAGGCCGAAGATGTTGCTGCGCGCGACACGCGAATGGACGATGTCGCCCACGATACAGACCTTGAGTCCCTCGATCTTCCCGAAGTGGTCGCGGAGCGTGAGCAGGTCCAGCAGCCCCTGGGTCGGGTGCTCGTGCGCGCCGTCCCCCGCGTTGATCACGGTGGACGGGATGCGCTCGGCCAGAAACCGGGCGGCGCCCGACGCCCAGTGGCGGATCACCACCATGTCGATCCGCATGGCCTCCAGATTGCGCGCGGTGTCCACCAGGGTCTCGCCCTTGGACACGCTCGACGCCGTGGCCGAGATGTTCACGGTGTCGGCCGAGAGGCGCTTCTCGGCAAACTCGAACGACACGCGGGTACGGGTCGACGCCTCGAAGAACAGGTTGACGATCGTCTTGCCCCGAAGCACCGGGACCTTCTTGATGGTGCGCTCCGAGATCTCCTTGAACGGCTCCGCCGTGTCCAGGATGGAACGGATCTGGTCTCCGTCCAGCGGCTCGAGGCCGACCAGGTCCTTGCCGAGCGAGGAGCGTTCGCGCGTCACTCGTCCTCCGGCCGGTCCACCAGCACGGCGCGCAGCTCGCCGTCGAGCTCCGGGACCAGGACGTCGACCCGCTGCCCGCTGAGCACCTCGATCCGGTTCCCTACCACGTCCGGCTGGATGGGGAGCTCGCGTCCGCCCCGATCGATGAGCACGGCCAGGATGATGCGGCTCGGACGGCCCCAGTCCATGAGTTCGTTGAGCGCGGCGCGGACGGTCCGGCCCGAGAACAGCACGTCGTCGACGAGCGCGACCGTTCGTCCCTCGATTCCGCTGGGCGGCAGATGGGAGATCCCCACCACGGGACGCGGCCCGACGGTGCCGAGGTCGTCCCGATAGAAGGTGATGTCGACGGACCCGAGCGGGAGCTCGACGCCCTCGGCCTGGGCGATGGCATCTTGGAGGAGGCCGGCGACCTGTACGCCCCGCCGCTGAATGCCGATCAGGACCAGGTCGTCGGTCCCGCCGCTGCGCGCCACCAATTCCCGAGCCATCCGCTGCACGGTCCGGCGCAGCGCCTGTTCGTCGAGGATGGAAACGGGACCGGGCAGGCTGATCCTCTCGGTTCTGCTGGATCGGGAGCCGGCCGCGGGCCGCCGGAGCGCCGCCGGGCAGTGCCGGCCGCGCGAAAGTTACCGGCGCCATCGGCGATGTCAACGCAGGGCTTTGCACTCCCGAGACGCCGGGCCCATCATGTGCCGACCCCAAAAGGACGATCTCGATGATTCCCCACCATTTCCGGCCCCGGCGGCTCGCTCGTCTCGTTGGCACGTCGCTGATCGGACTGGCGGGCGTGGCGTCATTCCCCGCGCCAGCAGCGGGTCAGGGCGTGGAGAGCGCGCCCCCGGTGGTCATGGGGAATCTGCCGTTCACGCTGACGCTGCGAGGCAGCGAGGGCGCGTCCGCCTTCTTCGAGGTGCGCACCGCCGGAGGTCGACTCCTCGGGAGCGGCGTCGTCGGTCCTGGCCAGACCGCGGAGGCCGCGGGCTTGAGGGTCACGAGCAGCGACGAGCTCCCGCTCACCGTGCAAGTGGGGGGAGAGGCGCACCGGGTGGAGGCGTCTTTCGCGCCGGGATGGTTCTCGCTCGTTCCGCCCCTCGTTGCGATCCTGCTCGCGCTCCTTTTCCGCGAGGTGGTCTCGGCGCTGTTCGCGGGCGTGTGGCTCGGCGCGCTGGCCGTGACCGGCTACAACCCGCTTGCCGCCGCCTGGCGGGTAGTGGACCGATATGCCGTGCCGGCCCTGGCAAACTCGGACGACGGGCAGACCCAGATCGTGGTGTTCTCGCTGCTTCTCGGCGGCATGGTGGGCGTGATCGCCAAGAACGGGGGCACCCGTGGAATCGTCGAGGCGCTCCGGCCCCTGGCCACCTCCGCCCGACGGGGCAAGCTCGCCACCTGGGCCGCCGGGCTCGCCATCTTCTTCGACGATTACGCGAATACGCTGCTCGTGGGGAACACCATGCGGCCCATCACGGACCGTCTGCGGATCTCCAGGGAGAAGCTGGCCTACCTGGTGGACTCCACGGCCGCTCCGGTGGCCGCCATCGTCCCCGTCTCCACCTGGGTGGGCTACGAGATCTCCCTCATCGGCGGGGGGCTCGGCATCGCGGCGAGCCAACAGATGGCGGCCAATCCGGAGCTGGCAGCCTCGCTCGCGGACGCCAACGCGTTCACGGTGTTCCTGAGCACGATCCCCTACCTGTTCTATCCCCTGCTCGCGCTGGCGTTCGTGTTCCTCACGAGCATCATGAACCGCGACCTCGGGCCGATGGCCAGGGCCGAGCACCGGGCCGAGAGCGGGGGAGGGCTGTTCCGCCCCGGGGCCATGCTGGCGGCCGACACGCAGGCGGAGATGCTGGAGCCGCCTGAGGGCGCTCCCAGACGCTGGCTCAACGCGGCCCTGCCGGTGCTCGCGGTGGTCGTGATCGTGCTGGTTGGGCTGGTGGCCACGGGGCGGTCCGGCGCGGGGCCGGAGGCCACGCTCTGGGAGGTGTTCGGGGAGTCGGACGCGTTCGCGACGCTGCTCTGGGGATCGCTCGGCGGTTGCATCGTGGCCATCGCGCTCTCGGTGGGTCAACGCATCCTGGGGCTCAAGGAAGCCATCGAGGCGTGGGTCGGGGGCATGAAGTCCATGATCATCGCCGTGGTCATCCTGGTGCTGGCCTGGTCGCTCGGCGCAGTCACCGAGGATCTGGGAACCGCGTCCTACCTGGCGCAGGTCCTCGAGGGCCAGATCAGCCTACAGCTCCTGCCGGCGTTGGTGTTCGTGGTATCCGCAGCCATGGCCTTCGCCACCGGCACGTCGTGGACCACCATGGCCATCATGCTTCCTCTGGTCATCCCGCTGACGGTCTCCCTGGGTGGCGGGGCGTCGTTCGACGGTGGCGCCCACTACTCGATCCTGCTCGGCGCCATCTCCTCGGTGCTCGCCGGCGCAATCTTCGGGGACCACTGCTCGCCCATCTCCGACACCACCGTCCTGAGCTCGATGGCCTCCGGTTGCGACCACATCGACCACGTTCGCACCCAGCTCCCGTATGCCGTGCTGGTGGCCGGGGTGAGTCTGGTGCTGGGTGACCTGGGCACTGCCTACGGCCTCCCCAATTGGATTGCGCTCGCGCTCGGAGTGGGGATCCTGTTCCTGGTGCTTCGTTTCTACGGACGGCCCACCGGGGAAGGAACGGGCACCCATGCGGTGGACACGTCGTCGGAGGCGACGGCCGGGACGGGTTAGCGCCGAGCCCGGAAGAACTCGCGGAGGAGCCTCCCAGCCGGCTCCGCGAGCACCCCGCCCTCGACCTGGGCCCGGTGGTTCAAGCGGGAATCGTCCAGCAGGTTATCGAGACTTCCGGCCATGCCGGCCTTGGGATCGGGTGCTCCATAGACCACCCGGGGCAAGCGCCCTTGGACGATCGCTCCAGCACACATCGCACAGGGCTCGAGGGTCACGTACAGCGTGCAGTCCACCAGCCGCCAGTCTCCCAGTAGAGCCGCCGCTTCCCGCAGAACCAGGCACTCTGCGTGGGCGGTCGGGTCGGCCAGCGTGACCGTGCGATTGTGTGCTTCGGCGAGGAGGCGGTCCCCCTTCACCACGAGCGCGCCCACCGGAACCTCCCCCACCGCCCCACCGGCACGCGCCCACTCGAGGGCTCGCGCCATCCACATACGGTCCTGCAGGGCCTGAGAGTGGGGATCCAGGGTCAGTGCGCGACGACGCTCACAGAGGCGGGGAGGTCGTCGAAGCGCCGGAACAGCGCGGTCACGCGTCCCACCACCTGTTCCGCGGTCACGGAGCGCAGGGGCGTGGCGTCCCGTCCGACCGAGGTCGAATGGAGCTCGACCCCGTTGTCTCCCCGGACGACCCGGTAGTAACCGGCGCCGTCGTCCAGACGGACAGCCACCGTTCTCCCTTCCTCGACCTGCTCGAGCCGCGCCGGCTCGATCAGCAGGAAGTCGCCGTCCTCGACACCGATCGCGGCCACCTCGTCGCCCCGGGCCCGCACGAGGAACGAGCCCTTGGTGCCCGCCAACCGCCGATCCAGCGTGAGATGCATCTCGACGAGATCGCCTCCACGCTCGGACGGTGTGCGCGGGAAGCTGCGATAGCACGGTATGGACACGGTCTGTGGGCTCAGGTCCATCCCCAGGATCCGCACGCCGCGCGAGCGCGACGGATCGCGCTCGAGAAACCCCTTGTCCGCCAACGCCTGGAGGTGCTCCGAGACCGTCTTGGTGCTCTTGATCCCGAATTCCTCACCGATCTCACGAATCGAGGGCTGATACGTGTTGGTGCGCAGATAAACGACCATATAGTCCAAGATCTTCCGTTCGATCTCGGTGAGCGAGGGATTCCTCATATGGCCGGAGCGCTCGTGTCGGCGTGGACGTGCGCCGGCCCAGTCGGGACCGGCTGTCTGGGACGCTCGTGTCGCCCGAGAATGCGCTTCCCCAAGTTCAAGATCCGGGCCACGCGGCCCGGGCGCCTGCATCGAAACGGATCAGCACCGTCCCAATTTGAACCCGGAAAGGGTCCAACGGTAACCGTCGCTTTCGCGGAGTGTCAAGCACCGAGATGCCGCCTGGCTCTTTCGAGCCGTTCGAGGCAGCGCTCTCGTCCGAGAACCAGGATGACGTCGAAGATGGG
>JAHEKN010000015.1 GCA_024638305.1 Gemmatimonadota bacterium | reverse complement strand
ACATTCGCAACGGCATCGGCCTGACGTCGTTCCTGCATCCGCGACACTACGCCCGCGGCTCCGAGACCTTCCTCGGCACGCTGGAGGATCCGGAGGTACGCGCCGCGCTGCGGCGCGAAGTCGAGACCACTTCGGACTGGGAGAACTGGTACCGGCACGTGGGCATGGACTGGGACAACGTGCTGATCGTCTCCGCGCCAGGGAGCGTGGATGCGGCGGTGATCGGGCGTTCGCTGGCCGCCGCGGCGGATCTCCTGGGGACCGATGCCTGGAGCGCGTTCTTCGATCTCGTCTCCACCGGTCGGGTCTCCGTCAACCCGCTCAGCATGAACGAGGAACAGAAGTGGCAGGCGCTCCGCGCGCCGTTCGTGATGATCGACACCGATGCCTCCCCGGTGAATCCGGCCACGACGGCCAGCGCACACCCACGCGCGTTCGGCACCTTCCCCCGGGTGATCGCCAAGTATGTGCGCGAGGACGGCATCATCACGCTGGAGGAGGCCATCCGCAGGATGACGTCGCTGGCCGCGCGCCGGCTGGGACTCCACGATCGAGGGCTGATCGCGCCGGGCATGGTGGCCGACCTCGTCATTTTCGACCCCGAGAGGATCCGGGACGTAGCCGACTTCGGCGACCCCATGCGCTACTCGGAGGGAGTGGACTACCTGATCGTGAACGGCGCCCTCGTGATCGACGACGGAGAGCTGACCGGGGCGCAGCCGGGACTTCTGCTCAAGCACGAAGGACGCTGAACGGAGCGGCTCGTACGGGCTCGATGGCGGGTGATCGCACGTGATCGAGTAGGACCACCGGACCCTGCCCCCGTGCCCCGAGGGGCCTGACAGATCCGGAGTCGCCCTTCCCATCACCTGGTCCGTCGACGATGTTGGCCGGGATGACAGCCCCGGCCCCCAGTTACCAGCGCTTCTTCGCCGAGTTGAAGCGGCGGCGCGTCTTTCGAGTGATGGCGGTCTACGGCATCGTCGGATTCGTGCTGCTCCAGGTCGTGGACCTGGCCGTCCCGGCGCTGCTGTTGCCCGAATGGACCTACCGATTCGTCGCTCTCATCGTGCTGCTTGGCCTCCCCGTAGCCGTTGTGCTGGCTTGGGCGTTCGAAATGACACCGGAGGGAGTGCAGCGAACGAGTGCGGCCGAGCCCGGCGAGATCAGGGCGATCATCGCGGCACCCGCATGGCAGCGCTGGCCGGCGGGAGTGCTGGCGTTGACCGGTCTGAGCGCACTGCTGCTAGGGGCGTGGTACGTCGGCAGAGAGTCGGTTTCTCCTGCTGCCACTGCGACGGCCGCGGGGGCCGTAGAGGCGTCGATCGCCGTACTCCCGTTCCTCAACATGAGCTCCGACCCGGAACAGGAGTACTTCTCGGATGGCATCTCCGAAGAGCTGTTGAATCTGCTCGCCAAAATCCCCGAGCTGCAGGTTGCGGCGCGCACGTCGTCGTTCTCATTCAAGGGCCAGAATCTGGAGATCACGGAGATCGCGAAGCGGCTGAACGTGGCCCACGTGCTGGAGGGGTCGGTCCGCAAGTCGGGGAATGAGGTGCGTGTCACTGCGCAGCTCATCAGAGCCGCCGACGGCTTTCACCTCTGGTCCGAGTCCTGGGATCGCACGTTGGACGACATCTTCTCCATCCAGGACGAGATCGCCACGGACGTGGCAGAGCAGCTCACCGTCACGTTACTGGGCTCGACCCCCACGGCGGCAGAAGCCGATCCCGCCGCCTACGCACTGTTCCTGCAGGCTCGGCACATGGGACACCAGCGCAATGCCGAAAGCCTCGAGCAATCCCGAGCGCTGTACCAACAGGCGGTGGAGATCGATCCCGACTACGCCGCCGCCTGGGCGGGTCTCGGCCGAACGTACTTCACGTTGGTAATGGACGGCCTACGACCTGTCGAAGAGGGCCACGGAATGGTCGTGGAATCGGCCAACCGTGCGTTGGCAATCGACCCCGAGCATGCCGAAGCGCACGCCCTTCTCGGGCGCGCGGCTGCATCGGGCAACGACCGGGCTGAGGCGCTGCAGCATTTCCAACTGGCGCTCGAATTGGAACCGGCCAACACCGATGTCATCAGTGACGCCGCGGTGCTGGTCAGGGACTTGGGGCGATTGGACGAGGCCATCGAATTGCTCGAGTACGCGCGCGCTCGCGACCCGGTGAATCCGACCATTCATTCAGTGTTTGGCGTGGCGTATCTATGGGCCGATCGTCTGGACGATTCCATGGAATCGTATCGAACCGCGCTCAGCCTCAGTCCTGGGAGAATTGCGGCCTACTATGGCATCGGCATGGCGCTGCTGTTACAGGGGCAGCCAGAGGCCGCGCTTTCCACCTTCGCGCAAGAAGAAGGGGATGAGGAGTATCGGGTCAAAGGCATGGCTCTGGCACTGAGGGATCTCGGCCGGGAAGAGGAGTTCCAGGCGGCGTTCGCCGAGCTGCGTGAACGCTGGGGAGATCGCTGGCCGTCGGAGGTGGCACACGTGTACGCGTGGACCGGGGACGCGGACGCGACGTTCGAATGGCTGGAGAAGGCCATCGCGCAGAACGAAGACGGACTCAACCAGCAGTTCCTGCAGCCGCACTACCGGCCCGTGCACGACGATCCCCGCTGGGAGGCGTTTCGGGAAAGAACCGGGACTTCGGCGGCGCAGTTGGCGCAGATCGAGTTCAACGTGCGTCTGCCGCGCTGACGCTTCCGAGAGCACCTTTTTCGGCCGAGCCCTACCAAGCAGAGACACCCGCGGTGGGGAGCGACGGTTAGAACAGGCTTCCCAGCCAGAGCGTTACGAAGGCGCCGTAGAAGACGGACATGGCCACGAGCGCGACACGGCGCCACATGGGCGGCCGCAGCTTCTCGGGCAGGAGCCGCGTGTTTACGTAGAGCACGTGCAGCGACGAGACGACGAACACGATGCCGGCCATGTTGGCTCCGAGCTGGAGCAGCACGATCGGCTGGTCGAGCCGGAGCGCGAGAACCCCCCAGACCGCGATCAGGGCCAAGACGGCATAGTACACCACCCGCACGTCGCCCCCCCTCCAGCCTCGGATGCGCTTGCTCCCGGTCCAGAGGATGTCCGTGATGGAGCGGGTCATGCCCTCGACGATGTCGAGTTGGGTTTTGAAGAGTACCCACACGGCCATGAGGGCCACGGCGCCGCCGAAGAGCGGACCCACGTCACTCGTCATGGCGCCCGCCAGCTCGGCAGCGACTGCCAGCCCGCGGATGTCGGTGCCGGCCTCCAGGAACGTGGTGTAGAGGATCGCGGGCAAGAACATGCCGAGCAGCGCACCGATGAAGTAGATCCCCCACTGGTCTGCCCGTACGATGCGCCACCAGCCCCGCCAGCGGGCCATCGCCGAGTCCGTGGTCTCGAAGCGGAAGCCTCCATGTGCCAGCTGGCGCTTTTCACCCCCCATGGCCGCGGGGATGTACCCCGCGACCTTCCCCATCCCGTAGCCCTTGTCCCGCGCCCAGCTCGAGAGCGTCAGGTTGATGACGCCGCCGGCACCCGAGTAGGCGGCGAACGCGCCGATCAGAAAGAAGTCCGCGCCGGGAGGGAAGAACGAGAAGGACCTCGTGCCCGGGTCGAAGCCCACCATCCCGGTCAAGCCGCGGAACCAGGTGGAAGGCTCCACGAACATGATCGCGAGAATGAGCGTGCCCGCGATGATCGCTACCACCAGGATCCAGTTGAGGAGCTCGAGGGTCCGCTCGATGGCGCGCCCGAGCAGGAGGATTCCAATGCACACGGCGAACGTGCCGACCCCGATCCAGTAGACAACGTTGGCTTGCTCGGGCCCGGCCAGCTCCCGCGCGAACAGGAAGTAGATGGCGCCCGCCGCCGCCCCGGCCCACCCCGGCCAGCCCGCCTGCAGGAAGTACATGCCCGCGTAGAACCAGGCCCAGAACGAGGAGTTGGGCCGGGTACGCATGAACCCGGTGAAAATGGGCTCCCCCGTCGCGATGGTGTAGCGCATGAGCTCGGTGTTGAACACCGTCTGCAGGAACGCCGCGATGGTGGTGACCCACAGCAGTGTGAGCCCGTACTGGACGAAGGCCGCCGGGCCGAGCAGGAACTCGCCGCTCCCAATCGACGCGCCCAGTACGATGACTCCGGGCCCCACCACGCCGATCCAGGACAACCCCTTGGGCGAGGGTGGCTCGGGCAGCTCGGTGACTTCGTAGGGGGTCAGCCCGGTTCGGGCCTCGGGGGCCCGCGCGTCGCCCGCGCCGTGTTCGGGCGTCATCCTCCCCAGATCTCGCTCAGCACGCGACGGAAATTCTCGCCGAGAATGCCGCGAATGTGTCCGTCGGTGTACCCGCGTCCGATCAGACCCTCGGCCACGTCGAACATCCGCTTCGGATGGTCTATCCCCTCGATGTCGATTTTCGCGCGAAACGCGTACGAGCCTTTGTAGTTGGCCCGCAGGGCGGCGTTCTGCGCTTCCGGGAGGTCGTCGTAGCCGTGCAGGTCGACGTCGCTCCCGATCCCCAGGTGCTCGATCCCTACCAGGTCCCGCACATGGTCGACGTGACCCAGGAAGTGCTGGACGGTCGTGGGCTCCCGATCTCGCACGAACATCCGCACGCCGGTGATGCCCATCACTCCACCGGTCGCCGCCATCGCCCGAATGGCCTCGTCGGTCTTGGTGCGGGGATGCCCACCGGAGAGGACCCTCGAGTTCGAGTGGGTGAAGAGCACCGGTCGGCTGGAGATATCGCACGCATCCAGCGTGGTCCGGTCCCCGGAGTGGGACACGTCCACCGCCATGCCCACGCGGTTCATGCGCTCGACGATGGACACGCCGAAATCGCTGATGCCTCCGTCCACGCGCTCGGTCGAGCCGTTCCCGATGCGATTGCGGGCGTTGTACGTTAGCTGCGAGACCCGTTGCCCGAGCCCGTGGAAGAGGTCGACGTCGTCAGGGGTCTCGAAATGCTCCGAGTTCTGGACCCCGATGAGGACTCCCACTTTGGCCGCTTCCCGGACGCGGTCGAAGTCCTCGGCCTCGTCAACCCGCATGAACACGTCCGGCCTGTTGGCGATCAGGCCGTTGTGCGTGGACACGAACCGAAGGGCGTTGTCCTTCGCGTCGTGCGCGTTGCGTCCGCCCACTCCCACTGCGATGTGGAAGACGTCGATCTCGGAGTCGCGGAACTCAATGTGGTCGGCCTCGGTGAACCCGCGGCCGTCGGGACCCCAGCGAGCCTGCATCTCGTTGTTGATCGTGAGCGGCGCCAGCATGTCGATCACCAGCGATCCAGTGACCAGGTCGATGCAGCGAGCCGAATACTCCGTGCGCCCCACCTCCTGCCCCTGAATCCGTACCGACAGTGGATGGCGGCGCAGATTGATGGCGGGCGCGGCCACGAACGCTGCGACCGCGCCGGCGCCCATGCGGACCAGGTCGCGCCGGGTGAACTCGGATTTGGTCATCGCGGCATGTAGGCGGTCGTGGACTCTTGCGCGGGCCATTCCCGCACCGCTCGGCGGTCCGGAACGGATGCCAACATACCGGGTGCGACTGTCCGGCGCCCGTGGCGCAGGCTAAGCTCCCGGACCGCCGGACCACGAGCTCCGGTAGTACAGGAGGCCCGATAAGGGCAGCGCGACACCTTGCCAACCCAGAGGAGTCATCCCCTTGCAGCTCTACAACAAGATCCTCCTCTCTCTCCTTCTCGGCGTCGTGGCCGGGTTCGTGGCCAACTTCTTCGAGATCGGCTGGTTCATCAGCGTTCTCGTGGCTATCCAGCCGATCGGAACCGGTTGGATCCGACTGATCACCATGATCGTGGTGCCCCTGGTCGTGGCGAGTCTGCTGGTCGGAACGGTGTCGTTGGGCGACCTGCGCAAGCTCGGGCGGATCGGCAGCAAGACGATCGTCTACTACATGTGCACCACCGCCATCGCGGTCGTGCTGGGGCTGCTCATCTCCAACGTGTTGAAGCCGGGTTCCGGTGTGGATCAGGCCACCCGGGACAGCCTGGCGGCTGACTTCGCGGGCCAGGCCGAGGCCAGCATGACCATGGCGGCCGAGAAGCCGAGCACCGTCGAGATCCTGCTGAACATGATTCCGACGAACCCCGTCCAGGCCGCGGCCGAGATGGATCTGCTGGCACTGATCGTCTTCACGATCATCTTCGGAGCCGCGCTCACGCTGATCGAGACGCCCAAGAAGGAGGCGGTGGTAGCCTTCTTCGACGGCGTGAATCAGACGTGTATGGTCATGATCGATTGGATCATGAAGCTCGCGCCGTACGCGGTGTTCGCGCTGATCGCCGCCATCGTGGCCGAGTTCGGCTTCGAGCTGCTCCAGAGCCTCCTGATGTACTCGCTCGTCGTGGTGCTCGGGCTGCTCCTCCACGCCACCTTGACCTACGGCACCATCCTGCGCGTGCTGGCCGGCCTCAACCCGATCACGTTCTTCAAGCGCATCCGCAATCCGCAGCTCATCGCGTTCAGCACGTCGTCGTCCAACGCCACGCTGCCCATCACGATGGAGACGGCCGAGGAGGAGGTCGGGGTCTCGAACGAGGTGGCGAGCTTCGTGCTTCCGCTCGGGGCCACCATCAACATGGACGGCACCGCCCTCTATCAAGCCGTGGCCGTGATGTTCATCGCGCAGATCTACGGGATCGACCTCACGATCGCGGATCAGCTCGTCGTCGTGCTTACGGCCACGCTGGCCTCGGTCGGTGCGGCGGGGGTCCCGAGCGCCGGCATCATCACGCTCATCATCGTCCTGAACTCCATCGGGCTGGGAGAGTTCGTGCAGGGCGGGATCGCGCTCATCCTGGGCGTGGACCGCATCCTCGACATGATCCGCACGTCGGTCAATGTCACGGGCGACCTCACGGCGTCCGCGGTAATCGCGCGGAGCGAGGGCGAGGCCCTGGTGCCCCGACCCGTGGACCATCCGGTGGCGATGTCGCCAGGCTGACCGCCCGGGGGCGCCGGTCTGGGCCACTTCGGCCGACCCAGTCCGGCGCTCCGTGTGCAAAGAAGGGCCCCTCGGTCGTCCTCCCCCCGAACGCGGCCGTGTCGGGTTTCAACTGCTGAAGCCGCTGGACCGGCCGTCCACTGGAGGATGACATGCGATCCCTCACGCGCTCCGTCGCGCTGCTTTCGATCCTGACCGCCTGGACCGCCGCCGACACGGCGGGCCAGACTCCCCACCGCTCGACCGCCGACGACCGCGCTGCGTTGAGCATCACCATCTACAATCAGAACTTCGGGCTCGTCCGCGAGGTCCGGACGTTCGACACGCCGCGGGGCATCTTCGGCCTCGAGTTCCGGGATGTGGCATCGGGGCTCGAGACGAACACGGTTCGCGTACAGTCCCGCAACGATCGCTTCCGGGTGCTGGAACAGAACTACCGCTACGATCTGCTAACCCCCCAGAAGCTCCTCGAGTCGCACGTGGGCCGGACCGTCACGTTCCACCAGTGGGTGAATGGCGACGAGGTGCGGAGGACGGCCGAGCTCCTCTCCGTGCAAGGAGGCACGGTCCTCAGGATCGGAGACGAGATCCTGGCCAATCCGAACGGACGGTTCAGCTTTGCCGAGGTGCCCGAGGATCTGATACCCGCCCCCACGCTCGTCTGGCTGGTCGAGAGCGAGGCCGACCGGCACGAGCTCGAGGTCTCGTATCTGTCCGGCGGTCTGGGATGGCAGGCGGACTACGTCATGGTGGTGGACGACGCCGACGAGCACGCCGGGCTCACCGGGTGGGTCACGCTGAACAACCAGTCGGGAGCGAGCTACGAGAACGCGGAGCTCAAGCTGGTCGCGGGGGACGTGCGCCGGGTGAGCGACCTGAGGGCGCGTGGCCAGCTCGACCAACTGCGGGCCATGGAGTCGGAGGCCCGCGCGGATATGTCGGAGGAGTCGTTCTTCGAATACCACCTCTACACCCTGGGCCGACCGACCGACGTGAAGAACAACGAGCAGAAGCAGGTCACGCTGCTGGAAGCCCCGCGGTTCGAAGTGAACAAAGGCCTCTACTACTACGGGGCGGCGTACTACTTCCGCGGCCAATACGGCAACATCGAGTCGAACGCCAAGATCGGCGTATACCTCGAGTTCGAGAATTCGGAGGACAACGGCCTGGGTATGCCCCTCCCCGCCGGCACCTTCAGGGTCTACAAGGCCGACCGCTCGGGGGCGCAGCAGTTCATCGGGGAGGACCGCATCGACCACACGCCTCGCGACGAGGAGGTCCGTATCCGGGTAGGCGAGGCGTTCGACGTGGTCGGCTCCCGCACGCAGACCTCGTTCGACATCATCGGCTCCTGCACGTACGAGTCTGCGTGGGAGATCCGGATTCGCAATCACAAGGACGAGGGCGAGACGGTGCACGTGATCGAGCCCGCCGGCGGCGACTGGACAATCCTGCGCTCCAGTCACCCGGTGCGGGAGATCGACGCGGGGACCTTCGGATTCGACGTGGAGGTGGAGCCTCGCGGCGAGGAGACCGTGAGGTACGCGATTCGCACACGGTGGTGCTGAACAGGGAGGTGGCCGGACGGAAGGGCACGGGCGAGCCGCCGGCGTCGGAGCGATGGACGCCGTCACGGTCGATGCAGCGGACGATCCGGACGAGATCGAGAACCGGGCGCTCATGCTGCTGGTTGGTCTCGACATCCCCGTCGGCTGAGGTCGCCTCGCCGCGCGCCGTCATGGGGTCGCCCCGCGGGCGACGCGATCCTCCTCGCTGCGGGGACCTCGATTCCCGCCGGCAGTGCCACCAGGAGGAGGAGTGACGATGGGAACGGAGCTGGAGCGAGTCGACCGTCGAAAGATCAGGCGTGCCCAGGAGTTGCTCGGGTTCGATTCCGAGGTTGAAGCCATCGAGGTCGCACTCGACCTGTTGATCCTGGACGACGCCTACTTCCACCGGCCGGACGCGTCCGATCCGGCGGCGAGGACCAACTCCACGCCAATCGGGGGCGGGACGGACTAGGCGCGGCCCACGACCTCCTCGAATTGGCGCCGGTACAGCCGCGAGTAGGCATCGCTCGTCTCGAGGAGGTCCTCGTGGCTCCCGCTCGCCACTATCGCGCCGTCCGACAGAACGAGTATCCGGTCGGCCCTCAGGATCGTGCTCAGGCGGTGGGCGATCACGAGCGTCGTGCGCCCTTGCATGAGGTGCTCGAGCGCGTCCTGCACCAGGGTCTCGCTCTCCGAATCCAGGGCGGCCGACGCCTCGTCGAGGATCAGGACCGATGGACGCTTCAGCATGACGCGGGCAATGGCCATCCGCTGCCGCTGTCCGGCGCTCAGCGTGACGCCTCGCTCGCCGATCTTCTGTTCGAAGCCGTCCGGAAACCTCGAAATGAACTCGTGAGCGTGTGCCGAGCGGACCGCTTCCTCGATATCGGCTTCGGTGGCTTCCGGGTTTCCGTAGACCAGGTTCTCCCGGACGGTGCCGGCGAAGAGCATGGGCTCCTGGGGAACGAGTCCGATGCGCCGCCGGAGCTCGTCCAGCCGAACCGTGCGCACGTCGACGCCGTCCAGCGAAACGCACCCCCGCTCGACATCATGGAAACGCGGCAGCAGCGACACGGTCGTGCTCTTGCCGACGCCGGAGCTCCCGACCAGGGCCACCGCTTCTCCCGGCTCCACCCGAACATCGATCCCCTCCAGGACCCACGGCTGATCCCGACCGTAGCGGAACCAGACGTCGTCGTATTGGACCGAGCCGATGGTGGGCGACGGCAGGGGGACGGGTTGGCGCGGCGACTGGATCGCGGGGACCGCGTCGAGGATCCCGAAGATCTTGGCAGCCGCCCCGGCGGCCTCCTGCAGGTTGGCCCAGAAGCCGGCCAACGAGGTCACGGCAGCCGCGATGGTCACCACGTAGAGGAGGAAGGCAACGAGCGTCCCGGGGCTGAGCTCGTTTTGAAGCACGAGCCGGCCACCCTCCCAGACCACCGCCACGATGGCCGCCGAGCCCGCGAAGGTGATCGCGCCGGTCAAGGCGGCTCGCGCGACCGCTCGCTCCAGTCCCCGATCTCGAGTCTGGTCGATCTCCCGGTCGAACCGCTCCCGCTCCCAGTCTTCCCGAGTGTAGCTCTGGACGGTGCGGATCTGCGTGAAGACCTGCTCGGCGCGCGCCACCGCGTCGGCCAGCCGGTCCTGGATCCCGGTGCTCAAGCGCCGCACCCGCCGTCCGAAGAACCAACCCACCACGATCGCGAACGGTACTGACACCAAGGTGACCAACGTGAGCCGGGGGTGTGTCAGCGTCACCAGCACCAAGGCTCCGACCAGAAAGATCGTCTGCCGCATGAGCTCCGGGATGCCGAACCGGATCACGCCCTGGATGAGGCCGATGTCGGAAGCGAGCCGGGAGGTCAGCTCGCCCACACGGCGCGTCGCGTAGAACCCGGGCGGGTGTGTGATGAGGTGTCGGAACACGTCCTTGCGCAGATCGGCCACGACCCGCTCCGAAACTGAGGCCGTGAGATAGCTCTGGGCGAAGTTCACAACCGCCTGGAAGGCGAAAAGCCCGATCAGGGCCAGCGCGACCCGGTTGAGAAGCGCCCCGTCGCCGGCCAGGAACGCGGCATCCAGGAGCTCCCGCACCACCAACGGGAACGCGAGACCCACGGTCGTGCTGATCGGGATGAGCACGGCCACGGCATAGAGCGCGGTCCTGTAGTGCCGGACGAGCGGCCCGAGGCGCCGCACGAAGCCAAACGTCTTCTTCGCGCCCGGCTTTGGTGGTTCCTCCTGCACGGGCGCCTCGTCCATCGGCTCGGCTTCTTCCATGCGGCGGAAGCTACCCAATCGCGCCGACCGAGCAACGAGCCAGGAACGTGGATTGCGGGCGTGGGTAGTCGCCGTCGCCATGGCTGTCACGACGCGTTCGACGCTCCACTACCGCCTCTTCGGCGCTTCCGTGTTCTGGACGCTCGGGCTGCTCCTGTTGGGGAGCATCGTCCATGCGACCGAATCGAGCCTGGCGTGCCCGGACTGGCCGACGTGCTTCGGCACGATGGTTCCGGAAATGGTTGGCGGGGTCTTTTGGGAGCACCTCCATCGCCTCGTGGCGGGAGGGCTGGTCGTGCTATGGGCTCTGGCCACCTGGCTCGCCTACCGGGAACGCCAGCCGCGAGCGGCGATCCGGTATGGCGCTGTGGCGGGATTGCTGCTCCTGATCGTGCAGTCGGTGTTCGGCGGGCTGACCGTGCTCATGCGGCTCCCCGACGCCATCTCCACCACTCACCTGGGACTGGCGTTTCTCTTCCTGGCTCTGGCAACCGGCCTCACAGTGGAGACCCATCCGCGACGGAGCGAGTTCGTGGCGGACGAGCGCTCGCGGCGCGTGCGGCGTTGGGTCGTCGCCGCCACGGTCCTGGTGTTCGTCCAGTCCGTGGTCGGTGCGCTCGTACGGCACACCGATTCGGGACTTGCCTGCCCGGACGTGCCGCTCTGCCTGGGTGAGCTGGTGCCGCCGCTCGAGCAGTGGCCGATCGTCCTCCACTTCGCGCATCGGGCGCTGGGCGGCGCCGTGGTGGCGGTCGTCCTGGCCGCCGGAGTGGTCGCGCTTCGTCAGGGGCGCCGTCCACGACTGCTGGCGCTGGCATCCCTCCTGGTCGTGGCGCAGGCCATTCTGGGATTCGCGTCCGTCCTGCTTTTCCTCGAGCCCTGGACGGTGTCCTTGCACACCCTCCTGGCCGCATGCCTGCTGGCCACGCTCGTTTGTGCCGCCACACTCCTCACCACCCCGAGTGGGTTCCCCGTGGGTGCCGTCGAGCGGGCGCGGCCGGAGGAGTTGACCCGGGGATGACAGCCGAGTCGCTTGGGAACGCCCTCGCGCCGCTCAACGCGCTTCTCAACTTCACGAGCGCCTGCTTCCTATTGGCGGGGTTCGTCTTCATCCGCGGCCGACGGATCGAGCAGCATCGCTTCTGCATGACGAGCGCCCTCACCGCCTCGGCCCTGTTCCTGATCTTCTACCTCGTGCGTTTCTCCCTGACCGGCGCACACCGATTCGCGGGAGAGGGCGTCGTTCGCACGGCCTACCTCGCTGTCCTGCTCTCCCACATGGTGCTCGCCGTCGCGGCGGTGCCGCTCGTCATCCGCACCTTCCTACTCGCGCGAGCGGGTCACTACGAGCGCCACCGGCGATGGGCCCGCTGGACGTATCCGATCTGGCTCTACGTGAGCCTGACGGGGTTGCTCGTCTACGTGCTGCTCTACCACGTGTACGGCTACGTCTGATTGGGGAGAACGACGCCGGTTGACTCGCGCCGTCAGGCCAACGGAAGCGCGAGTTCGACCTCTCCGCCACCGCGGTCGCTGTTACGGATGGCAATCTTGCCCCCACCCTGCTCGACGAGACGTCGGGCGTGCGAGAGACCCAGTCCCAGATTGGTGTCGACCGTCGTGTAGAAGGGGTCGTACGCGCGGCTGAGTGCCTCCGCCGTGAAACCGACCCCCTTGTCCCGCACGTGGACACGGCCAAACCCGTCCTCCACGCGCACCACGACGTCGACCGGCCGGCCTTTCCCGAACTGCCCGGCGTTGTGGAGCAGTAGGAAAAGCGCGTCCTTGAGGGCGTCGGCGTTGGCGGTCACCCGGAGCGGCCGGCGCGGGCCTCGCTGGTGGGTGCGGACGCCGGATTCCCCGGAGAACTCGCGAATGGTCTCCGCGACGAGATCCCCCAGGTCCAGGGCTTCCGTGTTCGAGGGAAGCTCGGCCAGGAAGAAGTCGAGATCCTCGAGCGCGCCCAGTGCCTGGGCGACACCGTCCCTGAGTCCCGCATCTCCACCCGAGGCCTCCAGCAGCGGCTTCTCCACCGCCACCTCCAGGTGCCGCACGAATCGGCGCAGCGCATCCCAGTACGCTTCTTCACGCTCCCCGCCGCCGGGGGCCACATCGGCCACCGCCGCCGCCACGGCACGCACGTCCTCCGGCGCGCCCGATGGAACCGTCGGCTCACCATCGCGGATGCTCCGAGCCAGCCGCGAGAGCGCCTCCCTGTACGGGCGCACGCCGCTGGAGCGGCCAACCGACCAGGCGACCACAGCTGCGGCGACTGCGACGAGGGCCACGATCCAGGTGATGGGCTCCATCTGCTTCCTTGGCGCGAATCGTCCCCCGGCGCCACCTCGTTGTGGTGCTCGGGGGACGGACATACTACCAGGGACACGGGTTGCTTCCAAGGAGTCGCCTCGGGTATCCTGGCTCCATGGACGCCCTAAAGCGGCTCCAGCGCGTTCTCGACCGGAGCGGAGATCCCGACAATCCGTCGGCCGAGCAGCTCAAGGAGATCATCCTCGCGGTCAGTCGAGTGGCGGTCGTCGGCCTTTCCCGGTTTCCGGAAAAGGCGGCCCGCCGGGTCCCGTCCTACATGGCGACCAAGGGCTACGACATCATTCCCGTGAACCCGTTCGCCGACCGCATCTTGGGCAAGCAAGCCCGCCGACATCTGGACGAGGTCACCGAGGTCGTCGACATGGTCCTCGTCTTCCGCCCGTCGGAGGAGGCCGCAGCCGTCCTCGAGCTGGCGGCGGCACGCCCTGAGCGGCCCGTCATCTGGCTTCAGGAGGGGATTCGCGCGGACAGGCAGGCCGCGACGGCGAGGGATGACGGTCTACGCGTCGTTCAGGACCTGTGCTTCTTCCAGGCTCACCGGGCACTGACCGAGGACCAGCTCCGCTCTCACCAGCGGACGGTCAGCGGTTGAGAGCGGCGGCCGCCATCTCGGCATTGCCCTTGGCCTTCACTTTCCGCCATGCCTCTTCGATCGTGCCATCCGGGCCGATCACGAACGTACTCCGCTCGACTCCCATGTACTTCCGACCATACATGGACTTCTCCTTCCAGACGCCATACGCCTCCGCCACCTGATGGTCCGAATCGGCGAGCAGCGGGAAGTTCAAGTCGTACTTGGACTTGAACTTGACGTGTGAGTCCACCGGATCGGGGGAGACGCCCAGCACTACTGCCCCGGCCTCGTTGATGCGCGGCATGAGATCGCGGAATTCGCACGCCTGGATCGTGCATCCC
Source organism: Gemmatimonadota bacterium (assembly GCA_024638305.1). Classification (GTDB taxonomy): domain Bacteria; phylum Gemmatimonadota; class Gemmatimonadetes; order Longimicrobiales; family Gaopeijiaceae; genus JAHEKN01. The sequence goes on along the minus strand of JAHEKN010000015.1, from coordinate 24,313 downwards.
GAGGTGTCATCCTTCGGATAGAAATAGAGTACGACCCGTCGACCCCGTAGCCCCTCGAGGCTGACGATCGAGCCATCATCCGCCGGCAGCTCGAAACCCGGAGCAACGTCACCGGCCGAAATCATCTTCCGTCCGTCTCCTCCGAGGCGGCCGGGGCCTCGGCCAGGCGTGCCCCGTCCGACCCGTCTTCCCCGAGCATCCAATGATCTTGCGGCCCGCCGTCCGCAAACGATCGTGAGCGCCGAATCGTCACCGGCTCAGCCGTGAGATCCTGGACGATCCCCTCACAGAGGCCGGTCAAGATTTCCCCCACCTCACCGCCGGGATCGGCCTGCAGGAACGGCACGTCGATGCCCACCAGGTTGAACGCCCCCTTCTCGAAGCGTGCGACGCCAGGTCCGAACAACTTTCTGAGTCTCTTGCTCACTTCACGACGGGCCAGCCGCATGCGCAAGCCCCGGTGCGCCACGTAACGGAGCAGGCCACGCGCCGGGTCCCGCTCCGCCAGGGAGCGGCCGACCCCGTGAAACACCTCGTCGGCATCCCCCCGGCGTACCACCAAAGCCACGAGATCCGCAACCTCCGACTCGGCGACGCGGCGACCCCGCCGGGCCTCCTCGTCGTAGCGCCGGATCCCCCGCCCCACGACGTCGCTCAGGCCGAGCCTCCGTGGGAGTGTGATCGAGAGGTCCTCGTCCTCTAGATACTCCTCCGGCCGGTCCGCGGCGCGGAGACCCTCGAGAATCGCGAGAGCCACCGCCGCATCCACCTGCCGGTCCCGCATTCGCGCCATACGGCCCTGCCCGTGCATCGGTCCCGGACCCGGGGGGGGCCCAAGGGGCCGTAATCATGACCCGCAGGTCTCCTCGGGGCAACGCATGCCGCCAGCGAAGCGGGAAGCGACCGTGACGGTCAACCGGGTCGACTCCCCTGCGGACCGGAAGCGCGTCTCGCCGCGTGGACGAGGAATACGGACCATCGACCCATTTTGAGAGTGACGACGGATTGCCGAGTGTGTAGATAGGGAGCAGCGAAGTGTGGGGGTGGCGCCAAGGGTTTCGTGTGGCCAAGGGGGGGCTGATCCGTGCCCCGGGACCCTGCTGCCCCCCACTTCGTTTTTTTTTCTTCTTCTTGGTCTTCCCGGTCGCGCTCGCGCCATCGTCGGTTGACGAATCCCGCCGCCCCATCGAGCTTCCCGGCTCCATGAAACGGTACGCGGCCTACGACCCCCCGGAATATCTGGACTGGGAACCCGATCCCGAGCTGGTGCGGGAGTACAGGGCCCGGATCGAGTCCCATCCGGAGCACCACTCCGTGATCGTGGGACTCGGGAGCGAAGGGTACCTGGCGCTCTATCGCGACCTCCTTCGGACCCGCCTCCACGACATCGGGCTCAAGCGCTGGGTGCGGCAAGGCGTGATTTCGAAGGCTTGGCTCGGCACCGGAGAAGAGGCGGTAACCGTGGGATGCGTGCACGCCCTGGAGCGGGGGCGCGACGTGGTGATGCCAATGATCCGCAACGCCGGCGCCTGCATCATCATGGGCATGCCGTTGCCGGACATGTTCCGAGGATACCTGGCGACCACCGACTCCCCCAGCGGAGGACGCGACCTGCACGTCGGATCCCCTCAGAAGGGGGTCTATCAGCCCATCAGTCACATGGGCACCAACGTGCCCGTCATGGCGGGCGTGGCGCTGGCCTTTCGCAATCGCGGGGAGCCCCGGGTCGCGCTCACCTGGATCGGCGATGGGGCCACACGTACCGGCGAGTGCCACGAAGGAGCCAACTTCGCGGCCGTGCAGAACCTTCCGGTCGTGTTCGTGCTCCAGAACAACCAGGTGGCATTGGGGACCCGAGCGCCGGAGCATACGGCTGGCAGCATGGAGGCATGGGCCGACATGTACGGGATTCCGAACACCGTATGCGACGGGAACAACGTGCTGGAGGTCTACGCCGCGACCCGACTGGCAGCCGATCGATGCCGCAGGGGTGAAGGCCCCGCCGCCATCGTGGCCAACACCTTCCGCATGGGGGGTCATGCCACCCACGATGAGCGCGAGGCGCGTGAGACGTTCCCGCCCGCGTTGTTCCGTGAATGGGGGAACCGGGATCCCATCGGCCTCTATGAGGCGTATCTCACCCAGAGCGGGTTCGCCGTCGAGCGCCTGCAGGAGGTGGAGGCGCAGTGCGTCGCCGAAGCCGACGCGGCCGCGGCTGAGGCCCTCGGGTCCCGAGACCTCATCCCCGACGGACCCTCGGCTCTCTACGATGGATTCTCGCAGGGCGGTGTGCTGCACGGCATCGAGCAGCGACCCGTGTCCTGACGCCCGACAAAGCCCGTAACGGCGGCCTTTCTCCAAAAAAATCGGGATGGTACCCCTTGAGCGGGTATGTTTGTTCCCCCATATTTGCAGTTCGAACCGAGTCGTCGCCTCGTAGGTGACACCCGAGGGCGCTCCGCTCGTAGGTGGAGTGGGGCGCTTTGCTACGACGGTTCCGCACTCCTCCATGCACCTGGACGGAAATGCCTGATTCGCCTGGAAACTCCAGCGTGGTCGACGCTGCAGACTTGATTCCCCTCTCGGAGCTTTCCGATGAGGAGTTGGTGACCAGTCACCTCGAGGGGCGACCGGGCGCCTTCCAGGACCTGTACGACAGGTATCGTGACCGGTTGATCCATTTCATCACTCGCAAGACCGGCGATGCCGACCGTGCGCAGGATCTCGTGCAGGAGGCCTTCATCCGGGTCACGCGTCATCTGCACCGCTTCGACACGAGCAAGAAGTTCTCGACGTGGGTCTACACCATCGCGAGCAACCTCTCCAAGAACGAGCTCCGCAACCGTTCCCGTAGCCCTCTGATCCTGTTCCAGCGGCTCACCAACAATTGGGACGACGATCACCGGCCCCTCCAGTTCCAGGATCTGAGCCTGCGTCCGGACGATCTGTACCGGAAGCGGTACCTCAGGCGGCTGGTCGAAGACACGGTGGAGAAACTGCCCGAGCATCACCGTCTGGTGTTTCGACTGCGCGAGCTCGAGGGCAAGAGTTACGAGGAGATCGCCGAGATCACAGGCGTGAATCTCGGGACGGTCAAGAGCCGCCTACACCGCGCGCGCAACTCTTTTGCACAACGGATCGAGCCCTTCCTGAACTAGGGCCCGACGAACCCGACCCCCCGCCGGTCACGATGTTCGACAACCTCCGTCAAGCGTTCCGCGAAGCGGTTTCCAACTTCAAGGAGGAGATCCGCCGCGAGGACGTGCCGGAGACCGTCGACGCCCTGCTTCGGGGCATGAAGGCCGAAGTGACGGACAAGCGGGCCTACATCCGAGGCCTGGAGAGCGAGTTGGAGCAAACCCGGTTGAAGGTTGCCCGCGAGAAGAGCAACACCGAGACGGCCCTCCGACGACAGAAGCTGGCGCGCGACATCGGCGACGAAGACACGGCACAGGTTGCCGGAGAGTACGCCGAGAAACACGTCCGTTCCCTCACCGTCCTGGAGCAGAAGGCCGAGGCACTGGAAGAGGAGCTAAAGGTGCGCCGGGCCGAAGCGGAGGAGATGATGGCCCAGCTCAAGGCTGCGGCCGCCGATCGTGACAAGCTCGTTGCGCAGGCCGGTAGGAGCCAAACGCGGCGCTCCCTGGGTGAGGCGGACGACCTCTTTTCAGAGCTCGACCGCATGGCCGAGAAGATCGAGGGTACGGACGCGGAGGCACAGGCTGCGCAGGAGTTGGGTGAGGACCTCGGGACCTCCGCACCGGTCGACCCGGACCTGGAGGATCAGTTCCAGGCGCTGGAGCGAGAGCCTGAGTTGGACGTGGACGCGCGGCTCGAAGAGCTCAAGCGCCGGATGGAGAATCGGGAATAGGTCCCGGCTTGGGCTTCCCGGGGCTGCCCTCCCCTTCTCCCAGTGTCTCCTCCTCAGCAGCCAACCCGTGGTGGATGAGCAGCCCCGCGCATTCTCCGGCGAAAAACAGTAGTTGCTCGCGCTCGTCCTGATCTAGCTCGCCCCGGTTCCCCGCGATCTCGTCCAGCACCAGATACCAGACCCGCGTCTCCGACGCGCACAGATGGATCGTGAGGCTCCCCTCCGCAACGTGCAGCGCGGGCGCCCGCCCGGGGTACCGCGGAAACGACACCGCGGAGAAGTCCGTACGGGGCTGATCCGAGCTCAAGTCCAGTACGAAATAGGGTGCGGGCGACGGTCCAGCCTTCGGATCCACGCGTAGTGCTCCTGCCGGCTCGGTGGCGGGAACCAGCGTCAGGCCTTGAGGGCCGAGATCCTCGTCGCGCATCCGCTCGAGCCACACCAGCCCACCTCGGCGGGCACCGACCAGCTGCAGGGCTCGCCAGGCCGGAAGAGCGAATCGAGCACGGACGCCTTCGCCCCCCCAGACGCCGAAGCGATCGCGTGCGGACGCCCCGCGGCCCAGATACTCGCTCAGATCGATGACGTGCTCGTCCATGCCGGGGGGCTACCCGCCAAAGCGACGCAGGATCGCTACACCGAGGTGGTGCACGGCTCCGGCGCGGACGTCACCGACTAGATCCGACCCACGGGCGTGGATAGATTGGCCTGGTCCTACGCAATTGTCTGAACAACACGGATATCTGATGGCGAACTGGATCGGGATCGCAATCTGGATCGTTCTCGGCGCCGTGATCGGCCTCGTGATGAAGTCCTTGGTACGTCTGCCCGAGGAGAGATCCGGCCACGCCGTCATCCTGGCAGTGCTCGGTGGCTTCGCGGGTGTCATCGGCGGGATGCTGGGCGTGGGGATCTTCGAGTTCGATCACCCGCGGGCATTGACGTTGGGCGGAATGGCGGGCGCGTTCGCGCTCGCCGGTCTGTTCACGTTCATCTATCGGTGGGGCGTGCGGGGACTCACCTGAGCGGTACGGACTCGACATCGACATGAGCGATCCACGCGCCTATCTGGAAGATGCGCTCCCACGGTTCCGATCCGAGCTCTTCGAGTTCCTCCGCATTCCGTCGGTCAGCGCGGATTCGGAACACGACGCGGATACGCGGCGTGCGGCCGGTTGGCTACGGGAACGCATGGAGGAGGCGGGGCTCGCCGCGGAGGTCGTCGATACCGCGCGACATCCGGTAGTGCTCGGAGAGTGGCGAGGCGCGGGGCCTGGCGCGCCCACCGTCCTCATCTATGGGCACTACGACGTCCAGCCACCCGACCCCGTGGGCCTCTGGACGTCGCCGGCCTTCGAGCCCGAGATCCGGGACGGACGCATTTATGCCCGCGGCTCGGCTGACGACAAGGGTCAGTTGTACATGCACCTCAAAGCGATCGAGGCGCACCTGCAATCTCACGGCGCCCTGCCGGCCAACGTCATCCTTCTCGCGGAAGGCGAGGAAGAGATCGGCTCCCCGAACCTGGTGCCGTTCGTGAGGGAGTACCGGGAGCGCCTGGCCGCGGATGCCGTCGTCATCTCTGACTCCGCCATGTTCGCGCCGGGACAGCCGTCGATCCTGTTCTCGCTCCGGGGGCTGGCGTACTTCGAGATCCGGGTCCGTGGCGCGGTGTCAGACCTCCATTCCGGATCGTACGGCGGCGCGGTCGCCAATCCCGGGAACGCGCTCGCCTCGATCGTCGCATCGCTTCACCACGCGGATGGGCGGGTCGCTATCGAGGGCTTCTACGACGATGTGCTGGCGTGGGACGCCGAGATCCGCGATCAGATCAGGGGGCTCCCCTTCGACGAGGGTGGGTTCCTGGATGCGGTCGGCGCGCCCGAGCTGGCTGGTGAGGCGGGTTACTCGACGCTCGAGCGCCTCTGGATTCGGCCCACCTGCGACGTCAACGGCCTCCTGAGCGGATATACCGGCGAAGGTGCCAAGACTGTGCTTCCCTCTGCTGCCATGGCCAAGGTGAGCTGTCGGCTCGTGCCGGAGCAGACGCCGGAGCGCGTGGCCGAGCTCATGCGTAGCCACGTGGAGCGCCATGCCCCAGCAGGCGTGTCGGTGGAGGTTGTCGAGCTGCACGGCGGCCGGCCCTGGCGCAGTAACGTCGACGGCCAATTGCTGGCTGCAGCGTCCAGGTGTCTCGAGCGCTCGTTCGGCGCGGCGCCTGTCCTGGTCGGCGAGGGCGGCTCCATCCCCATCGTCGTCGACTTCGAGGAGATCTTGGAGGCTCCTGCTCTCCTGATCGGCTTCGCGCTTCCAGGAGCGAACATGCACGCCCCTGACGAGTGGTTCCCGGTCGAGAACTTCGAGAAGGGAATCGAGGCCCTCACCTATTTGTACGACGAGCTCGCCGGCTGAGCTCCGCGGCCGCTAGGAACGCGCTTCCCGGATGACGGCCCGTCGAGTGCGATCCGTCGTGGCGGTCGACACCGGGGGCACATTCACGGATCTGCTCCTGCTCGAGGGCGGTCGTATCGCGCGCCTCAAGGTTCCCTCTACGCCGTCCGACCCGGCGGAGGCCGTTTTGACCGGCCTTCGAGAGATCCTCTCCGGTCATGACTCCTTCTCGGTCATCCATGGATCGACGGTGGCCACCAACGCCCTCCTGGAGCGAAAGGGAGCGCGGGTCGCGCTCGTGACCAATCGCGGATTCGAGGACATCATCGAGATCGGGCGGCAGAATCGGCCACAACTCTACGCCCTGGTGGGACACCGGCCACCGCCCCTGGTCAGCCGGGACCGTCGCATCGGGATCGCGGGTCGCTTGGATCACCTGGGGGCGGAGCTGGAGCCCCTGGACCCGGCCGAGCTGGCCGCCCTAGCGAAGCAACTGGGAGATGCCGAGTCGATTGCCATCGTGCTGTTGCACTCCTACGCGAACCCGATGCACGAGCACGCGGTCAAGGAGGCCTTCGCGCACGATGCCCGACCCGTATCGGCGTCGGTCGACATCCTTCCGGAGTACCGCGAGTACGAACGGACTTCCACTACCGTGGTCAACGCCTACGTACAGCCTCTCATGTCCGGATACCTCGGTCGGATCGAGGAGGAGGCGGGCGCGGAGCGCGTGAGCGTCATGGGGTCCAACGGCGGCGTGCTGGCAATTGGCCGCGCGCGCAGGGAGCCCGTACACACGGTGCTGTCCGGTCCCGCGGGCGGTGCCGTAGGCGCGCTTTCCTGGGGCCGCCTAGACGGGGTGAGGAACCTGATCTCCTTCGACATGGGGGGCACCTCAACCGACGTCGCGCTCTGTCCGGGCGAACTGCTCCACAGCCGGGAGCTCTCGATCGGCGGACAACCGGTCGCGGTCCCCGTGATCGACATCCATACGGTCGGGGCGGGAGGCGGCTCGATCGCCAAGGTGGACGCCGGCGGCGCGCTGCACGTGGGACCGGACAGTGCGGGCGCCGACCCCGGGCCGATTTGCTATGGGGCGGGGGGGGTCGACGTCACGGTGACCGACGCGCACGTCTGGCTTGGACGACTTCCGGCTCGCGGCTTTCTGGGGGGCGAGCGCGACCTCGACCGCGGGGCAGTCCAACCCCACCTCGCGGCCCTCGCGGCGAGAATGGGGGTTACGCCCGAGGCAGCCGCCGAGGGCGTCCTGCGGGTGGCGGGGTCGGCGATGGTGAGAGCGCTCAGAGTCATCTCCGTCGAGCGCGGGTTCGATCCCCGCGAGTTCACGCTGGTGGCTTTCGGGGGAGCCGGCGGCCTGCATGCCGCCGAGCTTGCGCACAGCCTGGGGGCAGCGGGCGCGCTCATACCACCCGATCCGGGCCTACTCTCCGCCTACGGTATGCTGGCGGCGCCCCTCACACGGGAGGTGGTGCGCACATTGTTGGTCCGGGGCGACCAGAGAGACGTCGACCGCGCCGTCGAGGCGGCACTGGCCGAGACGGATGTGGCCGCCCGGGAGGGTCTCCTGGCCGATACGGGCGCTTCGGGTGAGCCCAGCCTTCGTCGGCAACTCGACGTACGCTATCACGGCCAGTCCTTCGAGCTTCGAGTGGAAGCGGACGACTGGCGAGAAGCCTTCCACGCAGCGCATGCACGGCGATACGGGTACGAGCGCCGGGACTGGGCGGTAGAAGTCGTAACGGTGCGAACAGTCGCCGAGCTGCCTGGCCCGACCTTGTCCGTCGAGCCTCTTCCTGCTGCGGTCGGCGATCCGGCCCTCGAGACCACGCCCGTGTGGATCGACGGCGAGAGGCGGGAGGCGGCAGCCGTCTGGCGGCACGATCTTCGGCCAGGACATGAGCTCTTGGGACCCGCGGTCGTGCTCGACTACAGTGGCACCACCTGGGTACCGACCGGGTGGACGCTCTCCGTCTCTCCCCACGGGAGCTTGAAGCTAAACCTCACGGCTGCGGAAGGATGACGGCACCGACAAGAGCAGCGATCCGGCCTCCGTACCGCCTGGCGGCAATCGTCGGCGCTGGCGTGCTCGCGCTCTATGCCGTGACGCTCGCCCGGACCACGCAGTTCTGGGATACGAGCGAGTACATCGCGACGGGCCACATCCTGGGCATTCCGCACCCGCCGGGTAACCCACTCTTCGTGATCCTGGCGCGGACGTGGAACGTTCTGCTGGCCCCCACGGGACTCGCCGTGGCGGTGCGGATCAATCTGCTGTCCGCGTTCATGAGCGCAGTGGCCCACGGGCTCTGGTTCCTCGTGGTCGAGCGTATCCTGTCTCACTTCTCGGAGGACCGGCTTTTCCGCCGGCTCGGCGCGCTCGCGGCCGTGCTCGTCAGTGCCACCGCGTTCACGGTCTGGAATCAGTCGAACGTGAACGAGAAGGTCTATACGGTCTCACTCCTGACCATCGCTCTGCTGACCTGGCTGGCCTTCCGCTGGCGGGACGAGCTGGGGCGGGGGCGGGACGACAACCGCCTCGTCCTGATCGTGTTCCTGCTGGCCCTGTCGGTCGGGAACCACCTCATGGCGTTCCTGGCTGCCCCGGCCCTCGCGCTGTTCGTGGTGATGGTGCACCCGCGGGCTCTCGCCAATTACCGGCTGTACGTGGCGAGCGCGATCGCCGTACTGCTCGGTCTCTCCGTGCACCTGTTCCTGCCCATCAGGGCTGCCCTCGACCCGGTCATCAACGAGGCCGATCCGACCTGTGGGTCCATCGCCTCGGCATTGGGAAGCATCGTCACCTGGGGGCAGGCCGGCTGCGAGGAGCTCTCGAACGCCCTGAGCCGCACGCAATACGAAAAGCCGCCGCTCGTCCCCCGTCTGGCTCCCTTGCACGCCCAGATCGGAAACTATCTGCAGTACTTCGATTGGCAGTGGGCCCGGGCGCTCGACGGGGCCAACATGCTCTTCAGCGTCGCGCGCATGCCCTTCACGCTCCTCTTCGCCGCCCTTGGGCTGCATGGGGCGTTCGAGCACTTCCGTCGCGATCGGACGAGCGCGCTCTACGTGCTGACGCTGTTCGCCACCCTGTCTTTCGGGCTCGTCTTCTACCTCAACTTCCGTTACGGCTTCACGTTCCCCGGAGCTCCGGAAGGGCGCGACTTTCGGGAAGTCCGTGAGCGCGACTACTTCTTCGTGGTCGGGTTCTCCGTTTGGGGGCTGTGGGCCGGCGTTGGCCTTGCGGCGCTGTGGAGTAGCCTGGGGCGGCGGCTCGGCAATCCACTAAGGGCCGCCCCCATCCTGGGATTGGCGCTGCTCCCCTTGGTGCTCAACTGGAGTTGGGCCAGCCGAGCCCACGACTACTCGGCTCGTGACTGGGCGTACAACCTCCTAATGAGCGTGGAGCCCTACTCGGTGCTCTTCACCAACGGGGACAACGACACGTTCCCTCTTTGGTACCTCCAGGAGGTCGAGGGCATTCGGCGTGACGTGGCCGTGATCGTCACGTCCTATCTGCAGACGGATTGGTACGCATTCCAGCTCCGGGACGTCACTGCGCCCTGTCCCGAGGGCGTGGACCCGCTTGCCGATCCGACGCGCGCACCCTGTCAGCGGCCATACGACGGGGCCGTGACCGGCGTGCCGGATCTATACGACGGTTCGACGCCGCCCACCCGGTCGATCCTGGGGCTCGACGACCAGACCATACTGCAGGTCTCGCGAAGTCTGTCCTACCTGGAGCAGCCTCAGCCGTACCAGGTCGGGCAGGTGCGGGCGACACTGCCGGCCAACCAGTATCTGGAGCCCTGGATGCAGTTCGCCCTGGCCATCATCGGAGCGTCCCTGGGCGACCGTCCGGTCTATTTCGCGTCGAGCGGGGACGCCCCCACTCGCCTGGGCCTGCGCGATCATCTGGTTCGGCAAGGCCTGGCCTACCGCGTGTTCGACGGGGATCCGGCCACTGAGCCGCCCGAGGGCGCGGTCCGTACGGCGGGCACGCCGTTGGAGGTGGTCATCGGTCCGTGGGTCGATGTGCCCAGGACGCGGCGGCTCGCCGAAGAGGTGTTCATCCACCGGACGGGGATTCCCGACGCGTGGGACCACTGGCCGGACCATTCGACCCTCGGGATCCCCAACTACTATGCCTGGGTGTATTACGCCCTGGCCCAGGCCGCGGCGATCGAGGGCGATTCCGAGTCCCTGGAGCGATTCACTGAGCGGGCGGAGGCGTGGTCCCTTCTGGGAAGTTGAGGTGTGGTCCCTCGCCACCGTTTACGCGCCGGCGGCGACGCTCCAGCTCCGCTTTGATGTCCCGGAGATCCTGAAGCTCTCGCAGGGCTGAACGGGCGACCTCCACCCGCTCAGCCACGTCCTCCACCTGCGAATGGAGCTTGATGGAACGGCTTTCGACGGCCTGCACGGCTTCCGGCTTCAGTTCCAGCTGATTCCTTCGGCGCCGCCACCAGGTTCCGTCCTGGACCACGCTGTCCCACTCCTCTTCGAGGCGGGCGATCACATCGCCGTAGTGGTCCTCGAGCACGCGGCCGCAGGTGGGGCAGGGCGCATCCAGCCCGATCGCACGTAGCGACTCGAGCTTCGATTTCAGCTCACGCGCCCGGTCCCGGTAGGCAAATAGATGGGTCTCCGCGTCCTGTCGTTCCCGCAGCCAATCCATGGTCTGGACCTCGACCTCTCCGGCGGCCTCGGCCGCATCGGCCCGCAGGGTGCGAAGCTCGTCCTCGAGCAGCCGTAGCTCCTCGGGCGCACCCTGCAGCTCCAGGATCCGTGCATCCAATTGGCCGGACTCGGCCTCGTGGCGGGAGGTTTCCATCGGGGGTCCACCGGTTACGCCGACCGGGGCGCACCGGCCGCTAGTGGTGTCCCTACATGCGGTCGAGGATCTTGCGGTATCCCTTGCGGATCTCTTCGGCGAGATCTGACGCGGCTTCGCGAACGTCACCCGACGCTTCGCTCGCGCCCTCTTTCACCTGGCCGAGCTTGCTACGCAAACGGCCCCAGCGCTCCTCCATCTGCTCGAACTCGTCCCGGGCATCGGCCTTGGCCAGGTGCATTTTGAGTTTGAGCTCGTCACGTTCCTGCTCGAGCTTCTGGATCATGGCTTCAAGGCGTTCGTTCATCGGGCTTCCGGGTTCCGTGCTACTGGGGATTTGGGTACTTTCCCGAAGCTGAGCGACCGAGCCCACCCCACCCGAGGCGCAGTTGAGCCGACCTCTCGTCCGCAGCGGTCTTCTGGCCGTGATACTAACGGCGCTCCAAGCGTGCGACAACGTGAAATGGGGTGGCATGAACGTCGAGCTGCGGCAGGCTGATCCGCCTCCCGGGGCGCGCGTCGATTCGCTCTCCACCGAGCCCGAAGTCGTCCTTCCGCCGCTCCCGGAGGGTCCGGTACTCGCGGTGGTCGAGGTGGACCCGGCCGGATCCCGGCTGATTGCTGTCGCCGAGGTCGCGGGCGACTCGGTACTTCCCCTCCTTCAGGAGGCGGAGGAGCCGGGGTTCACACAGCGCTTCATTGACGAACGGCTGGCTCCTGGCACGGAGTTCTCCCTGTTCGCCGACGGTGTGCGGGTGGGCCGTTTCACGGTCGAGGGCATGGCCGAGCGCGACGGTCGCTATTGCGGCCTGAACGTGTCCGCACCGGGATACGTCGAGTTGAACCCGACCGCGACGGGACGGAGCCGTTTCCTGGCGCTCCCGGTCGAAGCGAGCGCACACGTGCCCCGCGGCAAGCTGGCAGAACGTCCGAGCAATCGCGGACAACGGGTTAACACCCTCCGGATCTACGGCGACCTTCTCAATCAGTTTCGCGCGCGCTGGCCCGACGACACACAGGCGGCGCGACGCGATCTCCGGGTCATCGACCTCAGCTCGACCGGTGCGCCGATGCTCGCGACCACATTCCTCTTCCGAGACCGGTTGTCGGTGTCGGAGCCCGGAAACTCCGCGCACGCCATCTTCTTCATCGCGGAGCTCGAGGGGCCCGCCTATCAACCGCGCTACGTCTGGTACCGGCCAGCCGCCGAGGAAGGAAAGGGCGTGCCCCGATATTTGGACCATGCGGACCTGGATGGCGACGGCTCCCCGGAGTTCGTATTGGACGTGTTGGGCGCCGACCGGCAGTGGTTCGCGGTCGGTAATCGACGGGCCGCTACCTGGGAGCTGGCTTTCCAGGATGCCTGCGGGCAGGCGGCCCGAGGCGTGGCAGGCGGCTAGGAGTAGTTCAGCTTTCTGTGGCAGCCGCCTGGAGATCTACGTAGCTCCGGTACCGGCGAGGATCCACGCGCCCGGCCTCGACTGCGTCCTTCACGGCGCAATTCGGCTCGTGAACGTGCGTGCACTCGCGAAAGTGGCATGCACCGAGGAACGGCTCCATCTCCGGGAACAGTGAGTCGACCTCAGACGGATCGATGCCCCACAGTCCCGCTTCGCCGAAGCCGGGAGTGTCCGCCACGAGTCCACCGCACTCGAGCCTGATGATGCGGGAGGACACCGTCGTATGGCGCCCACCACCGGTCCGCTCGCTCACTTCGCCGATTCGGATGGCGAGTCCCGGCTGGACCTGCCGGATGAGGGTCGATTTCCCCGCCCCGGAGGGGCCGACCAGCACGGAGGACCCCCGGCACAGCAGCTCGCGCAGTGCCTCGATTCCCTGCCCCCCCTCGGCGCTCGTGGGCATGACCGGGTAGCCTGCCCCCTCGTAGAGCTCCTTCAGATCGGCCACCGTGGCGGCAGTATCGGGCAGGTCCGTCTTGTTGATGATCACCACTCCGGCCAGCCCCCCGAGCTCGCCCAGCGCGAGCATGCGATCCACGACGTCGGTGTGGGGATCGGGCCGAGCCGCGGCGACCACGACGACCAACCGTTCCAGATTGGCCGCCATCACCTTGGGGGCACGACCCCCCGATCCGGCTCGAATGAGCCGCGACGTGCGCTCGAGACACTCCTCGATCGTCAGGGAGTCGTCCGGGCCGGCCAGGCGCACGCGGTCGCCGATGACCACGCGGTCCTCGGGATCGGCCGTGTGCTTCAAACGACCGCGAATGCTCGCCTCCGCGAGACTGCCATCGTCGAGGTGGATTTGGTACACGCCCCCGAGGACCTGGTGTACGGTGCCCAGCCGACTCACCGCATCCGATCCATCTCAGTCGAACGCAAACGCCCTCCGAGCGGCCGCGCTCGGCGGCTGCCCGGAGGGCGTCGGAAGTCCCGGGCCGTTGCCGGCCGGGCTCTCGTCACGCCGCGAACGACTCGAGCGCCGTCCCCTTGGACCCTTCGCGTAGGCGCCGGAGCGCGCGATCGCGAAGCTGGCGAATCCGCTCGCGGGTCACGCCGAGGATGTTGCCGATTTCCTCGAGCGTGTGCTCGCGCTCTCCCTCGAGCCCGAAGTAGAGACGCAGCACCTTGGCATCGCGTGCCTCGAGCGTGTCGAGGGCCACCTCCACCATTTCGGTCAGCAGGCGGCTCTCCACCTCCTGCTCCGGCTCCGCGGCCTCCTCGATGATGAAGCGCTCCACCAGCTGCGAGTCCTCGCTGTCGCCGATGGGCGCGTCGAGGCGGATCTCGGCCGCATTGAGCGTCTGCAGCGACTCGATGAGGACCGGGGTCAGCTCGGTCGCCTTGCTCAGCTCCTCAGACGTGGGATCGCGACCCAATTCCTGCTTGAGGCGCTCCTTCTCCCGGAAGATGCGCGCAAGGTCCGAAGCGCGGTTGAGCGGCACGCGCACCGACCGACCCTGGTTGGCCAGGGAGGCAAGAATCGCCTGACGGATCCACCACACCGCGTAGCTGATGAACTTGACGCCCTGGTCCGGATCGAACTTTCGCGCGGCCGTGACCAGGCCCACGTTCCCTTCCTGAATCAGGTCCGTGAGGGAAACCCCGCGGTTCTGATACTTCTTGGCCACGCTGATCACGAACCGCAGATTGGCGCGCGCCAACTCCTGGATCGCGTCGAGATCGCCCTTCTGGGCCTTGTAACCGAGCTCCTTCTCCTTGTCCGGCGTGATGAGCTCATGCCGGCTTACATCACGAAGGTACTGGTCGAGAGCGGTCTGTTCCTCGATGCTGGCGTCGAACCCGGAAAGCAGGCTCCGGCGCGAGCGACGGCGGGGCGCCCGTGTGGCTCCCGTCTTCGCCGGCGTCTTCTTCGCCTGCTTACTGGTCTTTCGCTGGGTGGCCATCCTGATCTATCTCCTTGTCGGGCCGCACCGGAATGTACGATGTCGGACCGCGAATACTTCATTCGCCGGATCCGCGTAGGATCCAAAGCCGTCTAAACTACAGAATCCCAATTCTGCTGTCCAGGGTTCAGCCATTGCTGTAACCCCCGACCGCTGCCAGGGGTTCCCCCCGAAAGCGCTGGCCGCAGGGGACCACTCTCGTCGCTCGGCGGGGTGCCTGCGCGTGTCGACGTGGGCTGCCCCTGAGTACCGCCGGTGGGGTCCCAAGGATCCCGGCAAAGCCTATGTCCACCCTCAACCTGATGAGACGTGATCGGCAGCGCGATGGTGGCCTGGGACGGAAGAGGTCTTCGGCGCCCCCGGACAGCGCTGGCCGGTGGTACACGAGGTCACTCCATGAGCTGGGCAAGGGCCCAGTCGCCGTCGATCTCTCGGCGCTCCAGGGTGAATACGCGGAGCACACGGGCGGCCCGGTAGAGCTCGTGTGCCAGGCTCGGCAGATCGATCAGGCCGGGAATGCCCTCTTGCCCGATGCGCTGCACCGAGCCGCTCCGCCGCCTCACCAGGACGTCGAGCTGGAACATCGTCTCCTTGGCGGGGAAGTCGATGAACACCTCGCCCGGTTCGAGATCGAGCGACTCCGCCCAGCTGTCCTCGAGCTTCCGGCGCCTTGCCGGGTCTCCCGCTACCCAGGCAGCTACCCTCTCGGGTGGCAGCTCGGCCGCCGTGAGCTCGAGGGCCCGTTTCGGCAGGCGACGCTGTCGAAGAGCCGGAAGCCACCGGTGGGCCAGCCGATTCGCTACGGGCCCCTCCGAGCTGCGCGTGCGTCGCTCGATCTCGTACAGGAGGGCCTCGTCCGTGGGCCCGATGAGCTCGTCCGGGCGGAGCAGCTCGGACGCCACCGCCTCCTCGACGATCCGCTTGTAGAGGGCCGTGGCCGCGCGCACGGCGTGGTGCCAATAGACGTTGCGGAACATCTGGTACTTTGCGAACAGCAGGGACTCGAGCGCGCTCAAGGCCTTCTCTTCCACGCCGAGCTCGAGTCGACCTTCGGCCGGGTCCTCGACCACCACGAGGGCGTGCAGCAGGCGGTCCACGTCCACCTCGCCGTAGGGCACTCCGCAGAAGCGCGCGTCGCGCCTGAGGTACTCCATCTTGTCGAGATCCAGGCTGCCTGCGACCAGGCCGCCGAGCGGCTCGGACCCCTCGCCGCGGATGATCTGGTAGATCCTGGCGGCGGCGTCCGACCCCAGGCTCTCGAGCGCCGCCCGGAGAGCGTCCGAATCGAAAAACCGCCGGCTCACTTCTTCGTGGTGACCGGGCCGCCGGTCCGGCTCCAATTCCTCGAGGGCGTGCGAGAACGCGTAGTGGCCGATGTCGTGCAGGAGGGCGGCGTAGGGAATCAGGTCGGCCCCGGCCCATACCTGGCTCGGACCGGCGCCTCTATCGCGCATGATCTGTAGCGCCGTCCGGGCCAGGTGGTAGACACCGATGGCGTGATCGAAGCGGGTGTGCGTGGCGCCGGGGTAGACGAGATGGGCCAGTCCGAGCTGCCGGATGTACCGCAGGCGCTGGAACGCGGGCGTGTCCACGATGCCGACCGCGACCGGGTCCAGCCGCACGGTGTTCCACAGGGGGTCGCGGATGACCCGGGAGGGGGGATGGGGCGCCATGGGTCGGGAGCTTATCGGCCAGTGCGGGGATCGGGCAATGACCGGGTGAGCCCGAGGAAGCAGTCCGCCACCGCGGACGGGCCGGGCGACCGCGAGCGGTCCAAGCCAGGGGTCCCGTGGTCGACGTTGACGCACGGCTTCCGGGCCGGCACCCTTCCGGTCCCGTTAGGGAAGCCCCAGGCGACAACCGGCCCGTTCAGAGGAGTGCCACCCATGCGCAACAGAGTCCTCGCCGCCTCGATCGCAGCCCTGGCTGCGGCAGCGATCGCGGCCACCAGCGCCGCCGCCCAGAGCGCGAATCCCCGTTTCGGTGTTTGGCAGCTCCAGTCGGACGCGCCGCCCCCGTCCAAGAACGTCATGACCTACCAGGCTCACGGAGACGGCGGCATGGCCGTAACGGTCGCCTCCACGAATGCCCGCGGACAGGAGTCGGAGTGGGGATACGTTACCCTGTTCGATGGGGTGTTCCGACCGGTACGCGGCCAGGAGAACGCGGACACGGCGGTGGAGATCATCGACGAGAACAGCACGCGCATCCTAAACCGCAGGAACGGCCGCGTGTATCAGGTGATCATCAACACCCTGTCCGAGGATCGAAATACCATCGACAACGAGTACGTACGTCTGGATGAGGACGGAAAGATCACGCGCGTGACGCATGCCGTGTACAAGCGCATCGGGTAGCACGGGAAGAGTCCCTCGTCCCGGTTGTCGGCGGGTTGCCCGGGACGTGATTCCGGAGGTCCGGCTCCCCCCAGGTCGCCGTCGTCGCCGCATGGATCATCCCCGTGATCGACACCGCCTTCCAGTTGCTGGAGGTCGAAGATGAGGGTCGTATCTCTTGATTTCCCCGTGGCCATCGTTGCTGGCGGTTTGCTCCTTCTGGGCTGCGCGAGTGGCGGCGGAGGCGACGGCACCGCCCGTGTGGACCAGAATCTGATCACGTTCGAGGAGCTCCGAGCGGACCCTTCGCTCGATCTCTTGACACTCATCGAGCGGGAACGGCCCCGTTGGATGCGACCCCGCGGAACGGTCACCTTTGGCGGACAGGTTTCCCCGGCCGTGTTCGTGGACGACGTGCGCCAGCCGGGCGGAGTGGACGTTCTCCGAAGCCTGCGAGTCACGGATATCCATGAGGTCCGCTTCATGAACGCACGCGACGCGACCACTCGATACGGCACCGACATGATCAGCGGTGCGATCCTGGTGACCCGCAGGTAGTCCCATGCCCCTCACGGTCTTCCGTTCCCGGCTCAAGCCCGAGGCACTCGAGGAGTACGGGGATTGGGCCGACCGCATGAGCGCGCTTGCGCGTCGCATGCCCGGATATGTCTCACACAAGACGTTCACGGCCGAAGACGGGGAGCGGGTCACCCTGGTCGAATTCGCATCGGAGGAGACCCACCGCGCCTGGGCCCGCCACCCCGAGCACATCGACGCTCAACGCAAGGGGCGGGAGACCTTTTACGCCGAGTACCGCATCCAGATCTGCGAGGTATCGCGGGAGTCGAGTTTCCCGCAGAAGTAGCGGCGGGCGGTTGGCGAACCGGCGGGTCAGCCCCTACCTTGTGCGACCCGAACAAAACACGAACACCTCCGAGGCCATGTCGCGCTCACCCCTCCGCGAATTCGTGCAGGCAAATGCGGAGAACCGTCCCGGCGTGTACCGCATGCTCGGGGAAGAAGGGCGCATCCTCTACGTCGGCAAGTCCATCCGCATCCGCACGCGCCTCCTCTCCTACTTCCGGGCGTCTCCGGGCGAGAAGCCGCACGAGCTGATGGAGGCCACCCGAGAGATCGCGTGGGACTACATCCCGGACGAGTTCGGATCCCTGGTTCGCGAGATGAAGCTCATCCAGCGCTGGCGCCCGCGCTTCAACGTCCAGCACAAGCGCAGGCGGCGCTACGCGTTCGTGAAGATCACCAAGGAGCCCGCACCCCGGCTCGTCCCGGTGACCCGGGTGGTCGAGGACGGCTCTCGGTACTACGGACCGTTTCCGGCGATCATGCGGCTGGCGGAGGCGGTACGGGACCTCGCTCAGGTGTTGGGACTACGCGACTGTCCCGGACCCACTCCCGTGTACTTCTCGGACCAACTCGAGATCTTCGACCTACCCAGGACGCCCCTCTGCCTCCGCGCCGACCTGGGAACCTGCCTGGCCCCGTGTGCGGGCTGGGCCAGCAGCACGGACTATGGCGCTCGGCTCGAGGTCGCCGAGCGGTTTCTCGAAGGCGTGTCCGACGAGCCCTTCCACGTGGTCGATAGCCGCATGCGGGATGCGGCCCAGCGGCACGAGTTCGAATACGCCGCTCGTCTTCGCGACCGCGGCGACCGACTGCGACAGTTCCGCGAGCATCTGGCTGCGTTCAGGGGTCACGTGGAGAGCCTGTCCTTCGTGTACCGGGTCGAGGGTTACGAGGGAGGCGAGCGCCTCTACCTGATCCGGAAGGGGCGCATCCGCAAGGTCGTGGCCAAGCCGCGGCGCAAGCGTGACCGCGAGCGGGTGGACCGCGCCGTGCGCAACGTCTTCAGCGGACCTGATCTGGCGCCGAGCGCGCTCGAGCCCGACGAGGCGGCCGAGATCCTGTTGATCGCTCGTTGGTTCCGGCTGAATCCCGCCGAGCGGCGGCGGACGGTCAAGCCCGAACGGTGGCTGGGGCCCGAAACCGCGCGGAGGCGCACCAGGGTCGCCCGGCCCCGGTTGGACCGACAGGTCCAGGTCCGCTAGGCGGCACCGGGAGCGCGAGTCAGCGGCGGACCCGCGAGAACAGCAGCACCGCCCCACCTCCGGCCGCGGTGCCGAACCTCTGCGTGGCCTCCGTCGGGTTGAGAACGATGATGGCCTCCAGATCGGCGGGATCCATCATCTCCGCCACATCTGGCTGAACGGGTATGCCGTCGAGCACCGTGAGCGCGCAGCGCTCACGGCCCGCGGCCGTCCGCCCCCGCATGAGGTACACGCAGAGCATGCCGGGGCCGTTGCTCCCGTATGTGTTCTCCGTCCGTGCGATCCGAGCGCCGGGAATCTGCTGCCACTCCAGGACGGCGCCGATATCGCGGGCCGTCTGCCGCTCCTCGATCTCGTCGCGGGTCACGAGTCGGTCGCCGAGATCGACTGCGCGTAGACCCAGCCACGCCAGTTCCCGGGCGATGCGCGTCTCGGCCCCCAACTCGATCTCGATGCCCTCCAACTGAATCGGGTCGGGGCTCAACTCGAAATGCAGGAGCGTGGGCAAGTCCGGGTCGAACATCAGGCCTGCGGCGAGCGCTTCCCTGTATCCGGGCGCCCGGGTGGATACGTCGAAGGGTCCGGTCCCAGGCAAGGGAATCGAGTACTCGCCGCGGCCATCGGAGATGGCCATACCCACCAGCTCCCCCCCGCCGTCGCGCATTGTCACGAGGGCCCCGGCGACGACGGTGCGCGTCTCCTGGTCGAGGACCTGGCCAATAGCGCGCTGCGCCGCGGTGTCGCTCGGCGCGAGCGCGGCGATCAGCAGGGCCACCAGGGCCGCCGGTGTCACGTAGGCCGGGTTCACGTCTTGCCGATACGTTGGCGACCGCCGCCGGTTACGCGGCGCGGGCCGGCCTCCAACGTCTCCGACAACGGCCTAGCTGATCTCGGGGCCCGAAAGCGCCTTCACCAGACGGTAGAGGAACTCCTGGCCCTCGTAGAACGACTTTACGGGGATGTTCTCGTTCATCCCGTGCGAGTTGGGGTTTTCGTAGAACAGGCCCGAGACGCCGTACACGGGGATACCGGCGTTCCGGAAGTAGAGGCCGTCCGTGGCGCCTGTGCTCATTGTGGGAATGACCGGGACGCCCGGCCACATCTCGTTCGTGATGCGCTCGATGGGACCGAGCACCTCGGGGGTGAGCGGAGACGGTGGGCTCTCGGTCGCCTGCCCCTGCATCTCGACGGCCACCTCGGCGTCTCCGACCGCGGCCCGCAGCCGCTGGAGTACCACGGTGGGGTCCTCGTCGGGCAGGATGCGGCAGTTCACGTTGGCCGTCGCCCGCTGCGGCAGTGCATTGGGGGCGTGGCCCCCGTCCAGCAGCGTGGCCACGCAGGAGGTCCGCATGCGTGAGTTGTACGCGGGATCCGTGGCCACGAAGGCAACCGCCTGCTCGTCCCGCGGGTTGGCCACGACGCGGCGCATCATGGCCCCCATCTCGCCACCCACGATGTCGGCCGTGCGGGTGAAGTACGCTGTCGTGACTTCGTTGAGCATCACCGGATGGTGATACGCACCGACCCCCAACAGGGCCTTCGAGAGCTCGTAGATGGCGTTGTCCGGCCGAGGCACCGAGCTGTGTCCGCCCGGGTTGGTGGCCTGCACCTGGAAGTTCAGGTACTTCTTCTCGCTCGCCTGCACGTTGTTCGAGATGTGGCGCCCGTCCTTGAGCGTTCCCCCGCCGCCCTCGTTCAGCACGTAGTCGGCCTGCACCAGCTCGCGGCGGTTTTCGAGCAACCAGACCACACCGTTGTGCGCGCCGCCCTCCTCGTCAGCGGTAAGGGCCACGATGATGTCGCGGTCGGGCGTGAATCCCTCGGCCTTCATCCGGATGAGATTGGCCACGTAGATGGCCGCCTCGTCCTTGTCGTCCGCGACCCCTCGCCCATAGAAGTTGCCGTCCTGCTCTATGAACTCGAACGGGGGGAGTGTCCAATCGGCCGGGTCGGCCTCCACCACGTCGATGTGTGCGAGCAGCAGGATGGGCCCCCTGGCACTCCCGCTTCCGCGCAGGCGGGCGACCACGTTGCCCTCCCCGGGAGCGACCTCCGTGACCACCACGTCCTCGGCTGCAAAGCCTGCCGCGAGGAAACGCGCGGCCATGGCCTCGGAAGCCTGAAGCGTCCCCCCGACGGAATGGGACGTGTTGATCTCGACCAGCTCCTCGAAGACGTCCCGGGCGAGCTGTTCCCACTCACCCAGGGGATGCTGTTGGCCGTGCGCGGATGAGGTTAGGAGCAACGCGAGCGCTCCCGCGAGCACTGTGATGCGGAGGGCGGAATCGGGCGCCGAGGCGCGGAGTGACGGCATTCTGGGCTTCTCCTGGTTCTCGATATTCACGGCAGCGGCCGCGGGTCCCGAGATTAATCCCCCAAGCTCCCCGGCGCGACGGGAACCCCCGCCCCCGAGCAGCGGGCGCAGATGACGGCCGTGATCTACGCCAACCTGTGGAAGCAGCTCGCGCGCTCACCCGTGAGTTAGCTTCCGCCGCCTGGAGGCGGCCGCCGAGCACGCGGGCCCCGGCGGCGTCTCCGGCCTAGAGTCTGTCCGAAGGAGTCCGGAAGACCTTCCAGAGCTGGCCCAGTACCGCCGGGATCGAGGCGAGCCCTCCGATCACGAGCCACTCGGAGCTCGACGGCACGGTGAGCCGGAGCGCGGCGGCCAGCCCGCCCACTCCGAGCGCGAGCAACTGTAGCGAGCCGGCTGCCACGACCGCGATGAGTGCCCAGCGGCTTGCGAGCATGCGGGTCGGTGACAGCACCGCTCCCACCCCGCGGGCGTTACCCAGGTGGAGAATCTGTGCGAACGCGAGCGTGAAGAAGGCGAGTGTGGAGGCGTGAGCCGCACCGGACGGCAGGCCGATCACGAAGGCCGCCAACGTGACCAGGGCAATGAGCCAGGCAAACCCCAGGAGTGAAAAGATCTCGCGTCGCTCCAGGATCGCCGACCCCGGTGGCCGGGGACGTCTGGACATGATCCCGACCTCAGCAGGCTCCAGGGCGAGCGCGAGCGCGGGCACCGTGTCGGTCACCAGATTGAGCCACAGGATCTGGAGCGGCAGAAGCGGTGTGGGCCAACCGGCAACACCCGCGACCAGGATGACGAGCACCTCCGCCAGGTTACAGCTGAACAGGTAATAGATGAACTTGCGGATGTTCTCGAAGATGACCCTGCCCTCCTCGATCGCCGCGCCGACCGTGGCGAAACGGTCGTCGAGCAGGATCATGTCCGCGGCTTCCTTGGCGACGTCGGCGCCACGCTTACCCATCGCGACCCCGACGTCGGCCCTCTTGAGCGCGGCCGCATCGTTCACTCCGTCACCGAGCATGGCGACGACCTGACCGGAGCGGCGGAGGGCATCGACCACACGGAGCTTGTCCGCAGGAGCCACCCGCGCGAGCACGACCGCCTCTTCCAGGAGGCCCTGCAGCTCCCGATCGTCGTGCTCAGAGAGCTGCGCGCCGTCGATGGCCAGACTCCGCTCCGACGGAACCAGGCCCGCGCTGCGTGCCACCGCTCTGGCCGTCGGCAATTGATCGCCGGTGATGACGAGCGTTCGAATGCCGGCGTCTGCAAACACCCGGGCCGTGGCTTCGACTCCGGGAGCCGGGGGGTCGAGGAGCCCCACAAGCCCCACGAACGTCAGCCCGCCGGCAACCGACGAGCTCCCGTCACCCACCGCGCATCCCAACACGCGCAGGCCCTGCTCGGCGAGCCGCTCGTTCCGTCCGAGCAGCGTGGCCCGCGCGTCGTCGTCCAGTTCGATCTCTCGTCCGTCGGCAAGCACCCGGTCGCATCGGTCAAGCACGCGCTCGGGGGCGCCCTTGACGTACCAGCGGGGCTCGGCTGCGGGCTCGGCCGCGAGCGCGGCAGCAAGCATCCGCTCGCTGGTGAACGGGATCTCCCGCTCCACGACCATCCGGTCCCTCTTGGAAGACGGACGTCGGCCCAGCGCTTGCGCCCACTTCCAGAGCGCCACGTCGGTGGGATCCCCCAGAATCTCCTCAGTGGGTCCGCTGCCCTCGCAGCGGGAACGATTCACCACGGTGGAGACCTCGAGGATCGCTTCCAGTTCTATGAGCTGTCTGCTCGAGTCGGGGTCCATGGCCCCAGAGGGATTTGCCTCGGGGAGGGCGTCGGGAGCTACTCCGGGCTCCAGGCGCGCGGTGCCGCCCTCCCACGCAACGTCGAACGCGGACGTCAGACCCTCCGCCCGAACGACCTGCATGTGCCCCGTGGTGAGCGTGCCGGTCTTGTCCGTGCAGATGACCGTCACGGACCCGAGCGTCTCCACCGACGGGAGACGGCGGACCAAAGCGTTCCGGAGAGCCATGCGCCGTAGACCGACGGCCAGCGCCACCGTGGCTACCGCCGGAAGCCCCTCAGGCACTGCTGCCACCGCCAGGGCGAGTCCGGTCTCGATCATCAGTGCCCATGGGGCGCCCCGGAGCACGCCGATTACGACGACGAGTACCGTGACCGCGAGCGTCAGGACGATGAGCTTGCGGCCCAATTGGTCCAGCCGGACCTCCAGGGGCGTGGCTTCGTCCTGCACCTCGCGGAGCATCAGGCCGATCCGGCCGACCTCGCTCGCTTCCCCCGTCTGCGTAACCACGCCCAAGCCCGACCCGGAGACGACCACCGTGCCCTGGTGCAGCACCGTGACGCGTTCGGACAACGGCAGGCCCGGCTCCAGCTCCTCGTCATGCCTCTTGACCGTTGGGACAGACTCGCCGGTGAGCGCGGCCTCCATTACCTGCAAGCCACGGCTCTCCAACAGTCGAAGGTCGGCTGGCACGGCTTCGCCTTCCTCGATAGCCACGATGTCACCGGGCACGAGGAGCCCGGCCTCGACGGTCCGACGCTTCCCATCCCGGACCACGACCGCGTCTGGCGCCTCGAGCGCAGACAATGACTGAATGGCCTGCCGCGCCCGGAGCTCGGTCACGAACCCGAAGGTCGCGTTGATCACCAGAACCGCGGTGATCGCGAGCGCGTCGAGCGGCTCTCCGACCCACCAGGCGACCACGGCCGCCGCCGCCAGCAGCGCGATCACCAGGCTGCGGAACTGCTCCTGGAGGATCACCCACCACGGCCGAGGCGGCGTCACCGGAAGCTCGTTCCGGCCGTACGAGCGGCGACGTTCCGCCACCTCGGCCTCCGAAAGCCCCTGATCCGGGTCGGTGCGGAGTCGCTGGACCACCATCGCCCCCGGCAGGGAATGCCAGGGCAGCCCCTCCGCAAGCGATCGCTGGGTTGCTGGTTTCGTGCTCACTCGGTGCGTCGGGCGTTTGGTCTCGTGGGCGTGGACGCGGCCTTGCGCGACGGTGCACGCGCGTGCGACTGGCGGTCGGGAACGGTAAGCTGTCGCTCGACGCGGCGCTGACGCCGGGTCGCACCGTTGGAACCCGAGGGCGAACGTGAAG
>JAHEKN010000133.1 GCA_024638305.1 Gemmatimonadota bacterium | reverse complement strand
CGAAGCGGACATCGTCGTCGAGGCGGCGCCGGAGCGTGCGGAGCTGAAGTATTCGCTGTTCGAAGCGCTGGACGCGTCGGCTCCGCAGGGCACGATTCTGGCCTCCAACACCTCGTCCATCTCGATTACGGAGATCGCGTCCAGGACCCGTCGGCCGGACTCCGTGATCGGCATGCACTTCATGAATCCCGTGCCGGTCATGGCGCTCGTCGAGGTGATCCGCGGCTTGGCCACGTCGGACGGGACCACGCGGGCGGTGATGGAGCTCGCGGGGGAACTCGGCAAGACGCCGGTCGAAGTCAACGACTTCCCGGGCTTCGTTTCCAACCGTGTCCTCATGCCGATGATCAACGAGGCGATCTTCTGCCTGTTGGAGGGCGTGGCCGAGCCGGAGGCCATCGACACCGTCATGAAGCTCGGGATGAACCATCCGATGGGGCCCCTCGCCTTGGCGGACCTGATCGGCCTGGACACCTGCTTGAGCATCCTCGAGGTCCTTCACCGCGAGTTGGGTGACGACCGCTACCGACCCTGTCCGCTGCTCCGCAAGTACGTGGCCGCTGGCTGGCTCGGGCGGAAGTCCGGTCGGGGCTTCTTCGCCTACGGAGACTGACCGACATGCTCACGGCCGAACAGCGAGAGATCCGAGCGCTGGCCCGCGAATTCGCGGCTGGCGAGATCCGCCCCCACGCCGCGGATTGGGACGCCCGCCGAGAACTTGGCGCCGAGCTGTTTGGAAAGATGGCTGACCTGGGATTCTTCGGGGTGCGCATCCCCGAATCGTACGGGGGCCTCGGGCTCGACGCAGGCACGTTCATGGTGGTCCTCGAGCAGCTGGCCTGGGGAGACGCGGCCGCGGCGTTGGTCGCCTCCATCCACAACGGGCCGGTCACCGAGCTCATGGTCCGTCACGGGACCGACGCGCAGCGGTCCCGGTTCCTGCCGGCGATGGCGAGCGGGGAGACGCTAACCGCCTTCGCGTTGTCAGAGCAGGGCGCCGGCAGCGATGCTTCCGCCCTCGCGACGACGGCCGAGCGCGATGGCGACAGCTGGCGGATCCGCGGGTCGAAGCGATGGGTCACGAACGGCCGTCGGGCCGGCCTGGTCGTGGTGTTTGCGCGCACCGGTGACGACACTCTGGGCGCGTTCCTGGTCGACTCGGATGCCGACGGATACACCGTCGCCGGCCAAGAGCGCACCATGGGGCTACGCGCATCCGAAACGGTGTCCCTCGAGCTCGACCTGAGGGTCTCCGGAGACCGGCTCCTCGGCGACCCGACCCGGGGCTACGCCTACGCGTTGCAGGCGCTCGAGGTCGGACGGCTGGGCATTGCGGCGCAGGCGCTCGGGATCGCGCAGGCGGCGCTCGAGCACGCGACGGCATACGCGGTGGAGCGGAAGCAGTTCGGGCGGGCCCTCACGGAGTTCGGGGCCATCCAGGCCAAGCTGGCGGACATGATCGTAGGGGTCGCGGCGGCACGCTCGCTCGCCTTCTCGGTGGCCGCGCGCAGGGACACCATCACGGTCGGCGGTGAGGATCCCGCGCCCGCCGGATCGCCGAGCGTCGCGGCCGCTGCGGCCGCTGCCAAGCTGTTGGCGAGCGAGACCGCCATGAGCGTGACCGACGAGGCAGTCCAGATCTTCGGCGGCTACGGGTACATGCGGGACTACCCGGTCGAAAAGCTCATGAGGGATGCCAAGGGCACGGAGATCTACGAAGGAACCAGTGAGATCCTCAGGTACGTGATCGCGCGCGACGCGGTGCGTGGCCTGGGTGAGCAATAGCGATAACGGAGCCCGGAACGGGATGGAAATATTCGAGCAGATGGGTGAGCACGAGCACGAACAGCTCGTGTTCTGGAGTGAGCCCTCCATAGGGTATAGGGGGATCATCGCGATTCACGACACGACGCTCGGGCCAGCGCTCGGCGGCACGCGTTTCTGGAACTACGCCAGTGACGGCGACGCCGTGGTGGACGCCCTGCGGCTCTCCCGCGGCATGACCTACAAGGCGGCCGTGACGGGGCTCAACCTGGGCGGCGGCAAGTCGGTCATCATCGGCGACAACGGAACCAAAGA
This sequence comes from Gemmatimonadota bacterium, assembly GCA_024638305.1. Classification (GTDB taxonomy): domain Bacteria; phylum Gemmatimonadota; class Gemmatimonadetes; order Longimicrobiales; family Gaopeijiaceae; genus JAHEKN01. The sequence continues at coordinate 8,734 of JAHEKN010000133.1, read as the reverse complement.
TCGCGAAATGACCTTTCGTGCCCACGGGAGAGCCGTGGAGTCTCTGGGGGGCCGCTACATCACGGCCGAGGATGTTGGCGTCGGCGTGGACGACATGGAGTACGTCCACATGGAGACCGAGCACGTTGTCGGGTTGCTGGGCAAGTCCGGCGACCCGTCGCCGGTCACGGCGTTCGGTGTGTACCGCGGGCTCAAGGCCTGCGCGCACGAGCGCTACGGCGCCGACACCCTCGACGGAAAGCACGTGGCGGTCCAGGGCGTGGGGCACGTGGGTCATCACCTATGCTCGCTGCTCCATCGCGAGGGAGCGCGCCTGACCGTGACGGACATCCATGCAGACCGCGTGAAGCGGGCCGTTGCGGACTTCGACGCGGAAGCCGTCGAGACGAACGAGATCTACGGGGTGGACGCGGACATCTTCGCGCCCTGCGCGCTCGGCGCGGTGGTCAACGACGACACGCTTTCCGTGCTCTCCGTGGACATCATCGGCGGCGCGGCCAACAACCAGCTCGCGGAGAGCCGTCACGGGGCCGAGCTCAAGGAGCGGGGCATCCTGTATGCTCCCGACTACGTGATCAACGCCGGAGGCTTGTGCAACGTGTATGGTGAGTTGCACGGTTGGTCCGCCGAGCGTAGCCGACGGAAGGCGGGAGAGATCTACAACACGCTGCTCCGGATCTTCGACACCGCCCAGGAAGACGGCGTGCCAACCAGCGAGGCTGCGGACCGACTGGCGCGGCGGCGGATCCTGCAGTCCCGGCGACTCCAGAAGAGTTGGGTCTGAGCATGCAACATCTGCGGGACACGGATCCCACGCTGCACCAGGTCGTCGCCGAGGAAGCGCGCCGGCAGGCAGGCCAGTTGGAGATGATCGCGAGCGAGAACTTCGTCTCCCGGGCGGTGCTCGAGGCGCTGGGCACCGTGCTCACCAACAAGTACGCGGAGGGCCTGCCAGGGCGCCGCTACTACGGCGGGTGCGAAGTCGTGGACACGGCGGAGAACCTGGCTCGCGACCGGGCCAAGCAACTGTTCGACGCACCCCACGCCAATGTCCAGGCACACTCGGGAGCGCAGGCCAACATGGCCGGCTACCTCGCGTTTCTGGACCCCGGCGACCGCATCATGGGGATGAATCTGAGCCACGGTGGTCACCTCACCCACGGCTCCCCGGTCAACTTCAGCGGTCAGCTCTTCGAGGTGGTCTCCTACGGAGTGCGGGAGGACGACGGGCTGATCGACTACGACGCGCTCCGGACTCAGGCCCTCGATACGCGCCCGAAGATGATCGTGGCCGGGGCCAGCGCCTATCCGCGCACCATCGACTTCGAGGCGTTCGGGTCCGTGGCCCGTGAGGTGGGAGCGCTTCTCATGGTCGACATGGCGCACATCGCCGGCCTGGTGGCCACGGGCCACCATCCGAGCCCGGTCCCGCACGCGGACGTGGTGACCACCACTACCCACAAGACCCTACGGGGCCCGAGGGGCGGTCTCATCCTGTGCCCCGAGGAGCACGCCAAGGTCATCGACAAGTCGGTGTTTCCAGGGACGCAGGGTGGCCCGCTGATGCATGTCATCGCGGCCAAGGCGGTCGCCTTCCTGGAGGCGCTGCAGCCTGAGTTCGAGACCTACTCCCAGCACGTCGTCGCCAACGCCCGGGCGCTCGCGGCGGGCCTGGTGGAGCGGGGGTTCCGACTGGTGTCCGGGGGAACGGATACGCATCTGATCCTGGTGGACCTGCGTGCACGCGACCTCACCGGGAAGGAGGCGGAGCACGCTCTGGAGCGAGCCGGCATCACCGTCAACAAGAACACGGTTCCCGGTGAGCAGAGGTCCCCCTTCGTGACGTCCGGCCTCCGGATCGGCACCCCGGCGCTGACGACTCGGGGGCTCACCGAGGCCGAGTTCGTGCGGATCGCGGACTGGATCGCAGACGTACTCGAGGCCCCCGGGGACGATGCTCGTATTGGGCGGGTCCTCGGCCAGGTGCGGGAGCTGTGTGCCGCGTTTCCGCTCTATCCGGAGCTGGCGGCCCGGGTTTGACCTGTGTCTGCAGGGCTGGCGCCTCCGGGCGTCCGTCGTAACTTTCCCGGCCATGACCGAGGTACAGTTCGCCGACGAGCTTCTGGAGCGCCTGAAGAGCCGCCACCCGCGGTTTCACGAGAAGGCGTACCTGTTCGTCCTCGCATCTCTGCACCAGGTGATCGCGAGTCTGGACGAGCCTCGCCATATCGCGGGCCGGGAGCTGGCCGAGGGGGTCCGCGGCTTGGCCATCGAGCGATACGGTCCCATGGCCCGAACGGTGCTGGAGCACTGGGGCATCCACCGCACGGACGATCTCGGCGACGTGGTGTTCGCGCTGGTGGAGCAGGGGGTGCTCATCAAGCAGGAAGAGGACTCGCGCGAGGACTTCGCGGACATCTTCGATTTCGAGGAGGCCTTCGACCGGGACTACCCCTGGGAGGCGCGACTCTAGCGGACGATCGGGGCGTAGTCCCGATCCCTGGCCCGATGCCGGTGGGAGGGGAAGGAAATGGCGGAAGAAGACGGGGGCTATCCGGGCTGCCTGAAGTGCGGGGGCGGCGTGCTGCTTCCCCTTTCGGACTACGGTCGGGACGGGGCGCCCATTCGCTACAAGGCCTGGGTATGCTCGAACCCGGAGTGCGGATTCAACATCCGCATCGACAACGGCGAGATCACGCTGGGCCGGGCGATCGGGCAGAGCTACAAGTGAAGCCGGGGCCTCGAGCGGCCCTCTTCGGTTCCACATTTCCTCCGGCGGCCGGGTGATCTCCGTGGGTGCGTCCGCACGACCCTACGGCCGAATACGCGTTCCTGCCTTCACGGGAGACGAGGCCCGCGCGTTCGACGCCCGCGCCGTCCGCGAGCTCGGCGTCCCGCAGACCACGCTCATGGAGAACGCCGGCCGCTCGGCTGCCGCCGTTCTGCAGTTCTTGGAGCCTCGGGGCCGGGTCGTGGTGCTGGCGGGCACCGGGAACAACGGGGGGGACGCGGTTGTGACGGCACGCACCCTGGCCGCGTGGGGACGGGACGTGGTGCTCATTCCGGTCGGCTCGGGTCCGCCGGATGCCGCGCTGGCGCACGGCTGGCAGATGCCGATGCTGGCGCCGGGCGACGAGCTCGGAACGGAGCGAGCCCTAGCCGGCGCCCGCGTGATCGTGGACGGCATCCTCGGCACGGGGCTCGAGGGTGCTCCGCGAGAACGGGAGGCCGAGTGGATCGAGCGGGCCAATGCCGCGCCGGCGTTCCGCTGCTCCCTCGACCTGCCGTCCGGAGTGGCGGGCGGCACGGGGCGGGTCGAGGGGCGGGCGGTGCGCGCCGACCTGACCGTGGCGTTCGGGGGCGTCAAGCTCGGAACGATGCTCCAGCCGGGCCGCGGCCATGCCGGCCGGCTGGTCGCCGTCGAGATCGGGTTCCCGCCCGTTCGCCCCCGGGACTGCGGGCAGTGGATGATCACGCCCGAGTGGGCGGCGGCCGCTCGCCCGGTTCGGCCGGCCGCGACGCACAAGAACGAGGTCGGCGCCCTCACGGTAGTGGCGGGGACGGAAGGCATGGCGGGGGCTGCCGTGCTGGCCGCTCGGGCCGCCCTCCGGGCCGGCGCGGGCATGGTGCGGGTCGTGTCGCCCGCGTCCAATCGGGAGGTGATCCAGGAGGCGGTCCCCGAGGCCATCTTCGTGGCCCGTGAGGACGAAGCCTCGGCGGCCGAGGCGATCGGCCTGGGGCGAGCGACCCTGGTTGGCCCGGGGGTCGGGCTGGACCAGAAGGCGGAGCGCGCGCTTCTGGTGGCTCTGGAACACGGGACCGGCCCGTTGGTCCTGGACGCCGATGCCCTGACGCTCTTGGGCGAGGGCAGGCCCTGTCCGCTGGCTCGAGCCGCCGCCGGGAGGTCCGTGATCGTGACGCCCCACGCGGGCGAGCTGGTCCGAATCCACGACACGACGGCGGAGCTCGCCCTGGCAGATCCCGTGGGCACCGCGCGCGCCGCCGCGGAAGCGAGCGGTGTGGTCGTGCTATTCAAGGGCTCCCCCTCGGTGGTGGCGGACCCCGGCGGTCCCGTGTGGATCGCGAGCATCGCCTCGTCCGACCTCGCCGTCGGCGGGATGGGGGATGCGCTGGCGGGCGCGATCACCGCGTTCGCGGCACAGGGAGCGGGTCGGCACGAGGCCGCCTGCCTCGGCCTCCACTGGACCGGCCGGGCGGCCCACACCTGCGAGAAGGGGGTTGGACTGATCCCGTCGGACGTGGTGGAGGCGCTCCCCGCCGTTCTGCGGGAGACGGGCCCGGGTGAGACGGACCTGCCGTTCGCGTTCGTCACCTTCGACCAGGACGCCCCGCGGTGACCACGGTGGACTGGGGGCTCGGCCCGGGGGCCGAGTTCGACCTGATCCGGGAGATGCTCGCCGCGGCGACAACCGCGGGCCGCGAGGAAGGAGATGGGCCGCTCGACGCGGCCGACCCACCGGGCGCCGGCGTGCAGCTTGGCCCCGGTGACGATGCCGCATTGGTGGGCGACGGCCGTATGGCCGTGTCCACCGACCTCTCCGTCGAGGGCGTCCATTTCCGCAGCGAGTGGATCACGCCTCGGGAAGTGGGCTACCGGGCGGTGACGGCGGCGCTGTCGGACATGGCGGCCATGGCGGCTCGGCCGATCGGCGGCCTGTTGTCGCTTGCCATCGACCGCGAGCGCGCGCCTCGCTGGGCTCCCGAAATCGCGGCCGGCGCGGGCGCGGCACTCGGCCGACACCGCGGCGTTCTGCTCGGCGGAGATCTGAGTCGGACCCCGGACGAGGCCCCGATCGTGATCGATGTGACGGTCGTGGGAGAAGCCGATCGGCCACTCCGTCGCTCGGGCAGCCGACCGGGGGACCGTCTTTGGGTGACGGGCACCCTGGGAGGCGCCGCCGCCGCGGTGGAGATCTGGACGAGCGGACAAGGCGATCCCGCCGCGCCCCTGCGCGAGCGGTTCTCCCACCCTGAGGCGCGGGTGGCGGAAGCCCGCTGGCTGGCGGAGCGCGACGTGGCGCGGGCGCTCATCGACCTCAGCGACGGCTTGGCGGCCGACGCGCGCCACCTGGCCGCAGCGGGGGGCGTTCGGATCCTGCTGGACCCGAAGCTCCTTCAGGTGGACCCGAACGCTGAGGCGGCCCTGGGCGCGGAGCGCGCGCTCGAGCTGGCGCTCGCGGGTGGCGAGGACTACGAGCTCGCCTTCACGGCCGCCCCGGGCGCGGTCGAGGAGGTGGTGGCCGAGTTCAGGGAGCGATTCGCCTTGGCGCTCACCCGGGTCGGGGAGGTGACAAGCGGGGCCGGGCTCGACATCGTTGGTCTCGGGTCGGCCGAATGGCGTGCACACGGCTGGAATCATTTCGGGGACGGCAGATAGGGTGCTACGGTCGATATGGGTGTACTTGGTGGGACTGGCGGTCACGCCCGGGCTCGCCGTGTACGCCATCCTGGTCTCCTACCTCGACCGCTCCAAAGTCGCGTGCCGTTGCTCCTTCATCGCGCGCACCTGGGGACGCTGCCTGATCTGGGCGACCGGCTCGAAGGTCACGGTGGAGGGTCTGGAGCACTTCGATCCGACCAAGCCGCAGATCATGGTCGCGAATCACCAGTCGTGGTTCGACGTGTTCACGCTGATCGGGTGGTTTCCGGGCGATTTCCGCTTCGTCGCCAAGCAGGAGCTGGGTCGCATCCCCATCTTCGGGAGGTCCTGGCAGCGCTGCGGCCACATCTCGATCGACCGGGCCGATCGTAGCGCCGCCATCGGGTCGCTCGAGACGGCCGGGGACCGGATCAAGCGCGAGGGCCTGACGATCGTGATGTTCCCCGAAGGCACGCGCTCGCCGGACGGTCGCCTGCAACCGTTCAAGAAGGGAGCGTTCGTCCTCGCCATCAGGGCGGGAGTGCCGGTTCTGCCGGTCGCCATCCAGGGGACCCGCCAGATCATGGCGAAGGGCCGGTGGCGGATCGGCCGGAGCGACGTCCGCGTCCGGGTGGGGGTGCCGCTCGACACGGAAGCGTACGGGCTGGAAGGCCGCGATCGCCTGAAGGACGACGCCTGGAGCGGACTCCGCGCACTGCTCGAGGGTGACGGGGCATCCAAGGAAGCTTCCCACGCTACGGAAAGGAAGGTGGATGTCGGAAATCGTTGACGTGCGGGGCCGGGAGATCCTGGACTCGCGAGGGAATCCCACGGTCGAGGCCGAGGTCGAGCTCTCGTCCGGGCACATTGGCCGGGCCGCGGTCCCGAGCGGCGCGTCCACGGGTGAGCACGAGGCGCACGAGCTGCGTGACGGGGAAGTTGGACGCTACCTGGGGAAAGGCGTTCGAACGGCCGTCGGGCACGTGGCCGGCGAGCTCCGGACAGCGGTGCGGGGGATGTCCGCGGTGGAACAGGCGGCCGTCGACGGCCGGATGTGCGAGCTGGACGGCACCCCCAACAAGAGCCGGCTGGGCGCCAACGCGATCCTGGCGGTGTCGCTGGCGACTGCTCGCGCTGCCGCGCTCCACCGGGGTCTGCCGCTCTATCGGTACCTCGGGGGCGAAGAGGCCACGCGACTCCCCGTGCCCATGATGAACATCCTCAACGGAGGCGCCCACGCCCCCAACAACGTGGACATCCAGGAGTTCATGGTGATGCCGGTGAGCGCGCCGACCTTCTCCGAGGGCCTGCGGGCGGGAGTCGAGGTGTTCCACAGCCTCAAGCGGGTGCTGAGCGATCAGGGGAAGAACACGGCGGTGGGCGACGAGGGCGGCTTCGCGCCGGACCTGGGCAGCAACGAGGAGGCGGTCGAAGTGGTGCTCCAGGCCATCGAGGCGGCCGGATACCGGGCGGGCGAGGACATCGTGCTCGCCATCGACGCCGCGGCGAGTGAGTTCTTCGACCGCGACTCCGACGGCTACGTGCTCCGCTGGTCTACGAGGGAGCGGCTGAGTGGCTCCGAGATGTGCGACTTCTGGTCTTCGTGGGCCAAGCGTTATCCTCTGTGGTCGCTCGAGGATCCGCTCGACGAGAACGACTGGGCTTCTTGGGGGATGCTGACTCGGGCCGTGGGTGCCGACCTGCAGCTCGTGGGCGACGATCTTTTCGTCACCAACGCGGCCCATCTGCAGCGCGGGATCGACCAGCGCGTCGCGAATGCGATCCTGATCAAAGTGAACCAGATCGGGACGCTGACCGAGACGCTGGCGGCCATCGAATTGGCCAAGAGTGCGGGATATCGGGCCGTGATCTCCCACCGGTCGGGGGAGACGGAGGACACGTTCATCGCCGACCTGGCGGTCGCGACGGACGTGGGCCAAATCAAGACGGGAAGTGCCAGCCGGACGGATCGCGTGGCAAAATACAATCAGCTGCTCCGCATCGAGGAGCAGCTCGGTGCGATGGCGGAGTACCCGGGACGGAGTCTATGGCGAGAAAGCGAGCCCGCTGGCTGATCCTCCTCGGAGCGTCGGGGATAGCGGGGTATGTGGCGGTGATGGGGGGGGAATACACGGCTCTGGACGTTCGGCGCGCCCGGGCCGAGGTCGCCGAGCGGCGCGCCGACCTAGCGAATCTCGAGCGCGAGACGGACTCGCTCGCGGCCCGGGCGGACTCGCTGCGGAACGATCCGAGCGCGCTCGAATGGATCGCGCGGGAACGCTACGGGATGGTCCGCGAGGGTGACCTCCTCTATCGACTCATCCCGCCCGATTCGGCGGCCGGCGACGCCGGGCGGGAAGCCGAGGTACGCCGCTGAGACTGGCGGTCTCGCGCGCCTGTGCTCGGCCTCAGGTGTCTTCCGGCCCCTCGTCCCCGGCCCCGCCGCGCTCGCTGGGCGCCGGCTCGCCGACCGACTGGCCGCCCAGACCGAGGAGACGTTTGGCCGCGTCGGCCAGCATCGCGGAGTCGGACCCATCTCCCAGCAGGGGCGTTCCCTCCGCACCTTCCGCGGCGGCGGGTTCGGCGCGCGCCGTCGGCCTCCTGCTGGCCCCGGCACCGAGCAGGGGCGTCAACAGGTCGATGGGGAGGGGGAACAGGGTCGTGGAGTTGTTTTCGGCCGCCACCTCGACCACGGTCTGGAGGTAGCGCAGCTGCACGGAGATCGGTTCCTGTGCGAGCACAGCAGCCGCCTGGGACAACCGCTTGGAGGCCTGGAACTCACCCTCCGCGCTGATGACCTTGGCTCGCCGCTCGCGCTCGGCCTCGGCCTGCTTGGCCATGGCCCGCTTCATCTCGTGCGGCAGGTCGATGTCCTTGATCTCGACGCCCGTCACCTCGACGCCCCACGGGTCCGTCCCCTGGTCGATGATTCCACGGATGATTTCGTTGATCTGCTCGCGCTCGGCGAGCAGCTCGTCCAGCTCCGACTGGCCGATCACGCTGCGGAGCGTGGTCTGGGCTAGCTGGCTCGTGGCGAAATAGTAGTCCTCGATCTCCACCACGGCCTTGACCGGATCAGCCACGCGAAAGTAGACGACCGCGTTCACGGTCACGCTGACGTTGTCCTTCGTGATCGTGTCCTGCGGGGCGATGTCGAGGGCCACGATGCGGAGGTCCATCCGCTTCATGCGCTCGAGCGCGAACGGCCAGATGAAGATCATCCCCGGACCCTTGGCCTGCTTGAGCTTCCCGAGCCGGAAGACGACTCCGCGCTCGAACTCCCACAGGACGCGGAGCCCGGTGACGGGGGCTCCGGCCACGGCAATCCCAGTCAGTACCAATGGGTCCATGTCA
>JAHEKN010000132.1 GCA_024638305.1 Gemmatimonadota bacterium | reverse complement strand
TGGAGACTCCCGAAGGGCTCCGGAGCGGCGCCCGGCTCCTGGTCACCGCTTTCGAGCTCGGTGAGCTGGAGATTCCGAGCGTCGACGTGCGGGTGGTGGCGGCCGACGGGCGGAGCTCCACGGAGATCCTCTCCACCGATCGCTTCGGTGTCGAGATCGTGAGCGTCGGGACGGACGAGTCCGGGGATATCCGGGATATCCGTGGTCCGCTGGCGATTCCGGTCAGCGCCGTGCGGATGGCGTTCTGGACGTTGATCGTGGCCGTGGCGGCCGCGCTGGCCTATTGGCTTTGGCGTCGCACCCGACGCTCCGTGGGTTCGGTTGAGCCGGCGCGGCTCGACGCAGAGCCCGATCTCCCTCCACACGAGCGAGCGCTCGCGGCGCTGGAGGCCCTCGAGGCATCCCCGCTGCTCGAGAGGGGGCAGGTGAAGGAGTACCACATCCAGGTGTCCGCAATCCTCCGCCGCTACGTCGAGGAGCGCTTCGACGTGGAAGCGTTGGAGCTGACCACGGCCGAGGTGTTCGATGGGCTCGCTCGCTCGGAAGCGGATGCGGGGTTCCGGCAGGGCCTGCGGCCATTCCTCGAGCAATGCGATCTGGTGAAGTTCGCCAAGTTCCGGCCGCTGCCTGAGCGGTGCCGCGAGACACTTGCCGTCGGGCGCCGGCTCGTGCTGGAGTCGGCTCCGGTGGTCGAGAAGACCACGGCCGAGCCCGAGGCCGCGTGATGTTCCGGTTCCATGACCCGTGGGCGTTGGGTCTCCTGGCGCTCCTCCCCCTGGCGTACTGGGTCCGGATGCGCGTCGAGACGGTGCGCAGCGGGTCGCTCAAGTACTCGGCGGTCGATGCCGTCCGGGCCGCAGGGGCGGGGGTCAGCCGCTGGGCCCATCGCCTGCCGGGGGTGCTGAGGGCCTTCGCCCTGGGTGCGCTGATCGTCGCACTCGCCCGGCCGCAGACCGGCATCACCACCGAGTCGGTGACGACCGAAGGGATCGACATAGTGCTGGTGCTCGACGTCTCCTCCTCCATGCTGGCCGAGGATCTGGAGCCCAACCGGCTCGAGGCCGCGAAGGTGGTCGCCGCGGACTTCGTGCGGGGACGGAGAGACGACCGCATCGCGCTGGTGGCGTTTGCGGGCCAGGCGTTCACGCAGGCCCCGCTCACGCTCGACTACGGCGTCGTCACGTCGCTGCTGCGAGAGCTGGATGCGGGGATGATCGAGGACGGAACCGCGGTAGGGATGGGCCTAGCCACGGCGGTGAAGCGGCTACAGGCTTCCGACGCCGCCTCGCGCGTCGTGGTGCTGCTGACCGACGGCCGCAGCAACCGGGGAGAGATCGGTCCCGTGACCGCGGCGCGGATGGCCGAGGCGCTCGGCGTGAGGGTCTACACGATCGGCGCCGGTTCCCGCGGAAGCGCGCGGATTCCGGTGGATGATCCCCTGCGGGGGCGGGTGTACGCCACGATGCAGGTCGATATCGACGAGGAGTCGCTGCGTGAAGTCGCCACGATCACCGGCGGCCAGTACTTCCGAGCGACGGACGTGGAGAGCCTGGCGTCCATCTACCAGGAGATCGACGAGCTCGAGCGCACGGAGATCGAGGTCGAGAACTTCACACAATACGCGGAGCGCTTCCCGTTGGCCCTGGCCATCGGCTTCCTCCTGCTCGTGGCCGAAGTGGGTGTATCGCAGACCGTGCTGCGGAGGCTGCCCTGATGTTCCGGTTCGCGATGTCGGAGTGGCTTCTGGGCCTGACCCTCGTGCCCGTGCTCGTAGGCCTCTTCTGGTTGACGGGTCGGGCGCGTCGGCGCGCACTGGCCCGGTTCGCGGACGCGGAGCTCGTCGAGAGACTGACCGCATCGGTGAGCCGGACTGCCCGGCGGGTCCGCGCGGGCCTCATCGTGGTCGCGACAGGGCTGCTCGTCCTGGCACTGGCGCGACCCCAATTCGGGACCCGGGTCGAGACGGTCCGGAGCGTCGGCCAGGACATCGTGATCGCGGTCGACCTCTCTCGCTCGATGCTCGCCGAGGACGTGACCCCCAACCGGCTCGAGCGTGCGCGGCTCGCGATTCTAGGGCTCATGAGGCGGCTGGACGGGGACCGGATCGGCCTCGTGGCGTTCGCCGCCGATGCGTTCGTGCAGAGCCCGCTGACCATCGACTACGCCGCCGCGGGGATGTTCCTGGGGGCTATGCACCCGGACATCATGCCGGTGCAGGGGACCGACCTGGGTGCCGCCCTGCGCGTGGCTTTGGACGCCCTGGAGCAGGGAGCCCGCGAAAGCCGGGTGGTGGTGGTCGTCACCGACGGGGAAGATCACGAGGGCACGCTCGACACGGAGATCCAGCGGGCTGTCGAGCGCGGAGTGCGTATCCACACCGTCGGGATCGGCTCTGTCGAAGGTGCTCCGATTCCCGAGTTCGACGCTTCGGGCCGCCGTCAGGGCTTCGTTCGCGACGAGGACGGGACCGTGGTCACTACGCGCCTCGGTGGGGAGACCCTCCGGCGGGTGGCCGAGTCAACCGGGGGGCGCTTCGTCCGCGCCGGCGTGAGCGGCACCGCCATGGACGACCTGTTCCGCGACATCGCCAGCGTGGAGGGCGAGGAGCTGGATGAGCGCCAGATCACGCAATTCGAGGAGCAATACCAGATCTTTCTCACCCTGGCGTTGGTATTGTTGCTCATCGAGTGGCTATTGCCGGACCGGCGCCGGCGGGAGCTCGCGTGGGCCGGGAGGTTCGAATGACGACCAGCTTTCTCAGGAGTGCGAGGCCGTGCCTGGCGCTGCTCGGCTTGGCCGTCGTCACCGGCGGGCTCGCTCGGGACGCATCCGGCCAGAGCGGCCGCGCACAGGTGCGCGAGGGGAATCGCCTTTATGAGGAAGGCCGCTACGCGGAGGCCCACCAGAAGTACCTCGAGGCGCTTGCGGAATCCCCCGGGTCGCCGCTCGTCCGATTCAACGACGGCAATGCCCTCTACCGTTCGGAAGACTACCAGAGGGCCATGCAATCGTACCTGGAGGCCCTTCAAAGCGAGGATCCCGCGATCGCTGTACCGTCGTGGTACAATCTCGGTAACGCCCTTTTCCGGCAGCAGCAGCTCGAACAGAGCCTCGAGGCGTACAAGCAGGCCCTGCGGATGGACCCGTCCGACATGGACGCCAAGCACAATCTGGAGCGCGTCCTGGACTTGATGCAGCAACAGCAACAGGAACAACAGGATCAGCAGGGAGACCAGGGCGAACAGGGAGACCAGGGCGACCAGGGAGACCAGGGAGAGTCGGGGGGGCAGGACTCCGAGCAGGGAGACCAACCCCAGGACGGCCAGGGCCAACCGGACCCGCAGGGCGGTGAAGGCGACCAGCCGCAGGACGAGTCACCAGGGGAGGGGGACTCCCCGGAGGGCGCGCAGCCGCCCCCGACCGGGCAGGAGGAAGGTCCAGGCGAGTCACAGCCGGGGGAGGGTCGGATGACGCCCGAGGAGGCCGAGCGCCTCCTGGGAGCCATCCAGGAGGACCCGGACGAGGTGAACCGGCAGCGGGCGCCCGTCCGCGGACGCTTGCCGAGGAAGCCGTGGTGAGGATGCCTCCCCTGGCGGTCGTCCGCGAGTCCGTGAGGACTCTCGGTGTGGCGCTCGAAGGATCCCGGCCCATGCGGCGCTCGGTGGCTCCGCTTGCCGTGGCGCTGGTACTCGCGCTTCCCGGGTTGACCGCCGCACAGGACGTCCGTGCCCGGGCCTACGTCACGCCAGGCACAACCGTGGGTGTCGGTTCCGTGTTCGTGGTCAACGTGGAGATCGCCGGCACCCAGTCCGTCACGGAAGAGCCACAGTTGCCGGACCTGAGCGGCTTCGCCCAATACCTGGGGAGCAGCACCCAGTCGTCGGTGCAGATGGCAGGCGGCCGGACGTCCGTCACCCTCGTGCTCCAGTACCGGTATCAGGCACTCTCGGAGGGCACGTTCTCCATCCCGGCGATTCGGGTCGCCGCCGGGGGGCAGACACTCGTCACCGAGCCGCTCTCGCTCACGGTCTCGACGTCGGCGCCCCGCGCAAACCCGACCGCGCGGGGTCAGCCGGGCCAACCGGGTCAGCAGAGTCAGCCCGCGGCCGGTAGCGCGGTTGGGCCAGACGACCTCTTCGTGACGGCGACCACGTCCCGGACGAGCGTTCTGGACGGGGAGCCGTTCGTGGTCGAGTACCGCATCTGGACGCGGGTCGACGTGACGTCGTTCGGCTTCACGCGAATTCCCGAGCCCCAGGGGTTCTGGGTCGAGGACATCACGCCCGAGGGGCAGCCCCAGGTTGAGCAGCGCACCAGGGCCGGCCAGCAGTACGCCACGGCGCTCATACGGCGGCTGGCTCTGGTCCCTACGGGATCGGGGCAGCGCACCATCGACCCGATCGGTCTGGAAGCTCAGGTGCGCGTGCGGCGTGGGCTCGATCCCTTCGAGGAATTCTTCGGTCGGAGCTCGCTATTCGGGACCACGACCGCCCCGGCGACCGTGCTCTCGAACCCGCTCACGATTACGGTGCAACCGTTGCCGGCAGGGAGGCCGCAGCCCTTCAGCGGCGTCGTTGGCCGCCTCGAGGCACGGGCCGAGCTCGACCGGGACTCGGTCGATGCCAACGAGGCCGTGACGCTCACCGTGCGACTGTCGGGCGACGGGAACATCGGTGCCGTTCCCGAGCCCGCGATCGAACTGCCTTCCGACTTCGAGGTGTTCCCGCCCGAGGTATCGCAAGCGGTGAGACCGTCGGGCTCGGGCCTCTCCGGGCAGAAGACGTTCGAGTACGTGTTGATCCCGCGGGCTCCCGGACGCCGTGAGATCCCGAGCATCCGCATGGGATACTACGACCCGGGGGCGAGCGCATACCGGGTGGCCGCGACCGCGCCGCTGCCACTCACGGTCACGGGCGCGGTGGTGGACGGCCCCGCCGCACTCACGCGGGGCGGCGTGGCGGAGCTCCGCCAGGACATTCGCTTCATTCATCTCGGGTCGGCCACGTTGAGGCCGGCGGGGCGCGCCTTGTTCGCCCAGACGACCTTCTGGCTGTTCCTGTTCCTTCCCCTGGTCACGCTGGGCGGCGCGTTCGCCCTCAGGCGCCACCAGGATCTCCTGGAGGGCGACGTCGCCTACGCACGCGGTCGTCGTGCGACGCGCGTGGCCCGCAAGCGATTGGCCGAGGCGAAGCGATTGGCGGCGTCGGACGACAGTCGGGCGTTCTACGCGGAGGTCGCGAGGGCGCTCCGCGGGCTCGTCGCCGACAGGCTGAACGTTGCGGAGGCTGGGCTGCTGACAGACGAGCTCGGGCAAACGCTCCGAGACCGGGACGTGGCCGGTGAGATGGTCACCGAGCTCAGCGACTGCCTGGGCCATTGCGACCGGCAGCGGTTTGCTCCTCCCGGGAGCGATCCCCAGGAGAAAGCCCGCTTCCTCGAGCGGGCGGGGGACCTGATGACGGCCCTGGACCGGGCGATCCGATGAAGGCCCGGCCCGTCGGCGCCACGTCTTTCGCGGTGGCCCTCTGTGCTCTGCTCGCGCTCCCAGCCCACGGGCACGCGCAGGGTGAGATCTTCGAGCGTGGGAACCAGCTCTACCAGGAGGGCGACTACGCCGGCGCTATCGAGGCGTACGAGGCCGTGCTCGCGGCCGGGTACGAGAGCGCGGACCTGCACTACAACCTGGGAAACGCGCACTTCAAGGCGGGGAGCTTGGGCCGCGCCATCCTCGAGTGGGAGAAAGCGCGACTCCGGGCGCCGGCCGACCCGGACGTGTTGGCCAACCTGGAGCTGGCCCGATCGCTGACCGCGGATGAAGTGGAGCCGCTGCCGCGATTCTGGTTGCTGTCGCTGGTGTCGTGGTGGATCGGCCTTCTCCCCCGCGGCGCGCTGCTCCTGATCGTGGGGGGCGCCTGGCTCGCGGCGGCAGGCGGGGGTGCGCTCCGCATCCTGGCCAGAGGGAGCGCGCTTCGGCGCGTCGGCACCTGGGCCACGCTCTCCGGAGCCGCGGTCCTCCTGGTCTTCGGCACCACGCTCGTCATTCGGGAGCTGGGGCTGGGAAGGCCGACGCTCGCCGTGATCCTGTCCCCGGAGACTCCGGTGCGGTCGGCGCCGGCGGATGATGACGACCTTACGCTGTTCCAGGTGCACGAAGGCACCCGCGTCCGCGTCGATCAACGGACGGGCGACTGGGCCGAGATCGTGCTCGAGGATGGCAAGGTCGGCTGGGTACCGACCGGCGTGATGGGGCTGGTTGAGTAGGGTCTGCCGCGACCCTCCGAAGTCGAGCGTGGTGGGTCGGTCTGAAACTGACCCACCGCCAGGTCGAGTCAGGATCTAGCGCACTGCGACCCCGCCGCAGATTGTGAAGGTGGTGGCCGAGCGTCGCTCTCCGCTCGCCGGTTCGCCGCTCCCACGGGGTGTCGAGAGCCACCCCCGACCAAGGCTCTCGACATGTCGGACTCGGGCCCGGGTACCCCGGCGGACCCGCTCCGCGACACCATCTGGGAAGCGATCGCCCTCGACCAGGTGACCCCCGAGATCGCCGACCGCATGTTCGGGGCGGTGGCGCCCGATCACGACGAGGCATCGGGTTCGATTTCGGAGCAGGTGATCGCCGCGACGACTCGGAGCTCCTTCCGCGACGCGGTCCTCGAAGTCGCGGCAAGCGAAGCGAAGCTCGTCCTGGTCTACTTCGTCAAGCCCGGAAGGGCGCTCGTCGCCTCCGGTGACGCCGACGAAGCCTCGCGCCGCTACGAGACGTTGGTGAGCGAGATGCTGGAACGGACCGACGAGGACCGCGTCGTCAAACTCCTCCTGACCAAAGCCGACCTGTTCAGGCCGGTCGACCCGCGAATCGCCATCGACGCGGTGACTCGCGTCCTCAGCCTCCGCCCGCACCTGGTGCCCGGGCTCCTGCTGCTGGCCGACCTGTCGTGGAAGGCGGGCGATCTCGTGACTGCCGAGAAGTCGTACCGATCGCTCCTCGATCTGGGGGTCGAGCCCGGCGATCGGGCAGCCATCATGCGGGCCCTGGCCCACGTCCTCGCCCGCCTGGGACGACGGAGCGAGTCCGACGCCCTCCACGCCGACGCCATCGAGATCCTGAGCGAGACCGCGGACGCGAACGCGGTCGGGGCCCAGATGAAGTTCATTGCCGATGACGCCGAGGTGCGCTTCGACTACGACGCCCTGCGCAAGTGGAATGAGTGGGTTCTCTTGCTGGCGGAGAAGACGGGGGACCGGGCGGGTGCAGCCGCCACGATGAGCCAACTCGCGGCCAACGCGGCGGAGCACGGTGACCTGAAGACGGCCACTCGGGAGTTCGAGCGTGCCGTGAAGGCCTTCAAGCGGGTGGGCGACGAGGCACGTCTCGCGTGGGCGCTGTGGCGCTGGGGGGACCTCGAAGCGCAGCTCGGCCAGCTCCGGAAGGCCGAAAAGCTCCTGGAAAAGGCCCTGCGGCTCCAGGAGAAGCTCGGCGAGCACGAGGCTGCGGTCACGACGCTCAGGAGGTTGGCCCATGTCGCCACGCACCGAAAGAAGCCGGCCAGCGCCGATGGCTATCTGACGAAGGCCGTCGACCTGGCGATCGCTGCGGGTCTCCATGGGTCCGCCGGGAAGATTCTCCTTGGTCGTGCCCAGCTGCTGGAGGGACGGGGGCGGGAGGCGGAGCAGCGCGACTACTATCGGCGCGCGAGCGAACAGTTCGACAGGGCCGGCGACGAACGACGGGCCGCCGGCGCGCTGGGTCTGTTCGGAGGCGCAGCGATGGATGGGGGCGACCTGGAGTCGGCCGAGTCCGCGCTGGAGCGGGCACGTGCGATATTCGATCGAATCGGCGACCGGGCGAGCCTGGGAGGCGCCTTGATGCTGTTGGGCACCATTAGCAACCAGCGGAACGACTACGGATCGGCCGAGCGCCGGACTGCGCAGGCGGCGGCGATCTTCACCGAGATCGGCAACCAGGAGCTCGAAGCGCGAGCCTAGGCGGCCGTAGGCGCTCTGTGCTCCTTGCGCGGTGACTACGACGGAGCACGAGCCAACTGGGGCCGCGCGCTGGCGTGCTACACCAACCTGGGCCAGCGCGACGGCGAGTCAGCCCGGCGGGTGATCGAGGCCCTGGCGGCGCTCGGGTCCGACTAGGATCGGGTCAGCGCGCGACCGCCAGTGGAGACCAGCCGATGCCGTCCGGTGCCGGGCCGGCGTCGATCCGACGCAAGACTCGCCTGCTCGCGAGGTCGATGACGGCCACCTGACCGGCCCGACTGAGCGAAAGGTAGAGCGTGCTCCGATCGTGGGAGAGCGCCACGCCCTGTGGACCGTCGCCCGGAAACCGGAGCCGGTCGAGCTCGCGGCGTTCGGAGTACAAGACGAAGCGGACATCACCGCTCTCCCTGAGGTCGGGGATCACGACCAGGTCGTGCTCGGGCACGATGAGGATCCGGTACGGCCACTCGAAGCCGCTGAACGATGCTTCGACCTGGCCGGTCGCGGCGTTCACGACCGACACCTGTCCACGCTCGTTGCTCCCGACCCAGACCTGCGATCCGTCCCGGCTCACCGTGATGGCCTCCGGGGTCGCTGGCACCGGGAAGCTGGCAGTCTTGCTACGGGCGGCGACGTCCAGCCGCGATACGGTTCCCGCCTGCATGTCCCCGGTGTAGAGCGTGCGGCCATCACCGGTCACGGCCACCATGTGCGACCCGCCCGCGTCGGTGGGTATGGCGTCGACGATCTCGCCCCGGAACGGGTGCACCAGCACGACGTGGCGGCTGGCCTCGGAGGTAACCGCCACGATCGAGTCCCCCGGGAGGAAGAACGCCCCGTGCGGCCTGGGATAGCGCGAAAGGTCGATTGTCCGCTCCACCCGCATGCGCGCCACATCGAGGACCGTCAGGCTGTTGCCGCCGCCGTAGTCGGTGGAGACGGCCCAGCGGCCGTCCGACGTCATGGCCAGCTCATGTGGTCCTTGCCCGGTCGGGAGCGTGCCCACCATCTCACCGCTTGCGACATCGATGAAGGTGGCGGTGGCCGCTCCCTTGTTCAGGACGACCAGCGTGCCCGTCTCGGCCTGGCTCGTCTGCGCCGAGGCGCCGGAGGAACCGATGGGACCGAGCGCCCCGCACGAGATCGTGGCGAGGGACAGGACGAGCGCCCGCCCGCACACGGTTGGCCGAGCGGCGGCGGATGCGCGCGTCAGGCCGCGACCGCGACACCACCGTTCGTGCAGCGGGCTCCTCATGGGACCAGCATCCGGATGACCCCGTCCCGCTTGTTGAGCAGCAGCACCGTGCCGTCCGGTCCCGACCCGAAGCGCAGATCGGCCCGTCCGGCGGGAGACCTTCCCTGCACGGCGTTCTTGGCTTGGATGAGCTCGAGGAGCGTCCGTGGGGTGCCACCGTCGTTCAAGAGGATACGTCGGATCGGGTCCTGACCGCCGGCCGGGATGTCGTCGGCGCTGACGGCGAACAGTTCGCCGCTCGGGTTGTCTCCCCAGAGCACGAGGCCGATGAGCTGTGGTATCGTCCGGGCGCGGTAGACATGCACGCCCGTTGCAGCGCTCTGCCGTTGAAGCAACGGGTCGAGCTGGCCGTACTCGGCGACCGGGTAGATCACCCCGGGATCGCCCCGCCGATCGGTGCTGCCGACTTCGGACCGGCTGATGAATCGGAAGCTCCCCTCCCAGTCGTTCCAACCGAGGTTGCCGCCCTTGGGCACCAGGCTCAGCTCTTCGACGATGTTCTGACCGATGTCGGCCATGAAGAGATTGCCGTTTGCCGGATCCCAAGCGAACCGCTGAGGGTTGCGAACCCCGTAGGCGTAGATCTCGCCCAGCGTCCGATCGTCTCCATCGCCCGCGAACGGGTTGTCCGCCGGGATGCCGTATTTCCCGTTGGCGCTGTTGGACCCCAGCGGGTCGATGCGGAGGATCTTCCCGAACCCGGAGGCGAGGTTCTGGGACAGGTCGAGTGGATCGCCTCCGCTGCCGCCGTCGGCCGATCCGACGTAGAGTAGGCCGAAATCGGGTTGGCCCCGGGTCGGGATGGGGTTGAAGCCGAGCTGCCCTCCGTTATGGTTGCCGTAGGGCTGTTCGAACCGGAGTAGCTCCCGCGGCGGACCTCCGTCGTACCTGGCCGCGCCTGCGTCCCGTGCGACCCACTCGAGCAGCACGGTGTCATGGGAGTCGTTCCCACCGTCCGGTGTGAAGTCGGGGGCGGGATCCTTGTTCTCGGTGTCGGTCCAGGTATAGAAGCGACCATGGCCGGGTGTGCCCGGTTGCCCGAATTCCGGATGGAACGCGAAGCTCTGGAACCCCCGCTCGCTCCCGTTCGACTGGACTCCAACACTCCAGCGGGCCTCGTTGATGTCCACGTACTCGGACACCGTGCGGCCGTCATAGCTGACGCTGTAGATGGGGCCCCGCATGTCGTTGACGAACATCCGCCGGGTGCCGGGCTCGTCGACGAGGATCATCATGCGTGCGGGCGCGCCCTCGAAGTCTGGGACCGTGGCGAACTCGACGTAGTCGACCACGATGGGGGAGCCGTCCGCGCCGATTGGCCGCGAGAACGGATCGTTCGTGGTCTGCGCCGACGCTGGCGCGGCCACCAGCAGTAGGGCGAGCACCGTGCGGGTCGGGTTCATGGTCACCTCGTTCCGTTGCCCATCAAGCGAAGGGTATCGGCGGCGGCGCCCCACATCTTGCCCTCCGAGGGCGCGCCCCGACAAGCGAGCGAACGCTCACCATTCGAGCAGAATCTTGCCGAAATTGGCGTTGCCTTCCATGTGGCGGTGCGCGTCGGCGACGGCTGCGGCCGGGAAGACGGAGTCGA
>JAHEKN010000131.1 GCA_024638305.1 Gemmatimonadota bacterium | reverse complement strand
CGAACTTGATGCCCGTCAGGAACTCTTCCTTCTCGAGCAGCTTGTCCCGCTGCAGAATCCGGGCAACGATGCGATCGGGCTCCGAGTCGTATGCCATCACGCCCACGTACAGCGTGCCGTCGTCGTACGCGATCCGCACTTCCGTTTCTTCGCTCGCTGCGGTGCCTGCGGAAGGCTCGCGCTGCGTGAACCCCGTCAGCACGGGGGCCACGGCCCAGATCTCCTCGGATAGGATCCCGTCCAGACGAATGGCGTCGGCCGCACCCGCGGGGATCCGGTGGACCCCGACGACGTCGTCCTGCGCCGCCACCGGCGGCGGACCCGCCATCGAGCCGGCTTCCAACGAGGAAGCCACCAGCAGCAAGCCGACGGCCCGGCTGTGCCGACGCGCTAACAAGCCAAGCCCACCCGCGCGCGCATCGACTCGGCGGTCGCCTACTCCGGGCCTTCCGCCACGGCGGATGCCCGGGCCCGTAGGTCGCTCTCGGTCGAGTCGAGATGGGCTTCCAGGCGATCGAGACGCTCGCTCCAGAACTCGCGGTAGGGCTCGAGCCAGTCATCGAGCTCGCGAAACGGCTCGGGGCGGAGACGGTAGAGGCGGCGTTGGGCGTCTACGGTAGAGGAGACGATTCCTGCCTCCCGCAGCACCCGAAGGTGCTTCGACACCTGGGGCTGGCCCATCCGCAAGGCCTCTTCGATCTCACCGACGTAGTGCGGTCGATCGCGCAGCAACTCCACCACCTGGAGGCGGGTGGGCTCGGCGAGGGCGGCAAGCGTGGATCGCATAGCTTAATATATCTGCTTTCGTATATACCCGTCAACGCATATGGCGACGACGGGTGAGCAAACGGTGAGCGTGCTCGTGAAGCTCCGCCATCCCGTGCGCGCACATGAGTGGCGGCTGGGACCGACAACGCTCACCCCTCGTACCAGATCCGGTAGATGGCGCCGGCCTGGTCGTCGGACACGAGCAGGGAGCCATCGTCCAATATGAGGAGATCCACTGGTCGGCGTGAATACGTCGCGTTGGTGCCCGTCAGAAAGCCGTCGGCAAACACCTCATAGCGCTCGGGGTCCCCGTCCGCGTCCAGGAAGACAACCGAGATCCGGTCTCCATGAACGTTGTCGAGCGTGCGGATGGGCGTGGTCGCCTCCGTCCCGTGCTCGGCCACGAACAGCGCGCCGTGATAGCGCGCCGGGAACGAGCTCCCGGTGTAGAAGCGGGCTCCAAGCGTGGCCGAGTGGGCAGCGAACTCGTGGACGGGCGGGATGGTACCGGCCGGCGCCGCTCCGCCCGAGACCGGGTCGGGCAGGCGGCCGTGGAGCCACGGGAATCCGAAGTGTTGGCCGGGCTTGGTCGCCCGGTTGAGCTCGTCCGGCGGGACGTCGTAGAAGTCGGGGTCGGAGAACGGCCAACTGGACCCGTTGTCGGTGAACCAGAGCTCCCCCGTCACCGGGTGGAAGTCCATTCCCATCGAGTTCCGGACCCCGGTGGCGAACACCCGAAAGTCGCTCCCATCCGGACTCATGCTGACGATCGAGGAGTACCGCGGCTGATCCACGGCGTCGTTCAGCGAGTGTGCCCCCACCTCGAGCGACCAGCGCGTTCCCACCGAAACGTACACGCGGTCGTCCGGCCCGTATCGGAGATAGCGCCACCAGTGTCCCAGGTGCGTGGCTTCCTCGGTCTCGGCGCGGCTCGGCAGGTCCGAGTAGATCAGCACCGGCACGGCGGCCTGGAGGCGCGTCTCCACTTCGTCCAACCTGAACACGCGATCCTCGTCAACCACGAACAGCGATCCGTCGTGGAAATCGACGCCGTTGGGCGTGCCCCACCCCTTGGCGATCTCGATCACGCCATCGGGCGTGTAGTCGCGATCCGCGTCCGGGAGCGCCCACACGGGGCTCGTGACGCCCTTGGTGAAGTAGTAGGTGCCTACGAACACCGTGCCTCGATCGCCCAGTGCCAGCGAACGCGGGCGCGTCACCCGCGCGAACTCCTCGATCCGGAAGCCGGGCGGGAGCCGGACCTGCTCAGCGATGGGAAGAACTTCCGGAGCGGGTCGGCCGGGATCCGTGGGGTCGTCGCCACAGGTCAGGAGCAGTGGGCTGGCAAAGGCAACTGCCGCAACGGTGCGAAGGCGCCTTCGCGACCTCGGGGAATCCATGACTCCGACCTCCAGGACGTTGAAGCGGGCGGCGATGCGTCCGGGGACACCTACGTCGGAGGGAACGAGATGCTTGCCGACCGGGCCGAAGGGCGTCACCGTGGATTCGCGTTCCGGCCGCGGCACCTGGCCGCCCGGCGCGGGAACGATTCGACCGCTCACCCAGAGGGACCAATGAAGAAGCTCGCCCTTCTCGCGCTGCCGCTGCTCGCCTTCACTGTCCAGCCGCCGGGCTGGGTGTTTCAGATGACCACCACCGAGCTGGCCACCGGCGCCGTGTCGGAGAGCCAGATGATGGTGGTCGGCAACAACATCAAGATCACCGTCGCGGCGGCCACCGGGGCGCCCGAAGGGGACATGAGCTTTCTCGGAGACGTCGGTGAGATCGGGGAGCTCATCTACAACAATGATGAGGACCGCACGTACTACCGAATCAACCAGCAGTTGATGGACGACCTCAAGGCGCAGATGGGGGACATGGAAGCCCAGATGAGGGAGGCGCTGGCCGGGATTCCGGAGGCTCAGCGTCGGGCCATCATGGAGCGCGCGGGTGGGATGCCGGGAATGCCGGGCATGGCCCAGGTGACGCCGCCCGAGATCGAGCTCCGCTCCACGGGCGAGCGGGACACGAAGGCGGGATACCCGTGCGTCAGATACGAGCTGGTCGTGGACGGACGCGTGTCACAGCACATGTGGATGACCGAGTGGAGCAATGTCGAGGGTGCCGGCGCGCTCGGCCAGGCGTTCGGGCGGTTCGGTGACTTCACCAAGGCCATGATCGAGTCGCTGCCCTTCGGGGGGATGATGGGCGATCCCACCGGGTGGATGGCGCGGGACTTCCGCGAGCGTGTGGCCATTGTGACGATCGACCTGTCGGAGGCGGGCGAACCGATCTCGGAGACCGTCCTCACCGACGTGTCCAGGCGGGAGGTGGCCCTCTCCGAGTTCGGTCCGAAAGAGGGCTATCGGGAAGAGCGGATGATGCCCGGGCAGTAGGCCGTCGGTCCAGGCGGGCCCGCGGGGCACCGGTTGTAGGACGGTGCCCCACCACGACCCGCCATCGATCATCTAGCGACCCGCGGGCGGGTCTCCTACTGTCGTCTCCCCCAACTCAACGCCGTCCGCGGTCGCCGTCGCTCGCGGGCCCCGACCGGAGAATCCCATGCGAGTGTCCGGCGCATTGTCCGCTCTTCTCACGATCGTCCTGTCCATCCAGACGCCGATCGCTCCGCCACTCACCGCGCAGGACAACGGCGCGAGTCCGGCCGACGCCATCCGGAGCCTTCGCTTCCGCGAGATCGGTCCCGCCAACATGGGCGGGCGCGTCAGTGCCATCGTGGGGATCCCGGGCGACCGCAACACGTTCTGGGTAGGGGGCGCAGACGGCGGCGTTTGGAAGACCACCAACGGGGGCGTCACCTTCGAGGGCCAGTGGCAGGACGAGGAGGCGTACTCGGTCGGTTCCCTCACGGTCGCGCCCTCGGACCACAACGTGGTGTGGCTCGGATCCGGCGAGGGCGATCCCCGCAACTCCGTGTCCTACGGTCTCGGCGTTTGGCGCTCGACCGACGGGGGGAGGAGCTGGGTCCACCTGGGACTTCGCCGCACCGAGCGCATCAAAAGGATCGTCGTGCATCCGCGCGACCCCGATGTGGCCCTGGTCTGCGCTCTGGGCCCGGAGTGGGGTCCGGGCGAAGAACGTGGCGTGTTCAAGACCGTCGACGGAGGAGCGACCTGGCGGAAGGTCCTCTACATCGATCCGGACACCGGCTGCTCGGATCTGGACCTGGACCTCTCGAACCCCCGCAACGTCTACGCCGGGATGTGGACCCACCGCCGGCGCCCGTGGCGCTTCGATGACGGTGGGAAGGAGACCGCGGTCTACGTCTCGCGCGATGTCGGTGAGACGTGGAAGAAAGTCGAGTCGCTTCCGGACGAGCCCATGGCGCGGATCGGACTCAGCGTGGCGCAGTCCAACCCCGCGGTCGTGTACATGATCACGGAGTACCCCACGGCCGGGACGCTCTTCCGCTCGGATGACTACGGAGAGACGTGGCGGATGGTGAACGACAGCCGCGACCTGAATTTCCGGCCGTTCTATTACGCCGACGTGTTCGTGGACCCGAGCGACGAGAACACGCTGGTCACGCTGTCCGGAGGGCTGTCACGCTCGCGAGACGGCGGCAGGACGTTCGAGCGCATTGGGCAGGGAGTGCACGGCGACCACCAAGCCTACTGGGTGGACCCCGTGGACCGCGACTACCACCTGTCGGGCAGCGATGGCGGCTACCAGGTGAGCTACGACGGCGGGGACAACTTCCACATCATGCGGAACGTGGTCCTCTCGCAGTTCTACCACATCTTCACGGACGACCGCGATCCCTACTACGTCTGTGGCGGGCTCCAGGACAACGGCAACTGGTGCGGCCCCTCGCAGATCAACGAGCCGGCGGGCATCCTGGCGCAGGAGTGGTACACGGTCAGCGGAGGCGACGGGTTCTACACCGTGCCCGTGCCGGGCCAGCCCAACCTGGTCTACTCGAATGCCCAGGGCGGATACTTCCGCATCACCGACACCAATTCGGGGCAGACCCGCTCCATCGAGCCGTTCCCACTGATGGTGGGCTCCCAGGGCCAGAGCATGGCCCAGGCTCGCTACCGGTTCAACTGGGACGCTCCCATCCACATATCTCCCCACGACCCGAGCACCGTCTACTGGGGCGGGAACGTGGTTTTCCGGAGCCGCGACTTCGGGTTCTCATGGGACGTGATCAGCCCCGATCTGACCACCGACGACCCGGAGAAACAGCGTGACTCCGGCGGCGAGATCTACAACGACAACACCGCCGCCGAGTTCCACACCACCATCCTGACGATCGCGGAATCGCCCGTGGAGCGCGGCGTGATCTGGGTCGGAACGGACGACGGCAACATCCAGATCACCCGCGATGACGGCGCGACCTGGACGAACGTGCGTGACCGGGTCCCCGGTCTGCCCGCCGAGACCTGGATCGGCAACATCGAGGCGTCGTCGACCGAGGCGGGGACCGCGTTCGCCGCGGTCGACAACCACCGGTTGAACGATTTCACGCCCCACGTCTACGAGACCCGCGACTACGGACGCACGTGGCGTGACCTCTCCGGCGGCCTTCCACAGGACGACTACGTGAAGGTCATCCGCCAGCACCCCTCCAACCCCAACCTCCTGTTCGTCGGAATGGATCGGGGGCTCTACGCCTCGTGGGATCGGGGGGCAACCTGGGTCGACATCCGCAACAACATGCCGCGGGTGTCGGTGCGCGGGATTCGGGTGCAGCCGGCCTACAACGACCTGGTGATCGGCACCCACGGGCGGGGCGCTTGGATCCTGGACGACATCCAGCCCCTGGTCGAGCTGGCGGAGGCCATGACCGGGGACCTGCACGTGTTCCAGTCGCGCACCGCCACGGAGTGGGAGCGCTGGAGCCGTGGTAGCAACCTGGGCGCGAGCACGTTCCAGGGCGAGAATCCGCCGGCCGGTGCCTACGTGAACTACTACCTGTCCGATGGCCTGGCCGGCCGCGTGTCGTCCGGCTCGCCAGTGACGGTCCGCATCACGGATGCGAACGGGACGCTGGTCAACGAGTTCCAGCACCGGGACGCTGCGCCCGGGGTCAACCGCGCCATCTGGAACCTGGCCTGGGAGGGTGCGGAGCCCATCCCGGGTGGGGGTGGTGGCGGTGGGGGAGGCTTCTTCGGCTTCGGCGCCCAGGGTCCGCCCGCGGTTCCGGGCATGTACACCGCCACCGTGGTCGCCGACGGCATGGAGGGCACGACCACGTTCGAGCTCCGGGGCGATCCCAACGTTGCCGCGTCCCGCGCCGACTACGAGGCCCGCTTCGCGGCCGCCATACGGGCGCGAGACCTGGAGACGCAGCTCAACCAGATGGTCGGCACCGTGGTGGACCTGAATGGCCAGATCGACGGGCTCCTGGAGTCGATCCGCGGGAAGGGTCTATCGAACGAAGCCGAGGTCCAACGCACGGCCGGCTCGGCCCGCGACGAGCTCGGGGCGCTCGAGAACGAGCTCAGACGGCCTCCACCCCGCATGGGTTACAGGCAGTGGCCCAGGCTCATCGAACAGCTCCGGACCGTGGCGCGCAGCATCCAGGGTGCCCAAGCCCGGCCGACCGACGGGCAGGTGGAGGTGCTGACCGAGATCGAGGCCCAGGCACAGATGAGAGCGCAGGAGCTTTCGGGAATCGTGGACGGCGTGATCGCGGAGCTGAATCAGCTCCTCGAGGACGCACCCAAGATCCTGACGGATTGGCGGCCACGGAGGATCAGCTAGCACTCGGAGTCGACAGGGCTTGATGCACGTCTGAGCTGAACCGGCAATGAGCGCCCCCGAGTTCGTCGGCGAAGAGCGCATCCGGCTCGTCGAGACGCTGCTCGGGCGCTTCCGGGAGGTCCGGCGGGGTGGCGGCAGTCGTCTCTGCCTGCTGGCCTCCCCCACGGGGTGGGGCAAGACGCGGGTCGTTCAGGAGGTGTATGGCCAACTCGCGCGTATGCATGCATACGACTATTGGCCGGCGATCCTGGGACAGGGTGATGGATCGTGGCTCGAGTCACGCAAGCGGATCTTCCCCCCTCCGTTCGAGGCTCCCGCCGGCGTGCCCATACCCTTCCTCTGGCTGGGACTGAGCTGCGACCGCGACCAGATGGGCCAGGAGTTGGCTGCCCTCCAGTACGCCGAGCGGCAGTTCGAGGCGCACGTGGGCCCGCTGGCAGAGCTGCTTGCCAGCAAGGGAGACCGCTGGAAGTCCCGCCTCGGGGCGGTGGGGGCGGTTGCGGGCCTCTTCGGGTTGCCCGACCCGGTCAATCTGGCGCTTACCTGGCACGGAGTGGCCACCGCTGGATGGGACGTGCTGACCGGGGAGTGGCGGGCGCTCCGACAGCGCCGCGCGGGATTCGAGTCCAGGAGCGTCGACACGTACGGACACGAGGGGCAGAGCGAGGCTGCGAAGGAGCTGGCCGCGAATCTGTCGCGCATCTCCGGTGACGATCTTCCGATCGTGATCGTGGTGGACGATGCCCACTGGGCCGACCCGGGAACCGTCGCGTTCGTGGACCGGCTCCTGGCCTCCTCCGGACGCGTTCTGGTGCTGGCAACCGGTTGGCCCGATCGACTCGCGTTGCAGGTGGACGAGGCGGGATCGTTCGGGGCGGCACTCGGAGCGTGGATGGGGAAGGGGTGCGCCGACCGGTTCGACCTCGACCAGCTCCCTACCGAAGCCGTCGAGTCGCTGATTCTTGCGCGGGCCCCACGCACGGGCGCATCCGTCGTCCGGGCCCTGGTGGAACGGGCGGACGGGAACCCCAACCATTTGCAAGGACTCCTTTCCCTCAGGCTGGTCCAGCGGTCGCTCGAGGGGGGCGCCTTCCAGCTTTCACCCCCGGACTTGGAGGGTCTTCCGGCCGGCGACCGCGAGATCTACCAACGGATCTGGCGCGAGCTCCCTGATCCGGTTCGCGACGTGCTGGCGCTCTCGACCGTGCAGGGACGCCAGTTCAATCCCGACTGGATTCCCATCGCGGGCGAGCTGCTCCGGCTGACCGACGTCGAGCGCGGGCTCGGAGAGTCACGGTCGCCGTGGGGGTGGATACGATCGGTCGACCGGGCCCTGGACGCGTTCGTGGAGTCGGGTCTGTTCGAGACCGCACGGGACGAGTGCCGTACGGCCTACCGGCCGCAGGAGCTGGAAGCCGCGCGGGGCGCGCTCGTGCGGTGGGTCGGAGAGGTCCGCAACCGGCCCGAGTGGCCGGATCTGTCGGCGCAGGCCCGCCAGGCCGCGCTGGAAGCGCACGTGGGGGCGGCCGAGGATGGCCTCGCTCCCATCGACGCTGCGGCACTCATGGTCCTCAGGGAGCTGGCCGAGCTGCTCTGGGAGCTGAGGGCGTATCGTGCGAGCGCCGGTGCGCTGGAGAAGCTGGAAGCTTGGACCGCGGTGGATCCGGCTTGGACGGATCAGAACATCTGGGCCCGCTACAATCGCGCGACGGTACTCTCCGCCGTCGGGGATAGCGAGGGCGCCGTCGCCTGCGCCAGGGCCCTGCTGCAGGACCTGCTCGATTCGACGGATGCCCCCGACCCCAACGTGCCGAACGTCCGCGCGGCGTTGGGCAGATTCCTGGGAGAGGCAGGGAGGACAGAGGAGGCTTTGAGTCAGTTCGACGAAGCGATTCGTGGCCATCGCGGCGGGGACGGGGTGGACGATTCACCCGTGCGGCGCGCGCGCCGGAGCCGGGCCAAGGCGCTGTTGGACCTGGGACGACTGCACGAGGGAATCGAGGAGCTGCGGGCGCTGCTCACCGAGATACCGGACCCCGGCGGCGCCGACGCACCGGAGTCGCGCACGATCCGGGCCTTGTTGGCCGAAGGGCTCGCCGAGACCGGGCGCTGGGCCGAGTCGATCGACGAGTACCGCGCCTTGGTTGGGGAGCGGACCGGCGCGTTCGGTCCGGACGATCCGTCCACCCTGTTCACGAGGTCGGATTTGGCGCGCAACCTGCTCGGCGCCGGTCGTTTCGACGAAGCTCTCGCAGAGCTTCGCGACGTGGTGCCCCGGCTCGAGGGCGTCTTGGGGGCCGACGATCCGCCCGTGCTCGCGTGCCGTAACGACCTGGCAGCGTGCCTACGGGAAGCGGGGCGGCTGGAGGAGGCAATCGCGGAGGATACCCGACTTCTGGCCGACCGGACGCGTGTCTTCGGGCCGGATCACCACGCCACGCTCCGCACGCGCAACAACCTCGCCAGCGCTCTCGGGGCTGCCGGGGAGTATGCCCGTAGCATCGAGGAGCTGGAGTCCCTGCTGGCAGACCGGACGCGCCTGAGTGGCTCCGACCATCCGCTCACCCTGACGGTCCGCGGCAACCTCGCGTCGGCGCTGGCCGAGGCCGGCCGGCTGGACGAGGCGGCGGTGCAGATGGAGCTGCTCTTGGACGATCGGAGCCGGGTGCTGGGAAGCGATCACCCGCTCACGATCCTTGCCCGGGAGAACCTCTCGGTGACCTACTCCTGGCTCGGCCGCCTCGAAGAATCAGCGGCCCTTCTGGAGCGGGCGCTCGCGGATTCGGACCGGGTTCTGGGGCCGTCCCACCCCGACACGCTCAAGCTGCGGATGTACCGTGCCATCCACCGCTACGGATCCGGTGAAGTCACCGAGTCGCTCGAGGAACTGGAGGGCATTCTCGCCGACGCGATCGAGGCGGTGGGACCCGACCACCCGACGACCCGAAACATCCGCTCGGAGCGGGATCTGGTTCGACAGGGTCTGATGAAGGGAGGTGGCACCGCCTGACCCGGTTGGCCGGAGCGGCTCAGCCCTCGCGCACCGCCGTCACCTCCACGGTCCCCATCCGGAGGCGGATCTCATTGGGTGGGACACCGCCAAACGCGATTCGGACCGAGGGTGCCCCCGCCGGATGGAAGACGAGGCCACCGTGGTGTGTCAGGCCACGCGCGGCCTGGCCCGTGCGAGCCAGAAAGACCGACCCGTTCCGGTCCGTCACGTCGATGGTCTCGTCGGCGCCAGGACCGTAGCGGTAGGTGCCGAACAGGCCGGTGCGGACATCCTCGGCCATCGGCTCCGAGACTGGCTGGGGATCGGCCCCGCCAACCTCGAGCAGATAGGCGTGCACGGCCGCTGATCGGTCCCCGCCAGCACGCGCGTGCGAGAGCAGCGTGATGCCGTGGGGGCCAGGTGTGCCCTGGATGCCGGGCGATGCCTCGATCATCGAACGCACCACATCGAGGTGCCCCAGCATGGCGCCCGAGAACAGGTTGGGCCGGGCACCCTGGGCCAACAGGTATTCGGCAATCTGAACACGACCCGTGTGCGCGGCTGCGCCCAACGCGGATTCCCAGTCGCCGAACCCCCAGTCCCAACTCGCTTTAGCGAGTTCCGGATAGGCGTCGACCAGCTCCTTCACCCTATCGAAGTTGCTGTGGGAAGCTCCAACCACCGCTTGCACCAAAGCCGGGTCCTGGTGCGGGAAGCCGGGCGGTGGGTCGTCCGCGCGCCGAAGGGAGCCGGCCGTGCCGGGCGACCCGAGTGCGCTGCCCGCCAGTCCCAGCGAGCCCACGGTCAAAAACGATCTGCGATCCAACGTGCTGTCCATGACTCCCCCCAGTCGCGACGTGTGCAGAACATACGGCCGATTCTCCGAAGCAGTACAAACTCGGCGACCGCGGGGCGCCGGCCCGGAGCGCCATGGTCCGCGGCCGGCCGGATTCGTAGCTTCCTTGTCATGAGCTTGATTGTGAGAGTCACCCTCCTGTCGTCGGTCCTGGCCGTTGCCTGCTCAGGCTCCGACTCCCGTCCCGCGTTCCGGCCGCTCCAGCCCGGGGACGCGGTCCCGGCCTACGAGGCCGTCACGGTCGATGGCCAAACCGTCACCATCGGAGGGGAACAGCCCGCCACGCTGCTCAACCTCTGGGCCACGTGGTGCGTTCCCTGCCGGACGGAGTTCCCGGATCTTCAGGAGATCCACGAGCAACTCGGTCCGCGGGGACTGAGCTTGATCGCCGTCAGCCTGGACCAGTCCGACACCGACCGGGTGATGGGGTTCGTCAACGAGATGGGCACCACCTTCCCGATTGTGCACGACCCGGACGGCCGGATCGAGGACGCCTACTT
>JAHEKN010000281.1 GCA_024638305.1 Gemmatimonadota bacterium | reverse complement strand
GTCGTGTCCGGGCTCGCGGCCATGATCGCGGCACTGGACTCGACGCCAGCGGCATCCGCCTTCGATTTCCATCTCCTGAGCGATACGACCGATCCCCGAGTGGCCCGAGCCGAAGAGGCCACATGGGCCGCGCTCGGCGACAGTGTCGCCGAGTCCGGTCGACTGCACTATCGGCGGCGACCCGCCAACGTCGGCCGCAAGGCGGGCAACATCGCCGACTTTCTGGAGAATCACGCCGAGAGCTACGACTTCCTGGTGGTGCTGGACGCGGACAGCGTGATGAGCGGCACCACGCTCGTGAGCCTCGTGCGGACCATGGAGGCCAACCCCGACGTGGGGCTGGTCCAAACGGTGCCGATTCCGGCGCGCCAGTCCTCGGCCTTCGGACGGTTCATCCAGTTCGCGAGCGCGCTCTACAGTCCCATGCTGGCCACCGGGCAGAGCTTCTGGCAGACCGACACGGCCAACTACTGGGGTCACAATGCCATTCTCCGCGCGCGACCGTTCGCGGAGCACGGCCGGCTGCCCGTGCTGCCCGGTAAGCCCCCGCTCGGGGGCGAGATCCTGAGCCACGACTTCGTGGAAGCCGCACTCCTCAGACGGGCCGGTTGGCGTTGCTTGCTGCTGCCATTGCTCGACGGTAGTCACGAAGAGGTGCCTGCGAACGCCCCGGATTATGCCGAGCGCGACCGGCGCTGGGCGCAGGGAAGCCTGCAACATCTGCGACTGTTGCGGGAGCCCGGCCTGCACGGCCTCAGCCGGCTCCATTTCGTCCTGGGCGCGATGGGGTACGTATCGTCCGTGCTCTGGCTGTTTCTCCTGCTGGCCAGCACGGCATATGTGATCTTGCCGGCCGCGAGTGGGGGGCCGGTCTGGGAAGGCGCGGCCGGCTCCGGTGGGGGTATCCTCCGCGATGTGGGCGCGCTCGTGCCGCTGCTCGCTGTTACCGCGTTCGTGCTGTTTGCGCCCAAGGCGCTGGGCGTCCTGCTGGCGATCGTACGCGAGCGGCATGCGTACGGAGGTGCGCTCCGTCTGGTCCTTTCCGGCCTCCTCGAGGCGCTCTTCTCGGTCGTTACCGCGCCCCTCATGATGATGTACCACGTCCAGAGCGTCGTTGGCATCCTGGCCGGCCGCAACGTCACCTGGGGCGCGCAGGCCCGCGACGGGCGCTACCTTACTTGGACGGAGTCGCTGCGCGGCACGGCCATTCCCCTGGCGCTCGGATTCTCGTGGGCGAGCCTTACGCTTTACGCGAGCCCGTTGTTCTTCGTTTGGCTCACCCCGATCCTCGCCGGCCTGCTGCTCTCCACGCTGCTGGTTCAGGTGACCGCGAGCGCCCGTATTGGGGACGGTCTGCGCGGGCTCGGGCTTCTTCTGGTCCCTACCGAGACCAGCCCGCCGGCTGAACTCGGGCGCGCCGCACGGTTGCGTCTGCTGGCCCAGACGCGTTCCAATACGAATCGAGAGGTGGTTAGAAGTATGCATGATGCGGAACGGGGGCTCTTCGACTTGCGTCGAGGCCGGCCACTCCTCGTAGAACGACGCAACCAGTCTCCGGAGTCCGCGAGCCTCCTCTTCGCGGCGGTCGAGAGCCTCGACGCCGCGTTGCTCGATCGCCTTCGGCGTCTGGGCTCGGGAAGCATCAGCCTCACCGTGACGGCGGCCCGAGCCCGATCGATGGGACTCGTCCCGAACGGCCCGACCGGAGAGGGTCGGGCCGGGGCCGTCAGCATGACGGTCGAGGTCGCGGGTCCCGAGGGCCTGTTCAGACTTGCGAGCGCCAGGAAAGCGGCCGATGTGGCCGTGGACCACATTCGACCGGCCTCGGATCTGGAGACGGCCGGGCTCGATCTGACACGGCTCGGTCGCATGCTCCCCGCGTTGGTCTCCACCCGGGCCGAACCCCTTCCGGGGTCAGCGCTCAGCGGGGCGCTCGAGAGCGGCGCCATTCTTCGCGTCACGGTCGAGCAGATCGAGGGAATCACGGGCGCAGCCCTGGGGTCACCGGCAGTGAGCCTGGTGAGCTCGGCACCCGTTCCACTCGGAGAGGACGAGAACGCTCGCTTCATGCTGTTCAGAGAGGCGAATGGACTCCTGGAGCACGTGGCCATCCTCATCGGCGAGTGCGAGCGTTGGCCGGATCCGGTGCCCGCCCGGCTGCACTCGGCTTGCCTGACCGGCGACCTGTTCGGGAGCCTGCGGTGTGATTGCGGTGAGCAACTCCGCGGCAGTCTGCGCGTCTTCGAGGCCGCCGGGGGTGGAATCCTGCTCTACCTGGCCCAAGAGGGTCGCGGGATCGGTCTCGGTAACAAGCTCCGCGCGTACGCGCTGCAGCAACAGGGGCTCGACACCGTGGACGCCGACTCCGTGCTGGGGTTCGAGGCGGATGAACGGCGCTACGCCGCCGCCGTGGGCATCCTGCGCCACCTGGGGATCGAGCGCGTCCGGCTGCTCACCAACAACCCGGACAAGGTGAGGGCACTCGAGGAGAGCGGCATCGAGGTGGTGGTCCGGCAGCCACTGCACGGGAAGCTCAACCGCCACAACCTCCCCTACGTCCGGGCCAAGGTCCAGCGCGCGGGCCACTGGCTGGGCGATATGCTCCACGGGACGTTGCCGGGGAGCTGAACGGTGAGACGCGGGGGCTGAACCGCGGCCGGCATCGAGCCGCACTCCTGCGGCCTGAGCGCCCCCGGGAATCCCCGTCAATCAGCCGTACCTGCCCTCGATGTAGTCGGCCGTCTGACGGTGCTGGGGCGTGAGGAACATCTCCTCGGTCACGCC
>JAHEKN010000130.1 GCA_024638305.1 Gemmatimonadota bacterium | reverse complement strand
CACCGGCAGCTATCTCTCCCGGGACGTGCACGTCTACCGGCTCTATTGTGTCGCCACCTGATGCGGATCGAGCGGATCGAGGACTTCCTTTCGCATTTCGAGCGCGTACGGGCCCGCACGAGCGCGGTCGTACGCTCGATCCCCGGGGACGGGCTCGAGTGGCGTTACGACCCGGAGCGATTCAGCTTCGGGGACCTCGTGCGCCACGTGGCCGCCAGCGAGCGTTGGATGTGGGCGGAGAACGTGCGCGGGCTCCCGAGCCGCTACCCCGGGCACGGCCCCGATCTCGCGAGCGGGCGCGAGGCGGTCTGGGCCTACTTCGACGAGATGCACGCGCAGGCCATGCAGATCTTCGCGGCCCTTGCGCCGGACCAGCTCACCCAGAAGTGTCCGACGCCCGGGGGGGTGGAGCTCACGACCTGGAAGTGGCTCCGCGCCATGATCGAGCATGAAATCCACCACCGCGGACAGATGTATGTGATTCTCGGGTTGCTCGGAGTCGATGCGCCGCCGCTCTACGGGCTCACCGAGCGCGAGGTGTTCGCCAACAGCGAGCCACACTGAGGTCGGATCTACGACGGGAGCGAAGGGCTCATGGCGGAGCTCAAGACGAAGAAGAACGACGGTGACGTGGAGGCGTTCCTGAACGGGATCGAGGACGAAGGCCGCCGCGCGGACTCGTTTACGGTCCTCCAGTTGATGCGGGAGGTGACCGGTGCGGAGCCCAGGATGTGGGGGGGCAGCATCGTCGGGTTCGGCGAGTACACGTACCGGTACGAGAGCGGCCGCACCGGCCAGTGGATGGCCACCGGGTTCTCCCCCAGGAAGCAGGCCCTGACCCTCTACATCATGCCCGGATTCGGACGCTACGAGGAACTGATGGACCGGCTCGGGAAGTACAAGACCGGCAAGTCGTGCCTCTACGTCAAGACACTGGAGGACGTGGACCTGGCGACACTGCGTGAGCTGGTGGGCGAGTCGTTCAAGCGGATCACCCGGGAGAATCGGGCATGACGGATCGGGGGGTCGCGCGGGGCGCGGCCGAGGGCGGAGCCCGTCCGACCCCGGCGGCCACGGGTCCGCTCCGGCGGGCGTCGTGGGCCGCGGCCGCGACCGCCCTGGGCGCGGCCTCGTTGGGGATCGTATCCGGCGCCGGCGGATCATCCTCCGCCATCGCGGCCGAGGCGGGGTCGGCGGAAGAGAGCGCCGCCCTGGCCATCCCTGCGCTACAACAGGCGCCGCTCCCCGCACACGAGTTTTCGTTCACCCGCGCCGTCTACTCCGACGGCGGGTTCGGGCGTCGCCGCTGGGCCGCCTGGGCCACGGATTTCCCCAAGGCCGATCGCCAGTTCCTCTACATCCTGGACCGGATGCTCACGCTGCTCGACGTCAACCGTGAGGAGAATCCGGTCCAGCTGACCGACCCCAACCTCCGCCGCTATCCGTTCCTGTACGCGCTGGAAGTCGGCGCGATGTACCTCTCGCCCGCCGAGATCGAGGCGCTCCGGGATTACGTGCACGCGGGCGGCTTCCTGGTGATCGACGACTTCTGGGGCACTCGGGAGTGGGCCAACTTCGAGTACCAGATCCGGCAGGTGTTTCCGGACCGCGCGATCGAGGAGATCCCGCTCGACCACCCGATCTTCCACTCGTTCTACGACATCGAGGAGATCCTGCAGGTCCCGAGCATCGGGAACGCGCGCTACGGCCAATACTGGGAGCGTGACGGGTACGTGCCGCACGTGCGCGGGATCTTCGACGACTACGGCGACCTGATGGTGGTGATCAACTGGAACACGGACCTGGGGGACGCCTGGGAGTGGTCGGAAAGCCCCGACTACCCGTTCGATCGGTCGAGCTTCGCGTACCAGCTGGCCATCAACTTCATCATCTACGCGATGACCCACTGACGGACGTGGTGTCCCTGGGCGCGGCCGCCAGGTCGGCCAGGATCCGCTCGAACGAGGCGCGCGCCTCGGCGTTCGTGCTGACCAGCACCGTGAAGCGGTCGAACTCCTCCCGGCTCATCTCGTGCGCGTCCAGGATCCCCGCCAGCGTTTCGGTCAGCTCGGCACGCAACCGCTCGCGCTCGTTGTCCTCGTGGCTGCGGGCCAACCGTGCATGGTATGCGTCCCGCGCGGCCGCGACGGCCAGATGGGCGCGGGCAAAGCGCACCAGCTCGGCTTCCTCGACGGTCGGGCTCGCCTCTTGCTGCCCGCTGAGTGGGGTCGCCCCGCTCCCCGCGAGGGCCAGGACGGCCACGAACACGGCGCTCGGTGAGCGCGCGCCACGAAGCCGGACATGCATGAGCTCTACTCCTCGGCCCGGGCCCATGCGAGCAGCCGGGGCCTCGTCGTCTTCTGTCGGACCCGCGCAGGATGGTACCTTTCAGGGGTCGACGCCACCCGCTCCGCGACCGCTCGTTTCTAGCGGCGGTTTCGGGGTATCGGTAAGATAACGTGGCATTTTGGACCCCGACGCGTCGCCCGCTCCGGGAGCCCCGGGATCAGCAGCGGGGAGGGGCCGCATGCGGGAGAAATGAGGGCACCATAGGAGGGCAATGAAGACGCCTACTCTCGTGACCGCGACACTAGGGGTCGTGTGCGTTCTCGCGAGCGACGCAACCTTCGGCGTTGCCGACGGCGCCAACGCACCCCCGGCGGTGGCGGGCTGGACCCACGTCACGCTGGCCACTCCGGCCGCTCCGGCCGCAGCGGTTGCCGCGACCGACAACGCGACCGACAACGAGGTGCTCCAGCGCTACTGCGCCAGCTGCCACAACGATCGCCGGCTCCGGGGCAACATGTCCCTCGACCGTTTCGACGCGGAAGCAGCGACCGAGAACGCGGAGCTGGCCGAGAAGATGGTCCGAAAGCTCCGCGCGGGCATGATGCCTCCTCCGGGGTCCAGGCGTCCCGCCGGCGACACGCTGCTCGCGCTCGTCCAGGGGCTCGAAGCCAGGCTGGACGCGGCGGCCGCGGCCAATCCCGATCCCGGCGGGCGCACGTTCCAGCGTCTCAACCAGGTCGAGTACGAGAATTCCATCCGAGCCCTGCTCGCGCTCGATATCGACGCCGGGGCCTACCTGCCGCTCGACACCAAGAGCGCCAACTTCGACAACATCGCCGACGTCCAGATGCTGTCGCCGCTGTTGCTGGACTCGTACTTCCGCGCGGCCGCGGAGATCAGCCGGTTGGCCGTGGGCGATCCGCAGGCCACGCCCAGCTCGGCCACCTACACCAACCCCGGCTACGCGACGCAGTGGGACCGGGTGGAGGGAGCGCCGCAGGGCACCCGTGGCGGCGTCTCGGTGACCCACACGTTCCCGGCGGACGGGGAGTACGTGTTCACGCTCGCGTTCGAGCACACCACGACCGGCGGCTTCTTCGGTGGAACCACGCCCGGGGAGCAGATCGAGGTGTCGATCGACGGAGAGCGGGTGGAGCTGCTCGAGGTCGACCGCTGGATGGACGTGTCCGATCCCAACGGGGTGACCATGCGGACGGAGCCGATCTTCGTGCGCACCGGACCGCGGCGGGTGTCGGCGGCATTCCTCCGCCTCAGCGAAGGGCCGATGGAGGACCTGGTGTCGCCTCACGACTGGTCGCTCGCCGATCGCCAGATCGGGGTCGGCGGCTATGGCGTGACCGCGCTGGCCCACCTCAAGGACCTGGTCGTGAGCGGCCCCTTCGACCCCACCGGCGTGTCCGACTCCCCGAGCCGCCGGAGGATCTTCGAGTGCCGGCCGGCCGCTCCGGAGGAAGCACGTCCCTGCGCCGAGCGGATCGTTTCGCGGCTGGCGCGGCAGGCGTTCCGGCGGCCGCTGACACCCGAGGACGTCGATGGCCTCATGGCGTTCTACGAGCTGGGCAGCGATGAAGGCGGGTTCGAGGTGGGCGTGCGGACGGCTCTGGAGGCCATCCTCTCGAGCCCCGATTTCGTGTTTCGCTTCGAGCAGCCGGCCGAGCGGGCCGCCCCTGGGACCGCCTACCGGATCAGCGACGTGGCGCTCGCCTCCCGGCTCTCGTTCTTCCTGTGGGGCGGGCCGCCCGACGAGGAGCTTCTCGGTCTCGCCCAGTCGTCTCGGCTCTCGAGCCCCGGCGAGCTCGGGCGGCAGGTTCGGCGCATGGTCGCCGACCCGCGCTCCGAGGCGCTGGCCACGCGCTTCGCCGCGCAGTGGCTCAGGCTGGACGACCTGGACAAGGTCCACCCCGACCGGCTGCTCTTCCCCGACTTCCATCAGCAGCTGGCCGACGCGATGCGGCGCGAGACGGAGCTGTTCTTCCACAGCCTCGTGCGGGACGACCGGAGCGTCCTCGACCTCTACCAGGCGGACTACACTTATGTGAACGAGCGCTTGGCTCGGCACTACGGCATCCCCGGTGTCACCGGCGAGGAGTTCCAGCGGGTGTCCTACCCCGACAGCAAGCGCCGCGGACTCCTCGGGCACGGGAGCATCCTCACGCTGACCTCGCACGCCGGGCGCACCTCGCCGGTGCTGAGAGGCAAGTGGGTGATGGAGGTCTTGCTGGGCACGCCGCCGCCGCCACCGCCTCCCGGAGTCCCGGACCTGGACGAGACGGAGGACGTGGAGGACGGTCGCATGCTGACCACGCGCGAGCGGATGGAGATCCACCGCACCAATCCTACCTGTAACTCGTGCCACCGCTTCATCGACCCCATCGGCCTGGCGCTCGACAACTTCGACGTGACGGGTCAGTGGCGGATTCGCGAGAACAGCGTTGCGCTGGACACTAGGGGTGAGCTGTACGACGGGACCCCCGTCACGAGCCCGATGGATCTCCAGAGGGCTCTGGTGGCGCGGCCGATCCCGCTGGTGCGCACCTTTACCGAGAACCTCATGGCGTACGCGCTCGGGCGCCGCGTCGAGTATTTCGACCAACCGACCGTGCGAGCCATCTCGAAGCGGGCGGAGGACCAAGGGTACACGATGTCGGCGTTCATCCTCGGTGTGGTGGAGAGCCCCGCATTCCAGATGCAACGCGCCTCGGCCGTCGAAGACGGCGCCGGGGACCAATCGGCAGGCAACGGACGTTGAGGGCATAGGCCCGGGAGACCCATCGAATGGACTTCATCACCGGAAAGCACCTTCACCGCCGCACCTTTCTGCGCGGCATGGGTGCGACCGTCGCGCTGCCGTTCCTGGACGCCATGGTTCCCGCCGGCCGCCATTGGTCGCGGGTCCGCCACGTGGCCGACCCCACTCGGCTGATCGCCATCGAGATGGTGCACGGCGCCGCGGGCTGCAACGACTGGGGCGCCACGCAAAACCTGTGGGCCCCGGCGGCCGTGGGTCGGGACTTCGACCTGAGCCCCAGCGCGCTCAGTTCGCTCGAGCCGTTCCGCGACTACCTGACCATCATCAGCAACACCGACGTGCGGATGGCCGAGGCGTACCAGCCCAAGGAGATCGGCGGCGACCACTTCCGCTCGAGCGCAGTGTTCCTGACGCAGTCGCACCCCAAGCAGACGGAGGGCTCGGACGTCTACGTCGGGACTTCCCTGGACCAGATCTACGCGCAGCGGTTCGGCCAGGAGACGCCGATTCCGTCCATGCAGCTCTGCATCGAGAACATCAACCAGTCGGGGGGATGCGCGTACGGGTACACGTGCGTCTACACCGACTCCATCAGTTGGGCCTCGCCCACCGAGCCGCTCCCGGTCATCCGTGATCCCAGGGTGGCGTTCGACCAGCTCTTCGGAGCAGGCGGGACTCCGGCGGAGCGCGAGGCGCGCCGCCGCACCAACAAGAGCATCCTGGACTGGATCGCCGGCCGGGTCTCCGAGCTCAGACGGGAGCTCGGGCCCAACGACATCGAGCGGCTGGACCGATACCTGGAGAACGTGCGCGAGATCGAGCGACGGATCGAAGGGATCGAGGCGCGCAACACCAGTGGCGAGCCGCGAGAGCTGCCCGAGGCGCCCGCCGGGGTGCCGGACTCCTTCGAGGAGCACGTCAAGCTCATGTTCGACCTGCAGGCGCTGGCGTTCGCGTCGGACGTGACGCGGGTGTTCTCGCTCAAGATGGGGCGGGACTCCTCGGCCCGGGTCTTCCCGGAGAGCGGGTCGGACCGGCCCTTCCACCCGGCGTCGCACCACGGCGGCAGGGAAGAGGGGATTCTGGAGTTCTTCAAGATCAACCGGTATCACGTGAGCATGCTGCCTTACCTCCTCGAGCGCCTGCAGAGCATCCACGAGGGGGACACGCACCTGCTCGACAAGACCATGGTGATCTACGGGTCGCCCATGGCCGACGGGAACCTCCACAACCACCGGCGCGCGCCGCTGTTGGTCGCCGGTGGAGCCAACGGGCGCCTGGAGGGGAACCTCCACCTGAAGGCTCCGGACGGGACGCCGATGGCCAACGCGATGCTCAGCCTGATGCACGCGCTCGGGATGGACGACACTGCCAACTTCGGGGACAGCACCGGGGCGCTCTCGCTCACCATGCCATCGACGTCGATGAGCACCGGAGGTTGAGCGCATGAGCGTGAGACTGAGCCCGAAAGCCGCCGGCCTCGTGCTGGTGGCGGTGCTCCTGGGGGCCGGCGGCAGCGTGGATCCTCCGCTCGCGGACGCCGCCCGGGCCGGGGACGTCGAGGCGGTACGGACCCTGGTGTCCGAGGGCGCCGACGTCAACGCGGCCCACGGAGACGGTATGACCGCGCTCCACTGGGCGGCGCAGAAGGGGAACCCGGAGATCGCCGAGATCGTGCTGCACGCCGGCGCCAACACCGAGGCGGTCACGCGGATCGGCGACTACACGCCGCTCCATCTGGCGGCTCGCTCGGGCTCGACCGGCGTGATCCGGGCGCTCATCGGTGCGGGCGCCGATCTCGGGGCGCAGACCTCTACGGGCGGGTCGACGGCGCTCCATTTCGCGGCGATCTCCGGGGTTGCCGATGCGGTGCGGGCGCTGCTGGAGGCGGGCGCCCAAGCGGACGCTCGCGAAAACGCGCGCGGCCAGACCCCGCTCATGTTCGCGGCGGCCGCCGGCCGACACGAGGCCGTCAAGGCGCTCCTCCAGGGAGGCGCCGACCCGGGGCTCGAGAGCACGGTGGTGGACCTGAACGAGCGTGCGACGGCTGACCGTGCGGCAGGGCAGCGCCGAGATCAGATCCTGGCGGAGTTCCGGGCGCAGGTGGGCCCCAGGGACGAGGCCTGGCGCCCCAGCCCGGCCGAGGTTCAGGCCGCGGTTCGGGCCGCTAGGGAGACGCCGCAGGCGGGTGAGGGCCACACGGGCCAGCGGGACGAGGTTCTGAACGCGATGCGCCAGGAGCTCGGACCGGAAGACGCGCGCCCCGATCAACAGGCCCTGCCAGACCCGAACGCGCCGGCGCAGGAGGGCATGGGAGACTCCTACGCGGACATGGTCGGAGCACAGGGTGGAATGACGGCCCTGCTCTACGCGGTCCGCGAGGGACACCGCGACATCGCGCTCACCCTGCTCGAGGGCGGGGCCGATCTGAATCGGCCGAGCGGCGGCGACCACACCTCGCCGCTCCTGAGCGCCGTGATCAACGGCCACTTCGATCTCGCCGTGGAGCTCCTCCAGGTGGGGGCGGACCCGACCGTCGCGAGTCAGGCCGGCACCACGCCGCTGTTCGCGGCGCTCAACACGCACTGGGCGCCCAAGGCCCGCTATCCGCAGCAGCAGGCCTACCAGCAGCAGAACGCCACCTACCTGGACGTGATGAAGGAGCTGCTCGAGGCGGGGGCGGACCCCAACGTGCGCCTGACCAAGCACCTGTGGTTCATGGAGTACACGTTCAGCCACCTCGGCATCAACACCACGGGTGCCACGCCGTTCTGGAGGGCCGCGCACGCCCTGGACGTCGAGGCCATGCGGCTCCTGGTCGAGCACGGCGCGGATCCGGGCATTCCGACCCTGAAGGCGCCCGAGCGCCGGTTTCGGAGGGGCGGCCCCGCCGAGGACCCGTCCGGTCTGCCGCCGGTTCCGGTGGGTGGTCCGGCCGTGTACCCGATCCACGTGGCGTCGGGCCACGGATACGGTACCGGCTACGCGGGCAACTCCCATCGTCACGTGCCCGACGGCTGGATGGCGGCGGTCCGCTACCTGGTCGAGGAGCACGGGGCCGACGTGAACGCCCGTGACGACGACGGCTACTCGCCCCTCCACAACGCCGCTTCGCGTGGCGACACGGAGATGATCCGCTACCTGGTCGACAAGGGCGCCGACGTCACGGTCGTGAGCAGAAGGGGCCAGACCACGGTGGACATGGCCAACGGCCCGCAGCAGCGCATCCAGCCGTTTCCGGAGGCGATGGCGCTCCTGGAGAGCCTCGGGGCCAAGAACAACCACAACTGTCTCTCCTGCGAGTAGCGTCGGGCGCAACCCTCGCCCGCTGACTGTCGTCAAACAAACGACGTCCCGCGCTCGTAGGGCTCGGTGCGCTCACGCCCCGTGCGGTTCCTTCGAAGGGGCCCCGGCTGAGCGATGTTCGACCCAAACACCGCATGTCGATGACGCCCAGGAAGACGATTCTGAGGGAGCTCAACGCCGCCGGCCCCGACACGTTTCGGAGGCCGAATGAGATCAGGGGCTTCGAGAAGCAGGCACCCAAGTACCGGGAGGCCGTGAACGGCCTCCTCCGCGATCAGCTCATTCGCGGCACCAAGGGCCCCGACGGAAACCTGGTGATCGGCCTGAACGCCCAGCGCCTCGAGCAGGTTCAGAGGGAGATTCGTCCCTGGTTCCGGGCCCCGCTGACGTGGGTGGTCATGCTGGGCGCCGTCGCGAGCGCCGCGCTGCTCCTGTCCTGAAGCTCCAGCCGCCGACCACGCGCTGACCAGGCGCCGACCCGGCCCGCACTTGCTGCCGCGGCAATATTTTCTATTTTGTAGAATATTAGACCGCAACAGGGACGGCGCGATGGGGAAGGGGAAGTTCCTAGGGGAGTTCGAGCAGTTGGTGCTGCTCGCGGTGCTCCGGATGGACGGCGACGGCTACGGGATGTCCATCCGCCGTGAGATCGTGGGGCAGACGGGTCGCGAGGTCTCGATAGGTGCCGTCTACGCGACGCTCGAACGCCTCGAGCGCAAGGGCTTCCTCGCTTCCGAGGAGGGTGAGGCGACTCCGGTGCGGGGGGGACGCGCCCGCCGGCACTTCAGGCTCCAGCCGGCCGGCAAGCAGGCGCTCCTCCGCTCGCGACGCATGCTGGACAGCATGTGGGATGGCGTGGACGGCGTCGGCTCCCTCGAGCAGGCATGACACGGCCGCCACCGCCTGCGACGGATCCGCCAAGGGATCCGCCGTTGGATCCATCACCCGGTAGACCATCCAGTCGGCCGGCGAGTCCACCCCGACTCGCACGGTGGCTTCTGGACCGGGCCGCCCATCCGGCCCGGGCCGACGCTCTGGTTGGCGACCTGGAGGAGGAGTTCCACGAGCACGCGCTGCCGGAGCGGGGGCCGCGGGGAGCCCGGCGCTGGTACTGGTCGCAGGTGCTCGGATCGCTGCCGCCGCTTCTGCGCTCGCGGTACGCCGACTGGCGCCGGACCCGGTATCAGAGGAATCACAGGGAGGGGAACATGCGGACGTTTCTCCAGGACGTACGGTTCAGTCTGAGGACGCTCACGAAGAACGCGGGGTTCGCATCCATCGTCATCCTGACCCTGGGCCTCGG
Organism: Gemmatimonadota bacterium; assembly: GCA_024638305.1. GTDB lineage: Bacteria > Gemmatimonadota > Gemmatimonadetes > Longimicrobiales > Gaopeijiaceae > JAHEKN01. The sequence continues at coordinate 1,377 of JAHEKN010000130.1, read as the reverse complement.
AATCGGAGCCAACACCATCCTGTACAGCGTGGTGGACGGGCTCATCCTCCATCCCTTCCCGTTCCCGGACGAGGACCGGCTGATCGCCGTTGGCACGGAGTATCCGCGTCTGGGGAGCTCGCTCAACTTCGTCGAGCACATCTCGCCCCCCGAGTATCTCGATATACGCGACCAGAGCCGGACGCTCGAGCGGGTCGTCGCCTGGGACATGGGCAACCGACAGGTCTCCTACGGGGACGCGTCCGACAACGTCTTCACCGGGTTCTGGTGGGGCAACGGGTTCGAGACGTTGGGGATGCCGCCCCTCCACGGCAGAGGCATGACGCTCGAGGAGACGGTCCGGGGCGACCCCGTTGCCGTTCTGAGCCACCGGCTGTGGCAGACCCGCTTCGGTGCGGATCCGGCGCTGGTGGGGGGCACCGTTTCCATGAACGGGAATCCCTACACGGTCGTCGGAATCATGCCGCCCCGTGCCATCCTCTACGGCATGGACATGTGGATTCCGATGGGGGTGGGCCCCGAGGTGTTCCCCCGCGACCGACGCCAGTTCCAGGTCATGGCGCGCATCAGAGACGATGTGAGCTTGGAGGAGGTAAACACCGAGCTGGAAGGGCTTTCCCGTCGCACGGAACAGGTCTACGGAGCCGAGTTCGAAGAGTACGGGAACTGGCACATGCGTGCGCTCACATGGACGGACGCCAACGTTCGCCAGTTCAGGCTGGCCGCGTACATCCTGCTGGGCGCGGTAGCGTTCGTGCTCCTGCTCGTCTGCTCGAACGTGGCCAGCCTGCTGTTGGCCCGCTCGGCCACGCGGCGTCGCGAGATGGCGGTTCGCACCGCCATGGGAGCGGGACGCGGCCGACTCATCCGCCAGATGCTCACCGAGAGCGTCAGCCTGTCGCTCGTGGGCGGTCTCCTCGGCGTCGGGCTTGCCTACGTGGGCACGTCCGCGGTCGCGGACATCCTGCTCAACGTGCCGTTCCTGGCGGGCACCGTGGAGCTCAGCACCCGCGTCCTGGTCTTCTGCGCGCTCATCTCGGTCGGGGCGGGCGTCCTGTTCGGGCTGGTCCCGGCAATTCAGACGTCCGCCGCCGACATCCGCGGCACTCTCCAGGCGGAAGGGACCGGAACCACCGGGAGCATCCGGCGCCTGCGCCTTCAGCGCGCATTCGTGGGAGTGGAAGTGGCGCTGGCGCTGGTACTGCTCGCCGGCGGCGGGTTACTGCTCAACAGCATGATGCGGCTGAACCGGACGGACCCGGGCCTCGATCCCGACCAGGTACTCACCATGCGGCTCACGCTCCCTTGGGAGGACTACGACGGTCCCGCGATCGGCGAGTTCTTCCAGACCCTGGAGGAGCGAATCCGCGCCATCCC
>JAHEKN010000129.1 GCA_024638305.1 Gemmatimonadota bacterium | reverse complement strand
GGCCTCGCGGTCGTGGACGCCGAGGCGGTCCGAGCGCTCAATGCGGGCGACCCCGGCCTGACTCTGGCAACGGTCCTGAGCGGCACTCGGGTCCGTGCTGGCGACCTTGTGGCCACCGCCAAAGTCATCCCGCTGGCCGCGGCGGGCAGCCTCGTGAGCGCCTGGGAGGAGCGCGCCGCCGCCGGTCCCGTCCTCTCGTTGGCGCCCTTCCGGTCCCGCCGGGCGGGCCTCGTGCTGACCCGCTTGGCCAAGACACCGGACTCGGCCCTCCGCAAGGCCGCGGCGGCGCTGGCGGACCGGATCGAGGCGTGCGGCAGCCGCATCGAGCGCACGCTCACGGTGGAGCACCAGGTCGAAGACGTCGCGGACGCACTCACGACGCTGCGCTCCTCGGGCTTGTCACTGTTGCTCGTTCTGGGCGCATCGCAGATCGCGGACGCGGACGACGTGGTCCCGTCGGCGGTCACGTCCCTGGGGGGCACCGTGAAGCGGCTGGGCATCCCGGTGGATCCGGGCAACCTGCTTCTGACGGCCGAGCTCGAGGGAGTGACGGTGCTGGGCGTGCCCGGGTGCGCACGTTCCAAGGGCCGAAGCGGCTTCGATGCCGTCCTCGAGCGCCTGCTCGCCGGTCTGGACGTTGAGGCGGCGTTCCTGGACGGACTCGGCTACGGCGGGCTCCTGCGAGAGAGCTCCGCGCGCGGCCTCCCCCGTCTGGGCCGTCCGACGGCTGAACGCCCGGCTCGCATCGCCGGTATCCTGCTCGCGGCGGGCTCATCCACACGGATGGGGGACGCCAACAAGCTGCTCGAGCCGGTCGGAGGCGAGCCGATGGTCCGACGCGCCGCGGCGGCCCTGGTCGAGGCCGGTCTGGACCCGGTGGTGGTGGTTACGGGACACGCGGGTGATCGCGTCCGCGACGCCCTCGTCGGCCTCGCCGTCCGGATCGTGCACAATCCCGACTACACGGTAGGGATGAGCCGCTCCCTGATCGCGGGCCTACAAGCGCTGGAGGCCGAGGGTAGCGGGGCCGAAGTCGCGGTGGATTCGGCCGTGGACGGGGCCGTGATCGCCCTCGCGGACATGCCCTGGGTCGAAGCGGACGACGTGCGGGCGCTCGTGGGCGCGTTCCAAACGATCGGCGCGAGCGGCGTCTGCGTTCCGGTGCACGATCGCAAACGCGGCAATCCCGTGCTCTGGGGCGCCGCCCACTTCGGGGCCATGCGGACGCTTCGTGGCGACGCGGGCGCCAGGTCGGTGCTCGCGGCTGCGGAGGATGCGGTGGTGGAGGTGCCCATCGACCACGACGGGATCCTGCGGGACGTCGATACCCCGCAGGCGCTCGACGCGGCCAGACAGGAGTGGGACCGGTGACCGGTTGGAAACGAACGATCGCCGAGAACTGGTTGTCCGTGCTCCTGGTATTCGTGCCGGTCGCCCTCTGGCTCGAGCATGTGTCGCACGCCAGTGGGCACTGGGTCTTTCTGGCCTCCGCGGTCGCCATCGTCCCGCTCGCCGGCTGGATGGGCCGCTCGACCGAGCAGCTGGCGGAGCGGGTAGGGTCGGGGCTGGGGGCACTGCTCAACGCCACGTTCGGGAATGCCGCCGAGCTGATCATCGCCATCGTGGCTCTGAACGCGGGTTACTACGAGCTCGTGAAGGCTTCCATAACCGGGTCCATCATCGGCAACATCCTGCTGGTGTTCGGCCTGGCGGCCTTCCTCGGGGGACTCAAGTATCCGGTCCAGCGGTTCAACCCGACCGCCGCGAGGCTCGGCGCCACCATGCTGGTCCTGAGCGCCATCGGGCTCGTCGTGCCCGCGATGTTCCACTTGGTGGCCGGTCCCGGCAATGAAGCCGTCGAGGCGGACGTCAGCCTGGAGATCTCCGTCGTGCTCATGGTCACGTACGTCCTGAGCCTCGTCTTCGCGCTCAGGACCCACTCCCACCTGTACGCGGGTGCAGCGCAGGCGCACGGCGGCCACCCTAGCGCTGACGAGGCCGAGTCGGACCACGGGCACTCGCATTGGAAGCCCGGCACCGCACTCGCCGTGCTGCTGGGGTCCGCCGCGCTGGTCGCGCTCATGAGCGAGCTCCTCGTCGGCGCCACCGAGGCGGCGGCCGAGACGCTCGGCATGAACGAGGTGTTCGTGGGAGTCATCCTGGTGGCCATGGTGGGGAACGCCGCCGAGCACTCCACCGCCATCCTCGTGGCCATGAAGAACAAGATGGACCTCGCCGTGAACATCGCCGTGGGATCGTCCATCCAGATCGCGCTCTTCGTGGCGCCGCTGCTGGTGTTCCTGAGCTACTTGATCGGTCCCGAGCCCATGAGCCTGAGCTTCACGACCATGGAGGTCGTGGCGGTGGGTCTGTCCGTCCTGACCATGGCGTTGATCTCCCAGGACGGGGAAACCCACTGGATGGAGGGAGTCCAACTCCTGGCGGTGTACGTGATTCTCGGAATCGCCTTCTTCTTCCTGCCCGCGTAGCCACCGGGGGAGGAACGTCACCCTCTCGGGATTCGCCTACGAAGCCGACTCGCCGATGGAGACGGCCGGCGGCGGCCATTCCGGCGGGGCGCCCGCCACGTCCCGCGCATACCAAACGGTATCGAGCCCCTCGTCCAACGCCCGACGCACGAACGTCATCCCCAGGCGCTCCATGACCCGATGCGACGCCACGTTGGGGGCATCCGCGCTGGCCACGATCCGGGTGTGACCTCGCCGCTCGATCGCGTACCAGGCCACCGCGGTGGCGGCCTCGGTGGCGAGGCCCAGGCCCCAGACCTCTCCCACCAGGCCGTAGAGCAGCTCCAGCTCCGGCGGATCGTGGAAGTACCAGAGTCCCGCAAACCCCTTGAGGTCGGGACCTCCCCCCAGGACACGGATTCCCCAGAGCCCAACGCCCTCGTTCTCGAACAGCGCCTCGTTGCGGGCCAGCAGTCCGGTCACCTGCGCGTTGGAAAGCGTGCGGCCGTCCCAGAGGAAGCGGCGCACCTCCTCCCGATTGAAGAGCGCGCGCAGCTCCGCGGCGTCGCCTTCGCTGAGTGGAAGGAGCTCGAGTCGCTCTGTCGTCAGGCGGGGTCCGTCGCCCGGCGGCTCGCTGCCCATCAGCCGGGAGCGGCCACTGCGGAACCGGCGCGCGGGGTGACGCCAGTGATGTTGGCTGCGACGCTCACCATCCGGAGCGCTCCGCGACGCCGTCGATGTGGGCCAGATGATGCCGCCCGTGCCACACATAGAGCTGGAGGTTGGCGTCGAGCGAGACCGAGCCCCATTCGGCATGGCGGAACGTCCGAGACCAGGCTTCCGCGGAGAGCGACCGAAGGAAGGCGCACCAGCGGACGTGGAGGGCCTCCAGCAGGTCGAGCGACATCTCGATCGGCCCGACCCGCGCTTCGGCGCACTTAGCCCACTCCGCCTCCTCGTACGTGCGGATTTCGGGGTCGTCCTCGGTGACCGCCAATTTGAAGCGCACGTAGCTATTGAGGTGGGAATCGGGCAGGTGGTGGACCACCTGTCGCACGGTCCAGCCGTCGGGACGGTAGGGCGTGTCGAGCTGCGCCCCGGTGAGACCCTCTACCGACGCGCGCAGGCGCGCCGGAAAATGCTCCAACTCCGAGATCAGCTCGCTCCGCCGCTGCGCGTCCAGGGGCCCGCCGATCTCGAGTCGCCCGATCGGGTAGCGAAGGGCTTCCAGCGTTGCTGCATCCATCGACCGAGACCTCCCCCCGAGAGACGTGCGCTCGCCTTTGGGCAGGCTACCGCCCCCGCCCGGCCCCGGCAAATCGTGCTCGGGACACCCGGGAGGTCATCCTTGAAAGCGCGCCCGGATCCACTCCGAGATCCGTTCCAGCGCCTCCGGGGCAAACGTCTCGGTGATTCCTCCGTACTCGCTCGGAGCCCCGCTGACCGAGGTCTGGAACAGGTGGTTCAGTCGACGCAGCTCCGTCGTGGTCACGTCCGTGTTCCCTGCCTGTCGGAGCGCGGTCGCGATTTCGCGCAGGTTCTCGCGAGGCGGGACCTGCAAGTCCCGCTGGCCACCGAGCGCCAGGACCGGCGCCGTCACTCTACGGAGCGGCGTCCGGGGGTCGTAGCGTAGGAAGAAGTGGAACCAAGGCGAGGTGACCTGGGCCACTTGGCTCTCGATGCCGGCGCCCGTGAGCCCGCTCGACTGGCGCTGGCGGGGAGTCAGGCGTCCCGCCGCCCGAGTCAGGACGGCGCGCACCTGGTCGCGCACGGCGGCCGGGTCGGGAGCGCCCTTGAGAATCGCGAAGATCTCCCTCTGAATGGATTGTGAGTCCCGGATCGCCGCCTCGTCGGCCCCACCGGCCTCGGCAATCAGCGCGCCCTGCATCAGCAGGATCTCGTCCCCGGGGAGCCCAGGCGCCGCCAGGAGCACGAGGAAGGCGACGTCGTCGCGCTCCACGGCGACCATCGGCGCGATCAGTCCGCCTTCGCTGTGGCCAATCAGTCCGACGCGTCGCGCATCGATCTCGGGCCGGCTGGCCAAGAAGTCCATCGCCGCCTGCACGTCCGTCGCAAAGTCGGCGGACGTGGCCGCCGCGAAGTTGCCCTCGGAGGCCCCGATCCCACGATCGTCATATCGGAGCACGGCCACACCGGCGCGGGTCAGGTGGTCCGCGATGACGAGAAAGGGCTTGTGCCCCTGTAGGGTCTCGTCCCGGTCCTGGGGGCCCGACCCGCTGATGAGGATCGCGGCCGTGAACGGCCCAGCTCCCTCTGGAAGTGTGAGCGTGCCCGCCAGGCGGTGCCCGCCGCCCGCGACGTTCACGAACCCGACCTCCTCCGCCCGATAGGGAAAGGGTGGGCTGGGGTGTTGCGGCCGCTCGAGGGGTGTGACGGTGCGTTCGGTCCGTTCGACGCGCAGCGGAATCGACGCCGGTCCCTGTCGAAACGTCCCCGACATCGACTCGCCATCGGGCGCCAGCTCGGCATCGAACCCGCCCTGGATGACCGACAGGTCGATCGAGACCGACGAGCCGTCGACCGTCACCGGCCCAGCGGGAAGTCCCGTCGCCCCCTGATCGGGGGAGTCCCACGTGACCGACCAGGCACCGAGCTCCGTCCGGAAGTGGAACAGGATGCGGACCTGCTGTCCCCCTCCCACCGTGACCGCGCCCTCCCAGGTGCCGGCCAGATCCGGAGGGGACTGCGCGGCGGACGGTCGGGCGGGCCCGACGACGGCGAGCACGGCCAGGAGCGCCAATCGGGCGAGTACGCGGCGTCTGTCACGGCAGATACGCTCGCGCCCGTGCGGGTATGGGCCTGCCCGATGGTTCGACTCCGACACTGGGGACGCACTCCTGCCTGGGTCACCTGTTTTCACGGAACGTTGCCTTTCCTCGGGTACGCCCGCCGCGGGGCTACTGTTCAAGGCCCGCCTCCCAGGGCCACGCGGCTGCGGCGTGACCGCGCCTCGACCGGGGTGGCGCCATCGGTGACCCTACTGGCGCGCACCCAAATGAATTTCAATCTTGAACGAATGCACGAGACCTTGGGCCCGAGCGCCCGTTCCACATCCACACTGCCGATGGAGAAAGACCATGCCACGTACAACGTCCGTGATGGGAGTACTGTTGGCTATCGCCGCCCCCTTGGGGCTGATCGGCTGCGGCGGCACCGACGCCCCCGCGGGGCCAGACGCCCGTGAGATTCTCGACAGCCCGTCGTTCGCCACGAATGTCGTGGAGATCTTCGGTCGGCGAGGGTGCACGGCCGGAAACTGCCATGGGAATGGCCAGGGCGGCTTGACCCTGGGCAGCGCGGCGGTCTCCCATGCGAATCTGGTGGGGGTCGCTGCGGTCGGATGTGCCAACGAAACGCGCGTGATCGCCGGTGACGCCGCGGGGAGCTACCTGCTGAAGAAGCTCCTTGGGACCCACCCCGGGGGATGTGGCGCGCGCATGCCCCTCGGAGGCTTGCAGCTCGACAACATCGACATCGGCAACATCACGAACTGGATCGATCGGGGCGCGCTCAACAACTAGGCGCATCCCCGGCACCGACCGGTCCCGGGGGCGCTCTGACGCTCCCCTGGGCCGGTCTCGATCCACCGAGCGCGGGAACCGCCAGTGAGCGGCGGGAGTTGGCGGACGGAGAACCCAAGGGAGGAATCTTGTCTCGTCAGCCGACCCCCCGGTCGACCCTGCTGATCGCCATCGGCGTGGCCCTCGCGGGCTGTGGCGGCGACGGCCCGACGTCGTCGGCTCCGACCACCCTGCCGCCGGCGCCTCTGCGGGTGGTGCTCGCGAGTCCGTCGTTCGCAGCGAACATCGTGGAGATCTTCCAACGTCGGGGGTGCATGGCCGTCGGCTGCCACGGAACCGGAGCGGGAACGCTCACGCTCGCCGACACCGCCACGTCCTACGCCAACCTCGTCAACGTCATCGGCGCCTGTGACCGACGGATCCGGGTGATCCCCGGCGACGCCGACAACAGCGTCCTCGTGATGAAGGCCGAAGGAACGCAGGTCTGCGGCGCGCGCATGCCTCTGGGCGATCTGCCGCTCGACTCGATCGACCAGGCCAACATCCGGAACTGGGTGGCGCAGGACGCCATCAACAACTGAGCTGGTGCCGCCGGGAGCTCAGGAGTAGGCGGGGCTCCCGCCCTCCGATGCCTGTTTTCCTGGCCCACCCCCCGTCCCCGCTCCCGTCTCGCCCGCATCGGTCGCTGGCGCGAACCTGCCGTAGAGCCCACGCAGGACCCAGACGACACCCACCAGAATCAGGCCCAGCATGAGCCAGCGCAGCAGGGCGGCCAGGAACGAGGCGTTCAGGCCGGGCCAGCGGACGTCGTATTGCACCAGCACCGACCAGCGCTCGGTCATCCAATGCCAACCGGTGTGCGCCAGGAGGGCCGAAATCAGGATGATCCCCAGCCGCTCGGGCACGCCCTTGCGGAAGAGGAGCTCGAGCGCCGGGATCATCAGGACAAGGACGAAAAGCTGCCCCAGCTCGACGCCGACGTTGAAGGAGAGCAGCGACGTGAGCAGGTGCCCGCCGGCAAACTGCACCGTCTCGCGCAACGCGAACGAGAACCCGAACCCGTGCACCAGGCCAAACGCGAACGCGATGATCCACCGACGGTTCCCGCCGGCACCCACGATGTTCTCGAGCGCCATGTAGACGATCGACAGGGCGATCAGCGTCTCGATCAGCGGCGGGAACCAGAGCGCGCTCGGCGCGAGGCCCATCGCCGAGGCGATCAGGGTGATCGAATGCGCGACGGTGAACGACGTGACGATCGGGACCAGCCCGCGAAAGCTCCGGAACGGGACGACCAGACACAGGAGAAAGAGGAGGTGGTCGATGCCGTCCAGGATGTGCTCGAACCCGAGAGCCACGAAGCGGAAAGCGGCCTGATACCAGCGCGGGTCGAGGCGTACCAGGCCCGGGTTGCCCGCGTACTGATACAGGCGCTCGGCGCGGTCGGGGAGAACGAACCGGAGCACAGTGACCGTACGCAGGCCCAGGTGCGCCAGCCCCGGGTCGATCGAGTACTCCGCCCGATCGGACTGGATGGGGTACTCGAAGAGCACGTCCAGCATGGCCTGTTGCCACGGGATCTGCGTTGAAGCCGGGAGCGTGGGCCCCATCACGTGCGCGAGCGCGTCCTCGTACGCGCCGAACGAGCGGTCGGAGGGGAGGGACACCCGAACCCCCACGATCTCTCCCGTTGGCAGCGGGTCGCCGTCTTCGAACAGGGCCAGATAGTCCGAGATCCAGAGCTGGGCGGCATCGCGGATGGTGGGCCCGGCTGCGGCGATGTCCAGGTATCCGGGGCCCGTGGTCGGAAACTCGATGTCGCGCATCGCCTCGAGCGGCACGCGGATGAGCAGGCGGAGGCGCGTCCCTTCCGGCTTCACGAACGCCCGGACCAGCACGTCGGCCGGTATCTCGTGTGCGGACGGACGGGCGGGCGCCGCCCCCAGGAGGGTGGCCGCGAACAGCCCTGTCCCTCCCCACCATAGGGCCCGTCTCCATGCGAATGTCTTCACGAACGCTCCGTTTGCTGCCGCGTGGGCGGCGGGCACCGCGCCGGAACCGACCCGCGGGAGCGACCCGTTGGACTCCGCGGTGCTCGTCCCGTCGAGACCGCGCCAGTCCGGCGTCCCGCAGTGGTGTATTGGGCGGGAACCGTCGATTCGGCAACGGTTGCGAGCGGATTACCCCCACGCTCAACACCCGCGGAAGCCCCGGCCGACGTCTGCGCCCGAGGTGCTGTGGCCACGACCGCGTTGGTCTGCCAGTGCCTCACCACGCCCACCCGGCCTAACGCTTCAGCCGGCGCTCCTGTCCCCGATCTAGTGTGGTGATGCGGAAGTGTGGTTGGATGGCGGAGGGCGCCGCTCCTGTCCCGGACAGGACCCCGTCATGTCCACGGGGTCCTCGATTGGGAGCACGTGCATGAGGTGGTCGCGCGGAGCGCGCTGGTCGCTGGTGGGACTCACCGTCCCCGCGGCCTTTCTGGTCGGACGCCTGACCTCAGGCCAGGGCCGACCGCTCGAATCCGTCGAGCGCTCCGTGTACCGGTCCGCCGTACTCACCAGCCCGTTCCTGGAAGCGGTGGGCGAGGAGAACGGCGACCCCTCCCTGGTCCGCGCCCGACGCTCGATCGAAGTCTACCTTCAGGGGCTCCGGGAGGCCGATCCCACGCTCCGGGTTTCGGTGTACGCCCGGGATCTGGACGAGGGGCCCTGGATCGGCATCGACGATCGAGCCCTATATCGCCCGTCCAGCCTGACCAAGGTGGTGGTGCTCGTGCGCGCCCTCCAGCTCGAGGAGGAGAGCACCGGGTTCCTGGACCGCGAGCTCACCTATGCGGGGCCCGAGAAGATGCTCGGAGACGACACCATGTCGGGGGCTCCGGACTCGCTCCGGCTCCGAACGGGAGCTAGCTACCCGATCCGGGAGCTCCTCCGTCGCATGATCGTCCACTCCGACAACCACGCCTATCAGATGGTCGCGGCGAGCGGAGCCGGCGAAGGCATCTCACGCACGCTCTACGATCTGAGCGCCGAGCAATTCCTCGAGGACGGCACGCTGCTCTATGACGCGCGCACCGCCGCCGCGGTGCTGCGATCGCTCTACCACAGCTCGTTTCTCAACCGGAAACATTCCGAGTTCGCGCTCGATCTGCTCACGCGGAGTCGCTTCCGGAACGGCATGCGCCAGTCACTCCCGCCGGACGCCGTGGTCGCCGCCAAGTTCGGTTACTTCGAGGGCGTCCGGGACGGTCGGCCGCACCACGAGCTGCACGAGTGCGGCGTGGTGTATCGACCCCGATCGCCCTACGTGACCTGCGTGATGACCGCCACGGAGCGTGGGACCCCTGAGGGGTTGGAGGAGATCTTGAGCACGGTTTCCCGGATCCTCTGGGCCCGCTGACCTCCCGAGGTCAGCCCGACTCGCCGGGGCGGCGTCTGCGGGGCTGGTCCGGGTCGAACTCTTCCTCCGGGAGCTTGAAGCTCTCCGCCAGCTCCGGGTCGTCCTCGATTCCGAGGACCCGCTTCGCGATGTACTCGCCCAGCACGGGCCCCTGCTTGAAGGCCTCAGCCGATCCTCCGCCGGCCAACCAGACGTTGTCCATCTCCGGGTGGCGGTCGATGATGAAGTTGCGGCTGATGCTGCTCTCGTAGTGGCAGGCCCGCGTCTCTGAAATGGGCTGCCCCGCCAGCGCCGGGAAGTATTGACCGAGAATCTCCCGGGGGCGCTGGTGATGCTCCGCCGGAATCCAGCGATCCGAGGTGTCGGGGTCGTCCCCCGCACGACCGCCGGTCCGCACCCGGAAGCCGCGGTGGTCGGGTCCGAGCGCGGGCCACCCCGTGCAGCCGGGCACGCCGTAGCTCGGCATGTTGGGATACATGAAGCGGGTGTCGCCGGCAGGGACGGCGAAGTAGAACACGTGCCCCATGGGGATGCGGATGCGGTTGCCCATCAGCTCGGGGAACACCTTGGGAAACCAGGGCCCCACAGCGTAGACGAACGTGCCCGCGCTGACGTTTCCCTCCGGCTCGAGCGTCACGCCGTCGAGCCGGCCGCCGGTCTGGTCGCCGAGCGATGCCCTACCGACGCGGATCTCCCCACCCTCGAGCTCGAACCGCTTTGCCACCGACTCGATGGCGCGACGGGCCCGCACGACTCCCGCGCCCGGCTCGTAGAGGGCCGTGGTCACCAGACCGGTGGTTTCACCGTTCACGGTCGTGCCCGCGGTGTGGATCCACGGCCAACGGTACCGGATCTCGTCGGCCCCCAAGGCCTCGTAGGGAACGCCGAGCTCGTCCCACTGGGCGCTGGTGTCTTCCAGGTAGGGCTGCATCTCCGGACGCATGATCAGGTCGCCGGTCCGGAAAAAGACCCGTGGCAGCAGGAGCTCCTGCCCCTGCTCGTCCCATTCGCTCCAGCGGCGGATGGCCTCGACGGCCCAACGCGTCCAGAGCATGCCGTGGGGCCGGTCGCCGTACGACGAGCGGACGCCCCGGGTCTCACCGCCGGACGTCTGTCGTGAGTTCCCCGGACCGAACGGGTCCACGACCGTCACGGTGGCACCCAAGCGCACCAGATTGAGCGCCGTCCACATGCCGAAGGTGCCGGCCCCGATCACGACCACGTCCGGCGCCTGACCGCGCCTACGCGCGCGGGGGCTGGTCACCGGTGCGGGGACGGCCCCGAAGAGTGGCCGTGGACTTCCGAGGGCAAGCCCGGCACCCACGGTGGCGGCTCTCAGAAAGTCCCGCCGATCTAGTGACATGGCCCGGGTCCTATCGACCGCCGGTTCCGATCTCGGAGCGGTCCACGGGGATCTGACCGAGCGACGCCTCCGTCGGGGACAGCTCCCCGGCGCCCGCTCTGTGGCCATTGAGCTGGAGGAGGTAGGCGATGACGTCCACGTACTCCTGGTCGGGGAGCGAGCCGGGTGCATCCTCGGGCATGGTCTGCACCACCTGCTGGTAGAGATTCCAGGCGTTACGCCGGCGCCACGAGTAGACGAACGCGTTGCCACGGAAATCACCGATGGAGTGGCA
>JAHEKN010000128.1 GCA_024638305.1 Gemmatimonadota bacterium | reverse complement strand
GCAGCCCTGGCACCGGACGGCTGGCCCGCCGAGTCCTTGAGCAGCGTGACCAGGTCGGGGCGCGTGCTGTGGAGCGCGGGATAGAGTCCGAAGAGGACTCCGGTACCGAGGGCCAGGGCCGCGGAGAAGCCGATGACCTCCGGGCTCAGGCCCAATACGATGGTCGCGACCCCTTCCGGGGGCAGGAGCGAGACCATGAACGAGAGCGTCCAATAGGCGACGAGCAGACTCGCGACCCCGCCCATGGCGGCCAATAGGACGGACTCCGTCAGGAGCTGACGGACGAGCTGCCCGCGGCTGCCTCCGATGGAGCCCCGTACGGCCATCTCCGCGCCGCGGTTGGCCCCACGGGCAAGGAGCAGGTTGGCGATGTTGGCGCACGCGATGAGAAGGACGATGCCGGTGATGCTGAAGAGGAGGATCAGCGGCGTCCGCGCCTCCGCGTGGGTGGAGCTCTGACCACGGAAGCCCTCCGACAGGACGATCTCCTTGGCCCGGAAACGCTCCATGGTCTGCGCGCTCATCCCGACCTGCAGGGACGCTTCGACGTCGCTCACGATCGCCTGGTAGAGGGAGTTCGTCTCGGCCCGCGCCTGCTCGAGCGTGACCCCGGGCTCGAGTCGGGCGAACACATAGGCCCAGTAGTTGCGCCGGTTGTCGAAGCCATCCCACCCGGGGTGCATTTGGCTCCGCATCGTAATCGGGACGTAGACATCGGTGTCGGTGCCGAACGTCGTGCCTCCGAACCCGCGGGGCGCGACGCCCACCACGGTCATGGACTGACCGTTCACCACGATGGTGCGATTGAGGATCGAGGGGTCGGCCCCCAGTTGGTCCTGCCAGTAGCCGTGGCCGAGCACAGCCACGAAGTGCTCACCCAGGTTGCGGTCGTCGTCCGGACCGAGCAGGCGTCCGAGCGTCGGCCTGAGGCCGAGGACCTGGAAGTAGGAGCCGGAGACCATCATCCCGCTGCCGGTGACCGTCACGCCGTCGGCCGCCAGGTTGGCGCCGAACATCCGGTGGGCCGCGACGCCCGTGAGCGGCAGGTCGGCTGACTCGAGGTCCCTGAACATCGGGTAGCTGAACACCACGTCGCAGTTGCCTGCCTCGTTGCAGGACTGCGTGCCCGGCTTGGGGCCCGGCGCCTCCAGATTGATCAACCGGTCGGGCTCCTGTACCGGCAGCGGGCTCAGGAGGATCTGGTCGAAAAGGGAAAAGATGGCCGCGTTGGCGCCGATCCCGAGCGCGAGCGACAGGATGGCGATCGCCGTGACGAAGGGGGTTTTCCGTAGGGTTCTGAGCGCCAGCTTGAGGTCCTGCATCATCAGCCCGGTCTGGGAGGGTCGTGTCGCATGCCGTCAGGCCGGCACTACGGGGAAGTCGACGCCGGAGTTGCATCCGTCTCCGACAGTTCGACGACGGGGAAGGGGCTTCGGTTGCGGCTCCGCGCGGTCCGGTGGTCTGGCGCATACCGGCGGGAGGCACGTCGTCCGGCCACTACGCTCGAGAGCCGGTGGGCACCAGCCGACACTCGGGGAGAGAAGCCCATTCCCCTGGAGCTCCCGACATGAAGACGTCCATCCATCTCACGCTGGCGGTCGCGGCGTTGGCTCCCGGCATCCTCGTGGGCCAACCGCGCTGCGATTGGTCCGCCCAAGCGCGGGAGCGGGCGGCGTGTCTGGAGGTCGAGCTGGCGGGGCATCGCGCCGCGTTCGACGCCTCCATGCAGGAGTACGGGGCGCTACTCGGGCGGGATGAGGCCCGCAGCCCCGACAGGGCGCAGGACGAATGGGAGCGATGGGTCGAGCGGGACTGCAAGACGTCGGCTGCCCGGTTCGGCGCTCTCGGTACGGAGGCCGTCGCCCTCCTGGCCTGCCTGGTCGAGGAGACGTCGCGACGCCGGTTCCAGATGTCGCTGATGCTGGGGGCACGCACCCGTGTCGACTTCGACCGGAGCGCACCCTGCCTGGTTCCGGACTCGGACCTGGTGGTCCTGGGAGGATGGGTCGGCGAGCGGCTCTACGAAGGGTCCCATGGCCCGGTCGGCCCGGGAGGCGAGGCGCCCCAGGTCGTCCTGGTCCTCAATCTGGACCAGCCGCTCTGTCTCGACTACGGCAACGGCCCCGAGCAGGTGACCGCGGTGCAGATGGTGGCCAGCGGGGTCTCGTTCAGCCGGGGGGCTGGCCCGCTACCTCGGTCGGCGGGTCGAGGTCCACGGTCGGCTGTTCCTGGCGGAGGCCGGCCGCGACCGCACCCCGATCCTGATCATGGTCTCGGAGGTGGTGCCCTTCGGCTGAGCCACTGCGGGCGTCCCAGCTGCTCGCTTGGCTACTCGCTCTCGTCGTCCGCGGCGGGATCGTCGTCGGCCGCGTCCGACTGCGCCTCGGGCGAGTCATCGGCGTCCTTGGCCGCAGCCTTCTTCGTCTTGGCCTTGGCCTTGGATCCGGACGCGCGCTTGGCTTTGGCCTTGGGCTTGGCGGCCTTCGTCTCGGACTTGGCCTCAACCTCGGCTTCGGACTTGGCCTCAACCTTGGCTTCGGACTTCGGATCGGCCTCGGCTGCCGGCGGAGCGTCGCCAGCGGCTTCCGCCGCGGGGCCGTCAGCGGCTTCCGCCGCGGGGCCCTCGTCCGCCGCCTGTTCGGTCGGGGCATCCTTGCCGCCCTTCTCCGACCGCTTGTCCCCGCCCATACCGTACCGCTGCTGGAAGCGCTCGACGCGGCCGGCGGTGTCGAGCAGTCGCTGCGTTCCCGTGTAGAACGGGTGGGACGTGCTCGAAATCTCGAGGTTGATGAGCGGATACTCGTTCCCGTCGACCCAGGTGATGGTCTTGTCGCTGGTGAGCGTCGACTGGGACAGGAACGCCTCCCCGTTCGACGCATCGCGGAACACGACGGGCTGGTACTTGGGATGGATGCCTTGTTTCATGATCGTCGCGGGGCCGGGGCACTTCGAATGCACAGCCTCTAATGCTAGCGATTTCCCGGGGTCGGTCAACGGCGAACGGAGTGTTTGCCCGCGTGGCCGCCCCCCCACGGGAGGCGGCCACCAGCACCGGGAGGAACGGCCACCAGCGGCCGCCCAGTGCCCGGTCCTCGAAGTGGGCTTCGTCTGCTACCGGTCCGCCACGCTCCGTAGCAGTCGCTCCAGGCGTCTCTGCGCGTCGTCCAATATCTCACGGAGCTGCACGTAGCGCTGCTCGGCATCGGCGCCGGGCTCCTGATCGGACGACAGCATGTTGCCATAGAGATACTGGAGTTGGTCCACCAGCTTGGGACGCGAATAGCGGATGGGCGCCGTGACCAGGACATCCTGGATCTCCTTGAGCTCGGACTGGGCGTTCTCCCCACCCCGGCCGGCCTCGATGGCGCCGTTTACCTGGAGGGCGGCCAGCTTGGCCTCGCTGAGTGCGTCTCTGGTTTCGAGCGCCAACGCCACCTGTTCCACGACTTCGCGGTAGCTCACGCCCGACTCGACCACGCGCGGGTCCATCCGCACTTGGAACCATCGCGTGTCGCTCCAGTTACCGGCCGTCAGGCGAGCCTGGTAGCGTCCGGGCACGATCATGGGTCCACGAGCTCCCGATCGCTGGGGATTGGCGTCCCATGGACCGGGATGCTCCAGATCCCAGATGAACCGGTGCGCACCCGCCGACTTGGGCAGCCGCGCGGTCCCCAGCGTAATCGTCTCGAAGTCGCGCATGGTGGGACGCTCCACCGTGGTCTGGCCGGGACCCTCGCTCGAAAACTCCCGGACCAGGTTACCCGTTGCATCGAGGATCTGGAGCCTGACCTCGCCCGCTGGCGCGGTGGAGAAGTAGTAGTCGATCGCCGCGCCCACCGGCGTGTACTGTGGGTCGTGCGGGGCGCCCCCGCCGAACCCTCCGAATCCGCCCCCGCGCCGGCGGATCGCATCGCGCACCTCGAACACGTGGGCACTCCGCGTCGCGAGCTCCGTGGTGGCCTCGTGCAGTGGCGTCAAGTCGTCCAGAATCCAGAAAGACCGCCCCATGGTCGAGATGGCGAGGTCCTTGTTCACGACCTTGATGTCGGTGATGGGCGTCACCGGCAGGTTGAGCTGGAAGTCCTGCCAGCTCGCGCCGTCGTCGAAGGAGATGAACATCCCCCACTCCGTGCCGGCGTAGAGGAGGCCTTCGCGGTCCGGATCCTCGCGGATGACGCGCACCGGGTGATCCATGGGAATTCCGTTGCTTCCCGTGGTGATCCTGGTCCAGGACGCCCCGTAGTCGTTGGTGCGCCACCCGTAGGGCTGGAAGTCGTTCAGCAGGTACCGGAGCACGGTGACGTAGGCCTTGGCAGGATCATGCGCCGAGACCGCGACGTTCTGGACGCGTCCCAGTGGCGGCATGGGGGGGGTCACGTCGCTCCAGTTCTTGCCCCCGTCCCGGGTCACCGAGACCTTGCCGTCGTTGGCCCCCACCCAGATCACGCCGGGCTCGAGTTCCGACTCCTGGATGTCGTAGATGACGCTGTAGTGCTCCTCGCCCGTCACGTCGATCGTGATGGGGCCGCCGGACACCATCTGGTGCTCGGGAGGGAAGGCGGTCAGGTCCGGCGAGATGGTTTCCCAGGTCCGGCCGCCGTCCTTGGTCGCGTGTACGAACTGCGACGTGTGATAGACCAGGTCCGGGTCGTGCGGAGAAACGTGGATCGGAGCCACACGCTGGAACCGGAACATCAGGTCCGCGGGATTGGCTCCGTAGAGGTTCTCGAATCCTACGTAGTATTGCTGCTCCTGACCGGTGTGCCGGTTGTAGAGGCCGAAGCGGCCCTTGCAGTTGGCGTAGACGATGTTGGGATCCCCCGGCTTCGGCACCGCCGGCCCGGTCTCGCAGCCGCCGTGGGACTCCCAGTGACCGAGCGCGCCTCCCGGCGAGCTCCGCGGAGGCAGCGACGGCACCGAGATGGTGGTGTTGTCCTGCTGGCCCGCGTAGAGGCGGTAGGGGAAGTCGTCGCTGACGTCCACCTGGTAGAGCTCGGCCGTCGGCTGGTTCTCCTGGCTCGACCAGCTCTCGCCAGCGTCGAAGGTGATGTTGGCGCCCCCGTCGTTGGACTGGATCCAGATGTCCGGGAATTCCGGGTTCACCCACATGTCGTGGTTGTCGCCGTGCGGCGTCCGGCGCGAGCGCCAGGTCAGCCCGGCGTCCCGGGACTCGTAGAACCCCTCCGCCTGTCCCCAGAGGATGTCCGGGTCCACCGGGTGGGCGTCGAGGTTGTTGTAGTAGAAGGGCCGGTTCCGGATGGGCTGGAACGTCGAGACCAGCCGCCAGGTGTCCCCACGGTCGTCGGAGCGGAACACGCCCCCCTCGTCCCCCGGAGCTTCGATCAGCGCGTAGACGCGGTTCGGATCGCCGGCGCTGACGGCCAGATCTCCCTTGCCGCGGAGCCCGGTCGGGAGGCCCTCCGTCAGCTGCTCCCAGGTGTCACCCGCGTCGGTCGAGCGGTAGATCCCGCCCTGCATGGACCCCGAGATGATGGTCCAGGGCTTCCGCTCACCACGCCAGGAGGCGGCGTAGATCGTCCTGGGATCGTCCGGAGCGAACTCCAGGTCGGCAATCCCGGTCGAGTCGTTGATGAACAGCACCTTCTGCCAGGTGGCCCCGCCGTCCCGGGTCCGGAACACGCCC
Source organism: Gemmatimonadota bacterium (assembly GCA_024638305.1). Lineage (GTDB taxonomy): Bacteria > Gemmatimonadota > Gemmatimonadetes > Longimicrobiales > Gaopeijiaceae > JAHEKN01. The sequence continues at coordinate 5,428 of JAHEKN010000128.1, read as the reverse complement.
CGCTCGGGGTTGGTGCCGAACGGCTGGCCGATGGCCGCGACGTACGCGACGTCGGGATTGGTGGGGTGGATCAGAACGGCACCCGTGCTCCCGGTGCGCTCGAGGCCGACGTGGGTCCAGGTGTCACCGCCGTTCGTGGACTTGTAGACGCCCTTGCCGATGATCACGTTCGAGCGCATGCCGTCCGAGCCGGTGGCCACGTAGACTACGTTCGGGTCCGATTCGGCCACGCGGATCGCGCCGATCGACGGCGACGCGAAATACCCGTCGGACACGTTGTGCCAGGTGTGGCCCGCATCGGTGGTCTTCCACACGCCGCCGCCCGTGGCGCCCATGTAGTACGTGAGGAGCTGCTCGCGGTGGCCGGCCACCGCCGTGACGCGACCTCCCCGTGACGGACCCACCATCCGGTATTCGAGTCCGGCGAACAGCGTGGCAGGAACCGGCTCGAGCGCATCGCCGCTCGACTCTTGCGCCGAAGCGGGAGTTGCGACGAGGACGAGGGCCAGCAGCAGGGCGGCGGAGGAGGAGAAGAGAAGGGACGGTTTCATCAGACTCACCTGAAAAGGGCACTACCGAAAGAAGGACAATCGATAGGTGGCGGGCCCTCCGCAAGCGGGTCGGCTCCGGCTCATCCACCACCGGGGAGGGCGCGCAGAGCGCCGTCCGCGCGCACCTCGACAAGGGTCCCGTCCGCTACTTCCGCCGGGACCCCCGCGGGCAGCTCCACGACCGGGATCCCCGGATATCCGAGCTCGACCGCCACGACCGCGCCGAGGGACAGGATCGGGTCTGCGCGTCCAAGCAACAGGGCGGCCGGTCCGAGCCCGAGCCGGAGTAGCTCGAGCAGAACCGAGCTCGACGAGCTGGATCCGATGGTCGACTCGATCCAGGCCACCGAACCCGAGAGCGACCGACCGTGATCCGGGTGCCGCGGGTCGCACACGGAGCCCGTGGACGGGTCCACGCCTCCCCAGAAGCTGATGGGCGCGGCGAGCCGGAGGAGGGGGCCCGAGCCGGTCCCCGCCAGGAGTACGCGGCCGTTCGCCACGGCCCGGCCTTCCGGGCTCACGTCCAGGTCTCCGTCAGACGCACCACGCGTCCGGCCGCGCCGCTCTCGACGCACTCCTCGAGGCTTCCGTAGATCACGCCGTACCCGGTGGTGCCCGGCGTGTAGTGCGCGAACTTCCCTGAGTTGGTCATGAGGGTGCCGCGATGACCCGGCAGGATCGGCGCGACGATGACGCAGGTGTCGGCCACGGTCGTGACGCCGGCAGCCTCCAGGTCCGTGATCCAACCCTCGGCGGCCACCTCCCGCAGGACGTCGCGGCCCGTGCACACGTAGAACGGGACCGAGAACCGGCGGCCACGGGCGAGTCCATGGAGGCGGCAGAACTCGTCGCGTGAAAAATGTGGGCTCCCGAGGGCCACCGCGTCGATGGCCCCGTCCGCCGAGGTCGACAGGGTCGCCAACGTGGCGCGTACGTCCTCGGGTGTGACGCGGATCACCCGCTCGGGCGGCTGGCCGCCGAGTGCGGCCTCCACGGTCGGCGCCTCGGGCGTAACCCCGGAAACGTGGAACAGCGCCACCGCACCGGTCGAGGCCGCGGCTGCGCCCAGGGCTTTCAGGCGGTCCTCGGAGGTCGTCGGTGGGAGACCGTCGACGACCGCGACCCGATCCCCGACCGCCCGTCCGAGCCAGGAGCCCAGCACCGGATAGAAGGCGTCGAGGTCGCGAAGCCGCTCGGAAAGCTCGGACGTGTCCACCACGACCGTAGCGCGGCGCGCGGCGTCCAGGTGGAGACCGACGAAGGGGGCCCGCCCTACCAGCGCGCACGCGATGTCCAGGAAGTCGCCGTAGCGGTTGGTGCGGGCGCCGAGGACGGAGTTGGCGAACGCGACCGCGTTCGACTCGCCCCAGGCCACCTGTTCACCGACCGCGGGGCGATGCCCGGCCTGATAGGGCGCGCAGGTCCACGTGGCCGAGCAACCCATGCTGAGGTAGGCATTCATGAGCCGCCGGGACATCTCGAGCCGATGATCGTCTCCCTTGACGCGGCCGGGGTGGAGCAGGTCCAGCGCACCCACGTTGAGGGTGGTGGGCACCTTCACCGCGCCCTCTTCCCGCACGAGACGCTCGGCAAACTCGACTCCGCCGTCGCCGTGGTAGAGGCACCCGTCGATGTGGGCGGAGCCGATGGGAACGAGGCTGTCCGCTCCCAGCAGCCTCGCGGCCTCCGTCACGATGCGCATGGCAGTGGCGGCCGCGGGTCCGTCCGCGCCGGCCAGGACGGCGGCTTCCTCCGTCGTGAGGCGGACCGCGTCGGCGCGCCCACCCGTTCCGGGTCCGCCGCTCATTCGTGCACGAGCCAGTGCGCTTCGGCCTCGTCGAAGTAGAGAATCAGCGACCGTCCGTTCTCGAGGACCAGATCGAAGTAGACGCGCGCGATCGGGATCCGCCACCACTCGTCGTCGATTCGCCAGCGCTCGCGGATTTGCTCGACGCGGCGGGGCGGTCGACCGCGCAGACGCACCCGAACCGGGTCGCCACGTTCGTCCGCCTCGACCCGCACGGTCCGCGGGGTGTGGAGCGCGCGGAGCGCGCCCGCTCGGGGAGGGTGGGAAGCCTTGCTCATCGTATCCGAATAAAAACCGAAGATAGGGCGATCCGTTGCGGCAGGAAAGCTCCGAATTGGCGCGCACCGGGGCTGCTTTGCAACTTGCCCCGCCGCCGGCCATCGTGCCGACCCCTCCCGGCGGCGATCGGACGTCGTGCCCCGACGAGCGGGTCGCACCTCCTCTCAGGAGTCGCCATGACCGACCGTGCCGCCTACCACGGATATCGATCGTTTTCCTACCTCGAGCCCGGACCGGACTTCACTCCGTTCGAGCTCGCCAAGGAGCTCGAGCGTGTCGAGGGTTACACCGTCCCCCTCGGAGAGGACGACGAAGAGCGGGTGGCGGGACTGGCTCGCGACTACCCCATGATCTCGCTTCACGAGCACGTGGGCGTGTTCCCCGCGCGGATTGAAGAGACGCCGGCGTACGTGCGTGAAGGCCGCATGGCCACCGCGTTCGAGGGCTTGGCGCACGGCCTCTGGGACGCCGTGTTCGACAACCTCCTCGACGGGATCTGCTGCATCCACTCCCGTAGCGGCTGGAAGTGGTCCGAGGTACTGCACGACCTCGGAATGCGCCTCTGCGATCTCGGACACCAGGACTTCGTGGTGCATGCGACTTCCGTGGCGGACATCCTCAATGCGAAGCGGTCGGGACGCGTTGCCTGGGTGGCCTCGATGGAGGGTGCGGCCATGATCGAGAACGAGCTCGACCGGATCGACATCCTGCACGGCTTCGGAGTGCGGGCGCTCGGCATCGCCTACTCCGAGGGCAACCAGCTCGGGGCGGGGCTCAAGGAGCCGCGCGACGGGGGCCTGACCATGTTTGGCCGCCGCGCCGTGGAGCGCATGAACAAGGTAGGGATGCTCATCGACTGCTCCCACTGCGGCGATCGGACCACCCTCGACACCATCGAGCGGAGCGAGCAACCGGTGATCTTGAGCCACATCGGGGCGCGGGCGCTCTGGGATTCGAACCGGCTGGCTCCCGACGAGGTGCTCACGGCCTGTGCGGCCAAGGGCGGGTTGATTGGAATCGAGGCGGCCCCCCACACCACGGTGACGCGCGGCTGGAGACGACATGGGCTGGAGTCGTTCATGGAGCACTTCGAGTACATCAAGGACCTGGTGGGCATCGACCACGTTGGGTTCGGGCCCGACACGCTCTACGGTGACCACGTGGGACTCCATCGGGTGTACGCGGCCAACCTGTCCATAAGCGAGTCGAGGAAGCAGGCGGCCGACGCGTCCGGAGCACCGGCTGCGTCGACGGAGGCACCCGAGCCGGTCGAGTGGGTCGAAGGCCTCGAGAATCCGACGGAGGCCTCCCACAACATCCTCCGTTGGTTGGTGGCGAACGGCTATTCGGACGATCACGTGGCCAAGGTGATGGGCGGGAACGCGCTCCGCTTGCTGGGTCAGGTATGGGCCTGATCGTCCGCGCGAGCGTGGCCGCCGCCCTGGCGGTGACGCCCGTGGGGGCCGCCCCCATCGCGGCGGTGTCGCAGGACTCCGGCGCGGTCCCGCCGTTCTCCGTGGACGGAGGGTCGCTCGACGCCACAGTCGCCGGGGCGGATGCCCGCGTGCGTTTGGTGTGGAGGGCGGCCGAGCCGGTCCCTTCCACCAACCTTTCGGGCCTCCTGTGGCCCGGACAGGCCGTGACGGACTTCGAGCGTATGGGGTCGAGCCCCGGCGCCCTCATTCGTGAGGACGTGGGTCCGCTCGCCTTCGAGCGGGAGGGGCCGGCACTGCTGCGGTGGCGAGTGGATGCTGCGACGCGCGACTCGCTCGTGCTGGTGTACACGGTGCGTGGGGCGCTGTCGCGAGAGGGAGGCCTGGCCCGGCTCCGGATCCCGGTGATGGTGCCAGCGGGAGATCCGCCGCCGACTCGGCCCGACCTGTTCCGAGCCCGGGTCGAGCTGCCGGCCGGGGTCTCCGTTCGGGGCGGATTCCCCAGCGGATTGGAGGCCGGCGTCGAGGACGGCAGTCCGGTCGTGCAGGCGTCGCTCGCCGTACTGCCGCGCTCCATCGACCTCGATCTGGTGGAGGGCAGCCTCGGCCCGCTCGGACGTACGACCCCGCTCGAGGCTGTGGCGCTGGTGTTGATCCTGGTCGCCGGGCTCTGGGGCTGGCGCCGGCTGCAAGACACCGGCTGAGGCGCTCGTGGACCAGTTCGTCTTCTGGGGGCTGTTCGCGGCGTTCGGCCTGATCGTGGCCGGGTACCTCCTCTGGATGTGGTGGTCCGAGCGATGAGCGTTCGCGGTCTCGTCTTCGGCGCCTACTTCCTGGTCGTGTTCGGGCTCGGCTGGCTGAGCATGCGACGCACCCGGGACGAGACCGACTACTGGATCGCGGGCGGGAAGCTCGGCTGGCTGGTGGGCGGCGCCACGCTGGCCGCGACCCACACCAGCGCCGGCACCTTCATCGGGACGGTCGGCGTCATCTATACGGTGGGGTGGTCGTTCACCTGGCTCGTTCTGACCATCCCGCTGGCGTACTGGTTCATGGCGGCGGTGCTGGCCCCCCGATTCACACGGGTCAAGAAGCTGACGCTGCCCGCGTTTCTGGAGCAGCGTTATGACAGCACGGGGGTCCGCGGGCTGAGTGCCGGCATCATTCTGGTCGCGACGATCGTGTACGTGCAGGCCCAGATCGTCGCCGGCGGGCTCATTGCCAACACCGTGTTCGGAATCCCCACCGAATGGGGCATGATCGGCTTCACCGCCATCCTGCTGGCGTACACGGTGCTCGGCGGCATGGTGGCGGTCGTGTACACCGACTTCATCCAGCTCGTGATCATGACCGTGGGG
>JAHEKN010000014.1 GCA_024638305.1 Gemmatimonadota bacterium | reverse complement strand
GCCTGGAATCCATGTCTCACGAGGAAGACGTCGAGCACTCCAGCGGGTGTTCTTCTCGCCGTGTGCGCAACGTAAGCCGGTCCGGCCCGCAGCGCTCAGGCGCGGGCCGTCGCTAGCACCCCGGGCGAGTCCCCGCCTGCGGCTGTCCCTCTTCTCTGGCCAAGAACCCGGTCACGGTCGCGACAAACCACTCCGGAGCCTCGAGGTTGACGAGATGCCCCGCCCCGGGCAGCGAAACGAACTCAACGTCTGGAAGGCACGCGGCGAGGGTGTCGGCCACCCTCCGGGTGTCTATGAAGTCCTCTTCTCCGACGACCACGAGGGTCGGCACGTCGAGTTCGGAAAGGCGGTCGATCGCGGGCACCGCTGGCCGCTGCTGCAAGGCTGGGTCGTAGGTCCAGATCCGCCAGTTCTCTCGAACCTGGTTGCGGGTGACGGAGTCCGCGACGGGGCTCATTCGGACGGTCATCAACGGTGTTTCGGTCCAGGCGCGCATCGCTCCTTCCGGGTTTCCTGACTGGAGTTCGGCCATTACGGGCGCCATCCACTCGAACGAGCCGACCGGCTGATAGCCACCGAGGCCCGGAGAGGCCAGGACCATGTGCGATAGGCGATCCGGGTGTTCGAGCGCGAAGTCGATCGCCAACTCGCTCCCTGCGGACAGGCCGACAATGACGGATCGCTCGAATCCAATCGCGTCGAGCACGTCGACCAGGTCCTGGACCGGTGAAAACGGCACGGTCCACGGATCGGAGCGCCCGTGCCCACGCAGGTCGTATCGCGCCACCCGATGGTCGGACCGGAGCGCGGCCACCTCACTGGCCCACATGCGTCGGTCGAGGCTGAACCCATGCACGAGGACCACCGGGGGCCCCCGCCCTTCCACCTCGAAATAGATGCCGCTATCGGTCTTTCCGGATTCGGGCGGCCGCGGAGCACACGCCCCGACCTGTAGCGACGCCGAGAGCGAAGCCGTCAGCCCCAGGATTGCCGAGTTCCACCGTCTCAATGCATTCCGCTCCCTGAGGGACGGGTCACCAATCGGCCTCGGGCGACGACCGCCTCCGATCGTCGTACGCATCCGAGGTCGTCCAGCGGATTGCACGGCAGGATCAGAAGATCCGCGCGCTTGCCTGCGGACAGCGTACCTACGTCGTCCAGCATGCCGAGGAGGGCCGCGCCGCCGACCGTCGCGAGGCGGATCACGTCGAGGGGCCTCAGTCCCGCTTCGACGAGGGCGGCCATTTCGTCATGAAAGGCCGAGGCCGGAAGGTCCCCTCCGGCATCCGAGTCCGTGCCGACTGCAAGCAGGGCCCCCGCCGAGTGTAGGCGTCGCACGATCTCCCGACGGTTGGTCTCACCCTGGGTCCGCAGGCCGGGATCCGCCCAGGCAGCCTCCGCCATCGGCACGGGGAGATTCCTGTCGAACCACACCAGCGTAGGCACGTTCCAGGTGCCGGCTGCTACAGTCGCGTCCACGAGGGAGTCGACCGCGGCCCAGTTCACCTCGCCCGCGCCGAATACCGATCTGAAATCCTCCTCATCGAGGTCTCTGGACTCTGGCAGGAGGCTCGAGCTGACGTACTCCGTGAGGTGCTCGATTGAACCAATCCCGGAAGACATCGTAACGCGCAGCCCGGCTTCGATCGGAACGTGGCCAGCTACCGGCACCGCCAGGCGGTTGGCTTCCTCCATCACGCCGAGGAACGGGTCGCTCCCGAGGAACGAATAGACCTTGATCCAGTCGTATCCTGTGGCTCGAAAGCTCGAGACCACGGCGTTGGCTTCGGACCGGGACTCCGGGGTAGGGTATCCCTCCCTGGGCGAGCTGAAGTTCGCGAGTGTGGGCGCCGCGACTCGGAGGGTGGGCCCAATGAGCTCGCCGGCGTCGATCCGATCGCGCCACTCCAGGAGGAACGGCCTTCCGTTCATCTCACGCGCCGTGGTGACACCGGCAGCAAGGTAGTCCAGCAGCGCCGTGGTATCCGCGTCCCGCAAGTGGATGTGCGCATCGATGAGCCCAGGTGTCACCACCTTCCCGTCCACCCCATCCAACCGGGCGGTGCCCGAGGGCACGCTCAGCGAGTCCCGAGAGCCCATGGCCGAGATCCTCGTCCCCAGGATCAGGATCGTGCGGTTCTCGAGCAGTCGGCCCTCGGAGACGTCCAGCACGTCGACGCCCACGAGCGCGAGGTCCGCCTCGATGGGCGGACTGCTGGTCCCGGAATCTCGACAGCCCGATGCAACCAAAACGGTGGTCGAGATGACGAGGATAACGTATCGCATCACGGTGATCGGGCTAACGGCTCGCGCGGGCGCCGTGCAGCGGGCTCTCTCCTTACCTGGGTAGGTGCAACCCCAGCACGTGCGGCCCGGTCAGGCGCATCCTACATCCAGCCGAGCTGCTTCAGGCTGGCGGCGTCGTTCCAGATCTTGGTCATGTGACGGATTCGGTCGCCGTCGAACTGCATCACGTACACGTAATCCGCCGAGACCCTCTTCCCGGTCGGCGGCACAGGTCCACCGTCCCCAGTGTGCGTGCCAGTGAAGACTGCGTACGCCGATACGTTGCTCCGACCCTCGTCCACGGCAAAGGAACGTAGTTCGTAGTCGGCGTCGGGTACGGGCGTGAAAATCCCCTTCATCCACTCGGTGTAGGCCTCGACGGTGTCGACGCCCTCGAGAGCTCCCGCTTGGGCCGAGAACGTGGCGTCGGGGTGACAGTAGTGCTGGCAGGCGTCCCATCCTCGGCCGGTCTCACAAGCATCGAAGAACTTGGCCGCCGACTCTCCCATCGAACTCATCACACTTCTCCGCTTCAGTGGACACATGCGTAGGCGCGAATGGCCTCCGGGCTCGGTGCGGACGATCGCGAGGGAGTGAGACCCACTTGCGACCGCTACCGAACGGGGAGGGCAACCAGGCAGGAGGTTTCAAGCTTGGGCGCACGCCAACGTACGCGATCACGACGATCCTGCAACGAGGGCCTACACTGTAACGGTGGCCGACGGCTGCGGGTCAGGCTCGATGCAAGATCCGGCAGGATCTCCCGCCCAATTACTGTCGCCCATCCAGTAGCGCTCGGGATTGAGGGGCCCCCGCAGCACGCTCGGGATACACGTCTACGTAGTCCATCGCAGTCCGCGCACATCGATCCACCGCCTGCACGTCCGCTCCGGCGTCCATCAGCATCACGATTGCTTCGTGGTTCTGTAGTGACGCTGCGCGCATCAAAGGCGTCGTGCCATTTCGTGGTGTCATGACGTTGGGATCAGCGCCTCGTTCCAGCAGGAGTCGCACGATCTGATTGCGGTCCTCCCGGCTTCCCACACCCCCTGGGCCCACTGCTTCATGCAGCAAGCTCGACGCGTCGCTGATGTCGCACTGCCAGCGCCTGGCAGTGTCACCAATCCTATCGGGCGCAAGGTCGGCTCGAGGTACCTCGACCTGCCGACCCTCCCTCCTATTGCCTTCCGTGGTGTACACGATCGCGTATGCCGGTCCATCCGCCCCGTACGTGAGGTTGGGGTCTGCCCCGTGGCTGAGAAGCAGGCTTGCCATCTCCATGTCGCTGAAGTTGATCACGATCTGGAACGCTTCGAGGTCGTCTACCGCGCTCGCGCCTCGGTCCAGAAGCAGACGGACCATCCGGACGTCGCGAGACTGAATGGCCGACACGAGCGGGGTGGACCCTCCCATGATCACGGCCAAATCTCCGGAAACCGTACGATTGGGACTCGCTCCATGGTCGAGGAGCAGCTCCGCGAGCTGTAACTCACCTCTCGATGCTGCTGCAGTCAGAGCACATCCACGGCTCGCGTTTACATCCGCGCCTCGCTCGATGAGCTCGACCGCGCGTTCGAGATTGCCCCCGACGATCTCCTGGCAGAGCACGCTCGGGCGGTAGGCCATGCATGACGCCAGCGTACAGACGGCCATCGCTGTCGAGGTCCGAACCAAGGGCAGACATGTCATCAGGTGCTTCATCGCTGCTCCCGGATCGACCTCATGACTGCATGGCATCGAGTTTGGAGCGCATTCGGCGGCAAAGCTACCTGGTGACCCTGTAGGCACGTACCGCTTCCACGTCGAGTTCATCGGTGTAGACGCCCCAGAGGATCTCTTCCTGAAGGGCGTAGGGTTCAAATCCCACCGGCGTGTCCAGTGATGCTTTCGCGGTGCCAAGCGAATCGAAGACGAGCCAGCGGCGAGCCGGCATCCGCAACTGGGGCTTGAACGCTTCCGGTGCCGGGTCGGCCCGGCGAAGGGGCATGATTCCGAGCGGTCCGGGATACTCGGCTACCAGGACATCTCCTCGATCTGACGTCAGTAGGTCGTCGTACGCCGGGACCCGCTCAGCTCGTGGAGCCGCCTCGATGTACGCAGCAACGGGTGGATCCTCGTCACGGACCATCGCCAGCCACCGTGACAGGTAGTCGCCCCGAACGGTCCTGTCGGTATCAGGCCACCGGACGATGCGGCTGAGTCTGCCATCCGGGGAGTACACGCGATACTCCGGCACTTCTGATGTGCCTACGACCAGTACGCGCCCGCCTGCCGCATGGGTGCGAGCGCCGAAGGGCGCAACGAGGCCAGGACTGGTCTGCAGCCCCGGGAAGCTGCCGTAGGTGGCGAGGAGCCGACCGCTGACGTCGATCCGATGCGCCGGCATCTCGTGTCGGGAGATGGCTTGGTCCGAGGCGGGCCCCAGGACCGCCTCGCCGAACAACACCACGGAACCAGGGAGTGACGGAACGAGGTGAGTGAAACCACTCGCGGACTGGGTGTTCGACGACGCGCGGGACGACATCGGCGCCAGAACGCCGAGGTCTACTTCTCTTTGGAAGGTGCCACTCTCGGTGAAAACCGACACTCGACGGCGGTCGGGATCCCACACGGCGAGCGAGTCGGGCTCCAGAAACACGACCGAGCCGACGCTCGAGAACTCGCCCGGACCTTCTCCGTCGCGACCCAGCGTGCCAAAGAGCACTCCGTCTTCGTCGAATACGAACGCCTGGGGCGGCGTAGTCATTCCGACGGCGACGCGACCCGATCTGAGGGGCGTGACGGCCGTCACGCGATACAGCGGCACGTGGGGATCGGAACCGCCACCGATGTCGAGCACCGGGTCGGTAGACAAGGACCACCTGGCCGTCCCCTCGAGGCTTCCGGGCAAATTCGAGACGATCGCTGCACCGGCGCTGTCGACCACGGTAGCCAAGCTGTTCCGCGGCTCGGCGCAGCCGCCCGTCAGGACAGCCAAGGCCGTGCAGGTGAGGACTGCCGTCGTGCCGAGGTCAACGACGCTGCGCTGCCCCCGACAACGAGGTCTGATCGAAATACGGATGGGAAGCTCCGCTACCCACGTCAATGGGCTCTAACGGATCGCGCCTGCTGACCTACGGGCGCAACGTACTCAGGACCAACCGCCGGCGCTTCTGAACGGGCGACATCAGCCTGTTCTACCGGCGGTTGTACTCGTAGACCTTCCAGCCCACTCTCCGGCGTGGTTCGCCTACTCCGCCCGGAGCGCGTCCACCGGATTGGTGATCGCGGCCCGGCGCGCTGGGATCAACGCCGCGACCGTGCCAGCCGCTACCAGGATAAGGGCGGCGACCGCGAAGCTCGTGGGATCCGTGGGAGCCACGCCAAACAGGAAGCTCTCCAGGAACCGCGACAGCGCGAGCGCGGCGAGTATCCCGCCTGCCGCACCGACGGCCACTGGCAAGACGCTACGGCCCATGACGGCCCGCAGGAGCGTTCCGGGCTGGGCGCCGAGCGCCAGCCTCACTCCATACTCCGTTCGCCGGCGCGACACCGAATAGGACACCACGCCGTACACGCCCACGGTCCCGAGCAGCAGACCGAGCAGTCCAAACAATGACAGGAAGAACCTCATTCTAAGAGGCTCGACCATGGCGGTGTCCATGATCTGGTCCATGGTCCGGATACCGCCCAGGGGCACCCGATTGTCGAGCCTCCGGACGATCGATCGGACGGGTCCCACGAGCGAGAGCGGAGCGACGTCGGCTTTGATGACCAGACGGTTCCCGTTCACGGGGTCGGTGCGCTGGGCGTGCGGCCGGTAGAACACCATGGGCATCTCCCCCACCAACCCGGCCACCCGATGGTCACGCAGCACGCCGACCACGGTGATCAAGTCGCTCGTGTCGAAGCCCGAGCTGAAGCGCTTCCCGATCGGGTCCTCGCCGGGCCAGATGCGCTCCGCGAACGTCTCGTTGACGATCGCGACCTCGAGCGCACCGGACACGTCGCCCGCTTGAAACGGCCTTCCGCGCACCACCCTCATCCCCATGGTCTCGAAGTAGTCCAGGGAGGCGGTCCGATAGTAACTGCCCGGTCGCGACGCCCCTTCGAGGTCGGGCCGACCTTCGATGCCAACGCCACCCTGCCACCCGTCCTCACCCACTGGCAGCCGGTTGGTCACGGCGGCCGTCCGCACGCCTGGGAGCGCGGACAGCTCGTCCAAGAGGGAGGTGATGAAGGCGCTCCCGCCTTCCAGGCCGAGCTCGCTGGAGCTAGCCACCAGCTCCATCGTCAAGACGCCCTGGGGATCGAGACCCGGATCGAGGCTCCTCAGGTGGGATACGCTTCGCACCAGGAGCGCGGCACCGCTCACCAGCATGACGGCCAGGAGCGCTTCGGAGAGCACCAGCGCTCCCTGCAGTCGATTCCGACCCCGCGCCACTCCCGCACCCGTCCGCTCCCCGGTGAGCTCACCACCGATGTCCCCCCGGAGGAGACCGCGGACCGGCAGGACGGATACGAGCGTGCCGACACCTACGGCCAGCCCGATGCCGAACAGCAACGCCGGGAGCTCCAGGGACAACGTGCGGTCGAACCCTCCGTCCAGCGGCAGCATGCTGGTCAGAACGTCGAACAGCGCGACCGCGAGCCCCGCGCCAACCACCCCGGCCAGCGCGCCCAGGACCACCGACTCCGTCACCAGTTGCCGGCCCAGCCGGAGTCGGCCCGCCCCGAGCGCCGCCCGAACCGCCATCTCACCGCTCCGGTCGGCGGTCCGGGTCACCAGGAGCGCGGTCACGTTGGTGCACGCCATCAGCAGCAGCAGACCCACGGCTCCCAACAGGAACAGCAGCGGCGTACGCACGTCGCCCAACAGGTAGTCCCGGAGGGGCACCACGTAGGCGCCCTTGGTCTTGTCCCAGGCCTCGGGATAGTTGAAGCGCTCGCCGAGCGCGCTGGTGATCAGCTCCAGATCCTGCGCCACGAACTCGGGGGTGGCGTCCGGTCGAGTCCGTCCGACCAGAACCAGCCAGCCGTTGTTCTGGTACTGCGCCGTCGCGGGATCCAGATCGAGCGGCCGCCAGGCCTCGGTCTCGGGATTCGGGAAGTAGAAGCCCTCCGGCATGACGCCGACAACCGTCACCGTGGCGCCGTCCAGTCCAATCCGGGTCCCGAGCACCCCAGGGTCGGCGCCGAACTCGCGCCGCCACAGGTCGTGGCTGAGCACGATCACGGGCTCTGCGCCCGGCCGGTCGTCCCCTGGCTCGAACGTGCGGCCCATCAGCGGGCTGGCCCCCAGGACGTCGAAGATCTCGGCGGACGTCACCGCGGACAGCAGCACGGTCGTGCGGTCTCCAACCCTCATCGACCAGTCATCGGTCGAGAACGCCGCGAGACTCTCGTACGCTCCGGCCACCTCCTTGGCGAGGTCGAACTCGACCCCGCGCCAGTTGTAGTCGGCCCAGAACGTAACCAGGCGGTCCTCGTCCTGGAACGGGAGGGGCCGGACGAGCAACGTGTTCACCACGCTCAGCAACGCCACGGCCCCTCCGATCCCGAGAGCAAGCGTCGCCACGGCCAGGAAGGAGAACGCCGGCCGGCGCCGGAGCTGCCGAAGCGCGAACCGAAGATCACCTTGCAGGTCGCGCACGAGCCCGATCCCCCAGGTGCCGCGCACCTGCTCACGCATCTGCTCCACCCCACCGAACGCGATCACGGCGCGCCGGCGGGCCTCGCCCGGGGGAAGGCCGGTCCTGATCAGTTTCTCGGTCTCCCGCTCGATGTGGAAGGCCAGCTCCTCGTCGAGCTCCCGCTCCATCGAGCGACGGGTGACGAGTGCACGAATCCGGAACAGCACATTGTCGAGCCAGCGCATCCGCACCTCCTCAGCCTGCGCTCATGATGCCGTGAACCGCCGAAGCCAGGCGGGTCCAGTGCTCGTGCTCGACACCGAGCTGCCGCTCGCCGGCCGGCGTGAGCGCGTAGTAGCGGGCGCGCCGGTTGTTCTCGGTCGTGCTCCAATACGAGCGGATCCAGCCCTCGCGGGTGAGACGGTGCAGGGACGCGTACAGCGATCCCTGATTCACGAGCAGCGCGTCGTCCGACATGCTCTGGATGCGCTCGCTGATCCCCCACCCGTGCATCGGATCCAGCGAGATCACCTTGAGGATCAGCATGTCGAGCGTTCCGCGTATCATGTCCGCCTTCTGTCGTCCCACGTCGGCCCCCGGTGCTCCGGTCCCCTGCTTCTCTTGATTACAGAGAGAAGAGAGCATCCCTCCTCTTGAAAAGCAAGAGGAAGACGGCGGCTTGGTCGGGAACGGCGGCTGGCGGCCTGGGAAGGGCGACGACTTGCCAGCTTGGGAGCGGGCATGCGCTCCGGGATGGAACGCAGACCGGAAGGCCCGGCAGGCTATCGCAGGGGCTGCATGAGGGCGTCGGCGAGGTCGAAGCAGACCTCGTCGTAATGGAGCGCGCCGCTCAGGTGGAGGAACAGGGCGTTCAGGATTGCGCTCGCGACCATGAGATTCGCGAACAGGATCTGAGGCACCGACGCAGCCAGCTCCGCGCAGTCCGGACCGCCGGGGATCTCGTCCTCCGGTTCCGCGATCTCGGGATGGAGGTGCGTGAGGGGCGCGGTCTCGTCGTTCCCGGCCCGCCTCACGTAGACCTGACAGTTGCCGTAGGTGCCCCGGAGGACCCGGCCGTCGGCCAGCTCCTCCACGCCGTCGTTGCCCCCTGAGAGGAGGCAGCAGTCGGAGAGGGCCGACTCGCAGTGATGGCTCACGAGCTTCCTGGTCGCGTGGTTGTCCACCGCGAGCACGACGATGTCCCCCTCCCGGACCAGCCGAGCCACGTTGTCCGTCGTCACGTACTCGCCGACCGCGCTGAGCGCGACGCGCGACTCACCGACCATGGGGAGCAACGCCTCGCGCGTCACGTCCGCCTTGTTGCCGTGGCGCTCGAAGGCCACCCGTCCAGCGTTATCGGCCTCGTAGGCGTCGCCGTCGACCAGGACCAGCCGCACGTCCTCGTCGACCGAGCGGAGGAACAGCGTCAGGTAGCGCGCGACGATGCTGCCTACGCCCCCGAGCCCGATGAGCTTTATGGTGGTGCCCGGCGGAACGTGCGGGACGAGCTGGACGTGGCGATCGAGCGCGGGCACGCGGCTCACGACCACCTCCGGTCCTCGTACGACTCGTACTCGATGCTCGGCTCGTCGGTACCGGCGCCGTTGTCGTAAGCGCCGCTAGTCCATCCCTCCGAGGCGTACGGCCGGTTCACCTCAACGCGCACCCGCTCGATCCACTCGCTCGGAAAGGCATCGCTCCGGGACCGATAGCCGTCGATCACGGCGCCCGGCTCGACCTCGAAGCGGGTGCCATCCACCACGACCTCGCAGTGGAATTCCGGCGGCTCGCGCGAGATGCGGCCGACCACGACGTGGAGACCCGCACGGTGCACCTCGTCCTGCTTGTCCGTGCTGGACGCGTAGGCGGCGCCCTCGACGTGACTGTGGACGCTCCCCACCACCGTCAGGTGCGCCGGCAGATCGAGTGGCTGCTCGTAGCGCACGTCGATTGGGTAACGGTGGCCGGTCCAGCCCTCGGACACGCCCGCCTCTTGAGCGGGCGCGTGGGCGGTCATGCGGCCGCGCTCGCGGTCCCACAGGAGGAGCACGGCGGCCTCCGACCCGTACAGGTCGCCGATCCGGGAGAAGAAGCCGACGATGCGCTCCATCTCACCGGCCGGGATCCTGGGATAACGGAGCGTGAGCGATTTTCCCTGAAGCGCGAGCTCGCCGGGCCAGCTCCGGGCCGGCACGCAACTCTGGAAGAACTCGTGGTTCCGGCAGATGAAGAGGCCGTTCCCCGTCAGGAGGTAGAACGACGGGTGCTCCTCGGGCCACTCCATGTCGGGATCGCTCTTGACGTAGAGTGGCATCGTGAGCCGCTCGTCCACGTGCCTCATAGGAAGAGCTCCAACTCGAGGGCGGAGAAGTCGACTGCTTTGGGACGTGTGCCGCCGTGGTTGCATGCCACCCGCGCCACGTCCGTCACGGTCTCGGCGCCCGCCGGCCGCCCCCCCAGGTTCTTGAAGATCCGCTCGGCCATCCCTGCGACCGTATGACCGGTGGGATGCCATGAGATTCGGGTCGCGAAGAGCGGATCGTCCGCGGTGGCCTCCTCCCACGACTCGACCGTCGAGATACGCGCGTCGAGCTCCCGGGACGCCGTGAACCAGCTCGAACCCTCGTGATGATCGCTGGAGTAGTTGAACGCGGTATCGAAGAGGCAGTGCAGGAGCGCCTCAGTGCCCCGGCGCATCCTCCGATTCTCGTTGGGCTCGCGCTGAAGCGACGCGAGGTTCACGTGCTGGGTGCAGATCCAGGAGAGCGGCCGGCCGTTGGGATCGGCGTGCTTGGAGCAGTTCAGGAGCGCCGGAAACAGGAGCTGGTCGTCCAGGGTTCTCAGCGGCTCGTTCCGAAAGAAGCACTC
The DNA here is from genome assembly GCA_024638305.1 of Gemmatimonadota bacterium. Classification (GTDB taxonomy): domain Bacteria; phylum Gemmatimonadota; class Gemmatimonadetes; order Longimicrobiales; family Gaopeijiaceae; genus JAHEKN01. Next base: position 28,875 of record JAHEKN010000014.1, on the reverse strand, counting down.
GTTTCGGTGGCGGAGCTGCAGCCCTCCCCGCGGGTCACGGCAGAACACCACCAGAACCAGCACGTACGGAAGCGCCACCTTGACCTCTCGGTACTTGGCGGCCGGGCCGTAGGGTGCCTCCGAGTCCTCGGCGATCCACCGGAGGTTGTGGACCCCGGGGGGCGTCTGGTGCACCCAGATGGTGGCTTTGCCGTTGGAGAGGACCGCTTTCACCCCGTCCGCGAGGACCGCGTCGCCAGTGGTCATGAGCGAGGGGCGGAGCCGGTCCAGCACCTGGCCCAGCGGCAGTACTTTGAGCTCGCCCTCGGGCGTGGTCACCCGGACGCTGTCCCCGACGATCTCGGCCCGGAACCCCGGCTTCGGCGCCTCGGCAGCCGTGGCAGCCGTGGCAGCCGTGGCAGCCGCACGCTTCCCCTTGGACGACCGCGCTGCGGGCTTCTTTGCGGCCGCCCCGGTGGCGCCCTTTTCTCCGGCCCGCCGCGAGAACCGCAGGAGCTGGCCGGTCCCCACCACCGTCGACTCGTCGACGATCTCGCCGTCCAACACGGCTAGACTCGCGGGGTCGATGTCGAACCGGTCGTGGTAGCGCGCGCGGATGCCGCCCACGGTCATGCCGCCGACCGGGAGCGACTCCGCATAGGGGCCGTTCATCACGGTCACCGCGCCGCCTCCCGCGGCGTCGAAGATCCCTCCCATGCCGGAAGGACCGGCCTCCTCCCGCTCCGGACGCCTGATTCTGCGCTCTTCCATCGTCTTCTCCTGCTTCGCGTGCGTGGCTGTTGGACCCCGGGTGCCGCGGCGTTCAGGCGACCCGCTCGAGGTGGTGGGATTGGACGCTCGGTTGGGGAACCCTCCGGACGGTGCCGACGGTGACTCCGTCGGGAAGATCCAGGTACTGGCCGGCGTTCTGCGGATGGAGCTGGTCGACGACAGCGCGGATCTGGCGGTCGAATGCGTCCAGGAGCGTGCCGAGCGTGACGCCTGGCTCGCCCTGGCCGCGATGCACCCCGCCGCACGTGCGCGCGGCCGCGTCCTGAACGGCCCGGTCCACGATGCTTGCCGTGAGGAAGTCGCGGCGGTACCGGCGCTCGGCCGCGGCGGCGCCGGTGAAATGGAGCTCGACCTGCCCGGGCTCGCCGTCCTTCTCGCCGAACAGCCACCCCGTGACCCCGGAGAGGACCTCGGCCAGGGCCTGGTCGCCCTTCGTCCCGTCGGGGCCCCGCAGCGGCACGCGCTCCAGGTGTTTCTCGGCGATCGCCGTGAAATCGCCTCGCCCGAGCCTGCCGAACGACTCGACGGTCCCACCAACCCGCCGAAGGAACGCCGGGTCCACCTGGCCCGCCACGTTGGTGGTCGCGACGAAGAAGATGAGCTTGTCGGCCAGGTCGGGGTTGCTGCCGTCCAGTCGGCGGAGGACGGTCGTCAGGATCCGGTCGAGAATGGGCTCGCTACCGCGGGTGCGGGCGAACCCGTCGACCTCCTCGAGAACGACCAGGACCGGCAGGAGATGGGACGCGCCGTCGGGGGCAACGAACGGCTTCGCAGCAATCTCCTCAGCCTCGTCGAAGAACCGGTCGAGGTTCTGCTCCGCCACGCCGAGCCACTTGCTCAGAATCTCCGATGTCCGCATGCGAAGCACCCGAGGAGGCAGCTCGTCGACGGGCACGCCAGTGACCTCCGACATCAGCTCATAGAGCGCGTTCCAGAAGGCGAGGAGGCTGAACGTCTTGCCGGAGCCCGACACACCGGACAGTAGCTTGGTCGCGCAGCTCCTCAGGTTGTACTCGCGGGCAAGGTCGGGCGCGGTCATGTGCAGTTCGGCAAACTCCAGGAGCTCCCCCACATAGGCGGGGGGCGATCCCACGTCCCGCTCCAGCACGACGTCCGGAACCGGGTCGGTGCAGAGGAACCGGTAATGCGAGAATCCCTCACCGTCCGGGATGACGCCGTACGCCAGCTGCCGCTTGGGACAGACGAGGAGCTTGGAACCGGGCTGTACCTGGCCCGCGTCGACCTGGTCCATGAGGGACGAAGACAGGTACATGACCCGCGCCTCGTGCTCGCGTACCGTCACGGCGACTCGGGCGTCGTCGATCCGCCGCTCGAAGCGACCCTCCTCCCCAACCTCGGGGAGCGCCGTATCCTGAAACAGCACGGCCCTGCCCTGCCCTTCCAGGACGACCGTATCCCCGAGTCTGAGCGTCCCGGCCAGCTTGGCGTCCGGTACCAATACGAAGGCGGTCGAGCTGTCCTCGAGGATGACGCGAGCGCGAGTCGTCAGCCCGGGCTCGGTCAACATGGAGATGAACGTGCCATACCGGAGCGGCCCTTCTCGCATCTCCTTGAGCAGAGCGCTCAACTCCCGGGTCTTCTTCTCCTTCAGCGCGGAGATCGTCTGCGGGCTCTTCGCGTCGCGGACCAGGGACTCCAGAACCTGCTGCCCAACCTCGGCGTCCTCCATGCAGACGTGGACGAGGAACTGTGTGCGGTGGGCAAGCGGAACGTCGTCGTCCGCCAGCATGGCCCGCAGCTCGGGAATCTTCTTTGGAAACACCATCTCTCTTCCTCATCCGGCAAAGGGGCCGGGTCGGGGTCGGTCTCAGTGACTCGCCCGAGCGGGCCGGGGCGCGGCCCACTCCTTGGGGTCGAAGTCGGGAATCACGTGGTAGTCGCGCCGTAGGAGCCGCGCGTCGCGGAGCCCGAAGAGCCCCTCGACGCGTTCCCCGCGCGCGTTCAGGCCATGGATCTGGCAGAGTTTCCACGGCTGCCCGGCAAACACGGCCCGACTCCACGTGAGGTCGTGGCTCGATACGAACACGGACGTCCGGCTGCACTCCTCCAGTCGATGGCAGGTCTCGCAGGGCGGAGCGCCGTCGGCGGGGAGGAAGTTGTGCCCGTGGCACTGCCCGAGGATCCGGTAGGAAGCCGTGCTGGGCTGCGACCGGAGGGCGCGCACGATGCGCTGGATTCGAGACCACGTGCGCCCCGAGTAGGCGAGCGAAAACTCGGAGCGCTGGGCGTCGGTAGCCTCGAAGACCTCGGAGACCACGGTAAAGAGCTCACCCGTGTCCGGACAGGCGCAGAGCGGCCCTACCAGCACGCCGCCGGACTCCTCGGGCGGATGGGCCGACTCTCCCTTGCGCGAAAAGGCCTCCGCACGGGCCGCAGCCGCCTCGGTGTAGAAGACCGGATGGAACCCGCCGGGATGGGCGGGCGGGGCCCCGGCGGTCCGCACGGTCCGATCCATGAGCTCGCCCAGACGGACCGGCATCAGCGTCAGCGGCCGCCGCCGGGCCTCCATCTTGAACAGGGGCGCCGCGAGTCCTGACGGCGCGGGCTCGCTCCGGGGTGGGGCGTCCCCGTTCGATACCGGCCGACGGCGTGGCTCCAGATCGTAGTAGTAGAGGGCGCCCTCGGAGAGCACCCCGGCTTCCCGGAGCTCCTGGGCGGCCCTATCGGCAACGTGGCCGAGGCTGTGAAGCGAGAAGGCGCGCTCGTGTCTCCGGCCCCCGGCGTCCACGGTCTCCAGCAGGTACGCGCCCAGCTCCACGTCGCCGCCTTCCACGGTCGGACGCACTCGCACCGTCAGGTCCTCCGGCCGCCCGGTGTGGATTCCGGACCGCAGGTACCCTTCCAGCCAGGACTCGCTCACGGCCTCCGAGAGGTCGGCGGCGGTGACGGCCTCGACCCTCACCGTGGGTCCTTCGAGCTCGGTCCGCAGGGCGAGGGCGAGCTGCCACTCGCCCTGCGGGTCCGGCCGGCCTCGTCCAACCACGTGCCCGCCCGCCTCAGCCCAGATGGGTCTTGGGCGTGATCGTGACGTGCGCCTGATCGGCGATCTGATCGCCGATCGGGACGTCCTCGTCCAGGAACACGGCCGAGGAGTCGTCCCGGAGGGTCCAGGGAACGTTGGACGGAAGCGACATGCGCTCCGCGAGCGCGGCGGCCACCGATCCGGCGGGAATCGTCGGCGCTACGTCGGATGCCACCACGGTGTGGGTTCCCGTGACGTCGGTGACTTCGAAGCTGAAGCCGCCACCGGCCGGGGGGTCCAGCAGTCCTACGTTGGAGGTGTCGTCGTACATCGCGTTGTTCCTCGTGTTATGGGAGGCTCGCACAGGCGAGCGCAGCCCTGGTGGGCGCGGCCTCGAGAATGCGGCTCTCGTTCGAGGCGTCCGCGATGAAGGCCGCGATGGGAACGATCCACTCGACCACCCAGCGCAGAGCGTCGAGTGCGAGCGTGCAGAGGTGTGCGAGGGCGTGGTGGGGGGCGCCCGTGAGGTCGACGACCGCCCGAGTCTGGCCGCGGTCATCGGTGCCGAGCCGTACCATGCGCCACGTGCTCCGCCCATCCCGCAGGGCGGTGGCGAGCCATTCCCGGCGAGCGACGGATAGACCGCCCGGTACGGAGCACACCGGGAAATCGAGGGCGAGCCGGCCCTCGTCCCGAACCACCCTTCCCTGGCGGAGCTCGCTGCCGATCCGAAGGGTGAGCCGGTCGCGGGGCGCGAATCGCTCGATCTCCGAGGGGATTGGAGGCTTCCAGTCCCCGGCCCCTCCCCTGGGGTCCGAAGTGGCGATCGCCCAGCGCAGGACCTCGATCCACGTGGGGTCGAGGCACGCGAGGTCCATCCACGCGCCCGAGCCGGAATCCCCCGCCCTGCCCGTCCCGACCCGCCCGACTCCGGACGCGTGGACCTCGAATATCCGCCGGGCACCCGAGGCCCCGGGGCCGTCCGCGAGTCGCCAGAGTCCCGGCGTGTTGAGTGGGAGCTCTTCCGGCGTGCCGCCCGAGAGCTCGTCCGGCGGGCTCCGCCGCTCATCCACGACGGTGACCCAGCCGCGGTCCTGCGTGATGGAGAGCCCGGCTTCGGTCAGCTCGGACGCGATCGTCTCTGGATCGGGGGCGATCCGGCCCCCGACGTCGCGCGGGGTTCCCGCCCTGCCCACCCTCGTCTGCGGCATCGTCAGCCCTCCTCCGCCCGGAGGAAGGGGGTCCGCGTGAGCGGGATCCGCTCGCGGTTGGCGTGCCACCAACGGGCGGCCTCGATGTTCAGAACGCCGGCGGGATCGGACGGATCGATCATCGTGGACTGCATCGAGAGCGCGCCCCACGACATGAGCACGATCTCCTTGACCGGAATCGCCCGCGGGAGGGACGCCCCCAGGCAGAGGGCCTGCACGGGTCCGACAGCCACGTTGGCGCTCCACACGTCGGAGGGTGCGAGGATCTGCACGAACGCTGCGCCCGGGAGGGGCTTCGAGAGCGTCTCCTCCGGGTAGATCACGCCCAGCGTGACCCCGCGCTCCACCACCAACGAGTCGGCGTCGGGCGGCATGCGGGCGACGGGTACGTCCATTCGCAGGACCGCCCTGAGCGCCTGGCGGACGTCGAGCTGCAGCACGGTGAGCCGTCCCGGCGGGGCCACGTGGCCGAGCGCCAGCAGGTCGCGTGCTTCCGCCCGCTTGCGCCGCTTCCAGGTGGGCGTGCCCTCTGCTCCCCGCATGGCGTCGGCGAGCGCCCGTTCGAGCGCCGCGGGCAGCGGAGCCGTGCTCAGGTGGCGAAGCCCGCCTCGGGGCTCGGTTCGCTCAATCATCGGCATCATCGGTCGGGCCACGGGACGCGGGGTCGCGGAACATCGTCGCCCGGTCTCCGTCCCTGACGAGCACCCAGGTGGCCGGAGTGTCGACGATCCCGGCAAGCGGCCGCTCGGCCACGGCGTGCACGACCTCGAGCGGCACCGGGTCGTAGGACTCGAAGCGGTTGGGCGTCGCGACGCCTCCGCAGGCGCTGCAGACCGTGGGGCGCGGGTCTCCGGCGGCGAAGCGTGACACGGACTCGGGATTCCCACACCGGCAGAGCGCGGACGCGAAGTAGCGCTGTGTCCCCGAGGGCGCCCCGACCGTCACGGCCGCCCGCGCTTGCCGCTCGGGTGCGACGCCCGCCGACCGCGCGAGCTCCGCGAGCGAGCATTCATCGAGCGCCCTCGGCGCGTCCATGACGTGCCACACCACGTGGTCGGCCGGGCAGTCGGGGTTCCTCCGAAGGCCGGAGACCACGGTCCTCGATCCGTAGGCGTTGTACTCGACCAGCGAATCGCCGACGCTGCCGCCCAGCCCGAGGGTCATGCGCAGCATCTGGAGCACGGCCATGTCCGCAGCCATCGCACACAGGGGGCTGACCGAGAAGGTGGCGGGTCCGACCACGTGGGCCCCGGTCCCCACCGGCTCCGCCGGCGTGCAGCGGAACCGCGTCTGCACGTCGAGATGACGCCATTCGTCACTCCCGAACGCGCACAGCAGGCAGCTCCCCTCGCCGTCGCGGTTGGTGAACACGCGGACCTGCGCCGTCAGCGAGTCGCCGTGGACGCTGGCCTGGATCAGCGGCCGTCCGAGGGCCGTCGCCACGCGCGCCGCCTCCACCTCTGCCAGCAGGTTGTCCGTGGAAAGGAAGACGTAGTCGCAGTCCGCGAGGATGGCGCGGTCCACGTCCTGGAGGCCGGCCTGGAACGAGATGACCTCGGTCGCCGGAGAGATCTCCCGGCAGAGGGCGCCGGTATTGGTTGCCTTGGGCTGACCCACGTCTACCGGAGCGATGGGCTGCGTGAGGAGCGACTCGTCTTTGTAGTGGCCGGGGTCCACCAGGATGAGCTCGCGCGGCATCAGCCTGGCCAGGTGAATGGCGATGTTGCGCCCCACGGAGCCGACACCGAACACGGCCAGGCGGAGCGCGGCCAACACCCCGTCCGGATCCGTAGCCCCGCCGATGAAGTCGGGCATGCGGGCGGTGCGCGGGGGCCGGGGCGCCGGGGCGCTCATGACCACTTCTGGTGGGAGTAGCCGGCTTCCAGGACCACGCCGCCCTCGCAGACCGGACAGGCCGAGAGCAGCCGGACGCACTCGAGCGGCTCCTCGTCGCCCTCGGGGCGCGAGAGGAAGTGGACGGCCGTGCCGCAGGTCGGGCACACGTACGCCAGATCCCCGTCCTCGAACGCCACGCGGCAGAGCGGACACTCCTGTCCGAGTCGGTCGCTCTCGACGGGGCCCACCGGATTCTCGTGGTAGAGCGTGACGTGCAGGACCACGCCGTGCTCGAGCTGAACCTCGTCCCCCGGGGCGAGGAGCGTCAGCTCGGGGGCCGGATGACCATTCACACGCGGCCGCCGAGCTCCTCCCGCGGTCAAGAACAGCATCCGCGCTGGCAGCGCCCCCGCCACCGGTTCGACCACATATCCACGAGACTCGGTGGGTAGGTGGTCCACTGGTTCGAGGACCGGGAGCGCGCCCGGCCGGGCAGACAGGAGCGACACTCCCGCCGACACGGTCAGCTCCAGTTCCTCCGCCGGCCCGGTGCCCACCGTCACGCCCTTCGCTTCGGAGCCCAGCCCGGCCACCATCAGCGAGGCCGGGTCGGGGACCAGGCGGAACCTCGTCGGTGCGCTCATGTCGACCGTTCGCTCCATGTCTCGCCGGATGCCAGGGACGCCCCCCGGAGTGAGGGACGCGACCAACCCTCGCGGCACCAAAGACCCGATGTCAAGACTTGCTACGTTACCGTAACTAGTTGTGACATAGTGACTTAGTTAACAATTTTCGCGCACGGCCCGAAACTGTGAAATCCGACTTGGGGCGGTGGAGGCGTCGCGCCTGGCTACCCGTCCTCTCGTGGATGGCAACGGGCTCGCGTAGACTACGGGCGACCTCTACCCGGACCTCGCAGGCCTCCAGATGAACGACGAGTCGAGCGCAGTGCGTAGTGGACCGACCGAGTCGGACGCGACGGAGTCGGCGGCCGCGGCCGTGTTCGAGCGCGTGGCGTCAGTGCTCCGGCGACTGCTGGGCGAGAGCGCGGCCGGACACCTCGAAGCGGTAGTCGGGGACGCCCTCGGCACCCGGCGCTTCCTGGACGATCTCGCGGAAATCTACAGGCTGGATCCGGAACGGGTGGCTCAGGTCTTGGCCGCGGCAGGGTTCCGGCCGGCCGTCGGCGCGACCCCAGACCGACCCGGCGCCGCACCCGGCCCGGAGGCCGCCCGGGATCCGGAGGCCGCCGGCGGCTGGGTGGCCGCTCCCGAGGTGCGTGAGGGGCCGGGATTCCGCGTGCGCGCCGCCGGACCGGCGTTCGACCGTGCGTTCGCCGATGCCGGCGGCCTCGCGGCCGGACTGGACGCGGAATGGGAGAGGGCCGCGTCGCGGATCGCTCTGCCCGATCCGTTCCTCTCGTTCTATCGGACAGGCATCCTCGAATACCTGGATCACTACGCCCGCGAGGTCTCCCCACCGATCCGGGAGTTCGTGACGGAGCGGTTCGGGGCCGGGGGGCCTCGCTACCTCATTACGGTGGGGATCGGGGCCAACGAGCAGTTCTGGCATTTCCCGCAGCGCTGGCACCAGCGGCAGGATCCGTCCATCGAGTGGATCGTCGCGGACAACCCGAAGGATCTGTGGGCCCTTCCCAGTGAGGCCACGGTGGCCAACACGCTGGTCCTCGAGGCGTCGAGGAGCGGCAAGACCCAGGAGACCGTGAAGCTCGACGAGTTCCTGGACCCGGCCGTGCCCAAGGTCGTGCTCGCGAACACGGGTCCTCTGCGCGCCCTGGCCGAGCGGTCGGACGCTCTCATCGTCGAGCTACCCGATGAGATCCCGGGTCGGTTCAGCAAGAACCTGAGCCCGATCCTGCTGGCGCCGCTCGACATCCTCGACCTTCCGTACGATCGGTACTGGCGGCGGATTGCCGAGTGCGTCGATCGCTGGGATCTGCTCGACCCGTCGAGCCCCCCGGTCGCGCTCGCGCGCTACCTGCGGGGCGCGCAGATCCTCCACGGGGCCAACCACATCTATCTCGGGTCGAACGACGAAATGCTGCTCGCCTCCTGCGACGAGCTCGTGCAGTTCTGGAACGAGGGGGTCAACAAGGGGAGCGACTACTCGATGTCCCGCTACTTCGGTCTCCCCCGCGACTCGCACCTGAACATCGAAGGGATCCTGGCCAACCATGCGACCAAGGCCGGCGTGTTCGTCCTGCGGCGGGCAAGCGGCGCGAGCGGCGCTGTGGCGGACGCGGCGCAAGCCCACGACCTGATCGTGCCCATCCGACCGATCAACGAGGAGCACCTCGGGCTCACGATCGACGACGTGGACTACGCGCTCGCGAGGGCCAATGCGGACCACTTCGGCACTCGGATGCCCACGGTCACGATCGAGGTGGACGAGCCCGACCTGATGACGTCTGCCGTGTTGAGCCAGCTTTGGACCGACACGGCGTACGTGTACTCGGCGATGATCGGGGTGAATCCGGGGTCGAACCCCGAGGTCCGTCAGGTCCGTGACCGATCGGACGCGGTTCTGGTGGAGACCGCGCGCGCCCGGCGCCGGTAGCTCACGCGGTCAGCCGGACCGCGCCTCGAGGTGGACGGGGGTCGGGAACTCGCGGAAAGCTCGCGGCTCGCGCAGCTCGGCCCCGGTCACTCGACTCAGGACGTCCACCACCTCCCGCCAAGTCCGGTCGGACTCCTGTGAAAAGCTCGGGATTCCCTCACGCCTGGCCAGAGGGCTGTCGTCGTACCCCACGATACGGTCGTGCCAAGAGCGCCCGGCCGCGACCAGGAGCAGCTTGAGCCCGACAGCGATCTGGTCGCTGAGCGCGACATACAAGGCGGCGCTCGGGAACTGCTGATACACCCGTAACGCATGGCGAAACCCGTAGTCAGGGACCTCCACCACGATTGGCCGCGCGTCCGCCAGGGCGTCGAGGATCGCGCGCCGGCGGTCGTTGCGGATGCTCCTCCCCACCCCCGGCAACTCCTCGAAGTCGCCGCCGGCACCCTCCTCAGGCATCGTGATCACGACGACCTGCTCGTGGCTGGCCGCGGAGGCCGGCTCGCCCCCGCTCTCCAGCCTTCGACCGGCCATCCAGCGAACGAGCTCGGGTCCCACATCACCGAACGTCGGCACGATGTTGGCGATGACGGGCTCCGGGTAGGCCTGACGGTCGGCGTGGATGAGCACGAGCGGGAGAGAGCGGCGAGCCAGCGACTCCAGAACGTCCGGGCTCGGGGTGAGCCGCAAGCTCACCACGGCGTCGAGACGGAAATGCCGCACGATGCGCCGAACCCGCGCCGACGAGCGCAGATCGGGCACCTCGTGTACCGACAGCAGGAAGCCATGCTCGGCCGCCTCGCGCACGAGCGTCTTGATCATGGCGTAGTGGAAGCTCTCGCTCGGAACGTCGAGCTCCGTGAGAAGCCCCACGCGCGTCCGATGATGTTGGCGCACCAGTTGAGCGGCACCCTCGCGACTCCCCCGAGGGAGCGGAAACCCGAGCGCGCGGGTGATCACGTCCAGCCGGACGCGGGTCTGCTGGCCCAGCTTCAGATACCGTTCGTCACTCTCGTGCAGGTAGTTGCGAACGGTGGCCTCGGTCACTCCACCGAAACGCACCAACGCGGCCCGGAAGCGTCCGTCCTCGGACAGGCGGGGGCGCTCCTCCCGCAGGCGCTGGAGGTACCGGCGCATGAGGCGCGGCGATACACGCTGCGGTTCGCGCGGCGGTACGCGCTCAGGGCGAGCCGATCGCCGACTGCGCGGGCGTTTGTCGGCAGTCATGGGTGCGTACCAATCTCGCGCTTGTGGTACGAAATCGTACCGAATAACTACAGTTCAGCCATGAAGCGTACCCCATAGTATTCGGTTGGACCGGTCCCCGCATGTCCACGCCCAAAACGAAAGGATTCGACGGTGGTCTCCCCGTCTGGACTCCCTTTCCGGGGTTCTCGTGGCTGTTTTCGAACCCCGGGGCGTCGCTTCGCCCGCTGTCAGGGCAAGACGGTCTGACGATTCTGCACGCGGACCTCTCGGACCCGGCCCACGCGCTCTATCGCGAGCTGGAGACCTTCCGCGACGAGATCGCCGACCTCCTGGGCCCCGGCTTCGTTCCGCTGCCGGGTAGTTCCTTCCACGTCACCCTCGCCGACGGGATCAACGTGGACAATGTCGGTCGGCTCCCGTCGCGGTGGTCCGGGGCGTTCGGTCGGCTCTTCGACGCCCTGCCCGGGTCGTGTCTCGAGCTCGGGGGTCTGGTGGCCGACGGCGTCGAGCGGCGGCTGCCTGGCGCCCTGGACCTCGAGCTCGAGACGCTGCTCGTTCGCAAGGACGCGGTGCTCGCCGCCATGCTCCGGCCCTCGGCGCGGGCCGCCGCACTCTACGAGGAGGTCAGTCGGCAGCGGGCCCGGCTCGACGGCGAGCTCGTCGAGTCGTTCGGCAAGCCGGCGGCGGCCGCCTGGCGGCCACACGTGAGTCTCGGATACTTCCTCCCGGGTGGGGCCGCCACGGCGCGCGAGCAGATCGATTCCATCAACGCCGCCGCACGCGAACGGGACTGGCACCCCATCGAGTTCGGCCGAACCGCTCTGTACGCCTTCACCGACATGGTGAGCTTCCTCCGGCCGGTCTCCGCTCCGACCCCGCCGAATGGCCCGCGGAGTGCCTCGGGCGCTCGGAGCGGGGATGGTGAGCGGGACGGCGACCTGGCGCGGGCCTGCCGGAAGGCGGGGGTCTTCGACATTCCGGGCTCCCAGCGGTGGATGCTCCGGCCAAACGAGCTCGATCGGGCCGAGGACGTGGTGCGCACGACCGCGCGCTCTACGCTCCGGCCCCGCCAGTTCGTAGTCGCCTGGAACGGGGTCCCGACGCTCGTTTTCGACCGGTTCAGCGATGAGCTGCTCCACCTCAAGGTCCGCCTGGAGGCCGAGCTGCCCCGGCTCGGACCCGAGAACCCGGGCTCGCTGCAGCCCAAGATCAGCCTGGCCGCGATGAACGACGGGCGGTCGATGGGGCGCTGGGCCGCCTGGAGGCTCTACCGGGCGTGTCGGAAGCTCGACGGCGACCTCGCGAACGCACCTCTCATCGCGGTGAACGAGCTGAGCGTGGTCGCGTTCCGCTGCCGCAGTCTCGAGAAGGCCTGGCTGCGGCACCCGATCGCGCTCGCTTCGGCTTCGGGGGAATGGCAGGTGGAGCTGACCCCCGCTGGACGCGCGGCGCTCGAGGTGCTCGTGGCCGAGCACCGGGTGCACGTGCGACGGAACGTCCTCGATTCGTTCTCGCCCAGGGCCGTTCGGGCAGGCGTGAGCAGCGGCCGATCCCGTCTCAGCCGCTACAAGGAGCCGCGCAGCGAGTTCACGTTGGTCGTGGACATGGCGAGCACCTCGCTGGATCCCATCATCGACGACTTCCGTAGCGCGGTCGACGGGGCGCTGCCGGGCCGGTTCACCTGGTTCGATCGGCGGTCGCGACACATCACGATCCGCGGCTTGATGCCCCGTCCGGGGGCGGCCGGCGCGGTGCCGACGAACCCCAACGCAGCGGAGGACTGAACGATGCCCAAGGTACCCAGACCGCGCGGAACGATCCGGCGCGAGCGCGCGCGCCAGCCCGTCCTCGACGGACGCCTCCGTCCGCCCGCCGGTGAGCGACCCGAGAAGCTCGACCGCATCGAGAAGATCTCGGCCGTTTGCGAGTCGTTGTGTAGCGGCGGGTATCCGATGAAGCAGGCCAGGGACGTCATCCTGGAACGGTATGGCGAGGCCGGTCGGATGACCCGTGAATACGCCTACAGGCTCCTGGCGGAGGCCGCAGCGAACGGTTGGCTCCGGTTTCGTCCGCCCCCCCACCTGCAGATGACGCAAGAGATCGCAGACCGCTACGAGGCGCTCCGCGACGTGCGCGTGATCCACTCGGCGTCCCCCTACCACGTCGCATCGCGCGCCGCCGGCGTGGTGTTGGACCTCCTGGCTGCGCACACCGGGGACACGGTTCACCTCGGGATCGCCGGTGGATTCATGATGCGTGAGGTGATGGAGTCGCTCGCCGAGCTGCTGGTGGACCTGCCCGCAGGCGAGTCGCTGCCCCGGAAGCTCGTCTTCCACTCGCTGGGCGCGGGGTTCGACGAGGCGGACCCGACCATGGACCCGGCCTCGTTCTATACGGCGCTAACGGCCCACTACGACCTGCCCGTCGAGACCGGTTTCGTGGACCTGAAGACCCCTCGGCTGGTCCGCTCCACCGAGGTCGACGGACTCCGACAGATGCCGAGCGTGCGCCACGCGTTCCGGGAAGCCAAGAAGGTCGACATCGTCCTGACCTCGGGCTCCGACTGGAACGACGAGCACTCCTCGCTCCGCCGACTTCTCGCGAACGACGTGGCCTCGCGTCGCGTCCTCGAGCGCGAGGGATGTATCGGTAACGTCCTCTGGCGTCCCATCGGTCCCCACGGCCCGATCGAGGTCGAAACGCGCTCGCGCGCCTTCACCCTCTTCGAGCTGAGCGATCTGGCCGACCTCGTCGAGCGCGGAAAGCACGTCGTGATGGCCCTCGGACCCTGTGCGCGTTGCCTGGCCCCGAAGAGCCGCCTGCTCCGCACCGTGCTCGACGCGGAGCGCCCGCTGGTCAGCCATCTCGTCACGGATTCGCCGACCGCGCGGAGGCTCCTCCGGAGACTCTGACGCACGGCTTGCCCCTGCCGGGCTGAGGTCCGTACGCTCAATGGCGGATGGGAACGTCCGGACGTCCACCAGCGGAGGCCCCGATGAGCAGCACGTCCTTGAATCGCCGCGATTTCGCTCGTCTGTTCGCGTACGGGGGATCGGCCGCGCTGATGGCGCACCCGGCGATCGCCAGCCTGAGGCCCCGTCCGCTCTCGGCCGCCGACCTGGGCCCCGCGCCCGACTGGGAGCGCGTGCGCGACCAGTTCCTGATGCCCCGCGACCTGGCCGTTCTGAACGCGGCCAACCTTTGCCCCACTCCACAGCCCACCATCCGGTCCGTCACCGACCATACGGAGCGGATGGATCGGGCCCCGGTGCCGACACTCCGTCGGCAGATGACTGGCGTGAAGGAAACCACCCGGACGCTCCTGGGCGAGTATCTGCGGGTCCCCGGCGACGACATTCTGGTCACCCGCAACACCAGCGAAAGCAACAACTTCGTCTCGAACGGGCTCGACCTGGGACCGGGCGACGAGGTGCTGATCTACGCGGAGAACCACCCGAGCAACAACCGGGCGTGGAAGGCCAAGGGGGAGCGGTTCGGCTACACGGTGGTCGAGGTCGAGCCCGTGAATCCCCATCCCGGTCCGGACTACTATCTGGAGGCCTTCGCACGCGCGATCACCCCCCGGACGCGGGTGTTGAGCTTCACGCACCTCACCAACACGATGGGCGACCTATTCCCCGCCCGGGAACTCTGCGCGCTCGCGCGCGAGCGCGGGATTCTCTCCATGGTGGACGGGGCGCAATCGTTTGGACTCCTGGACGTAGACCTCTCCGAGATCAGGCCCGATTTCTACAGCGGGAGCGGCCACAAGTGGCCGTGCGGTCCCAAGGAGGTGGGGGTCTTGTACGTGAGCCCGGCGGCACAGGAGCAGTTCCACGCCAGCATCTACAGCGCCTATACCGGGCAATCCGGGCTATCCCGCACGCACGAAGGCATGGGGCAGCGGGACGAGCCGGCCATCCAGGGGTTCGGCGACCAGCTCCGCTTCCTTCAGGAGATCGGCCGGGCCGAGATCGAGGCTCGGAGCCGTGAGCTCGCCAGCGCGTTGATCGAAGGCCTGCAGTCGATCGACGGGACGACCCTGTGGACGTCTCCTGACCCGAACCTCCGTGTGGCCGTGGTGAGCTTCCAGCCGGGCAACCTGGAGCCGGGGCGCGTGTTGGCGGCGCTCGAGGAAGACGGGGTCGTGGCCGCGACCCGGGGCGGCGAGCGGCCAGGGATACGCTTCTCCCCGCACTACTACAACACCATGGCCGACATCGACCGCGCGGTCTCGTCGATCGGGCGGTACATGCGGACGGGGCTCTAGAGGCGAGTCATGAGGATGCGGGTACGCTGCCGCGCGTCGGCCCTTTGGGTGGCGACACTCGCGGGCGGGACCTTCCTCCCCGGTTGCATGGATCCCATCGGGGTCGTTGAAGAGACTCCGCGAGTGTGGACGGCCCTGGCGGTGGGAGAAAGCCACGCCTGCGCCGCGGACGCGCTCGGCAACGTCTTCTGTTGGGGCGCCAACGATCGCGGGCAACTCAGCGCTCCGGCCGGTCGCGGCGCCGCGGCGCCGACGCTGAGCCACATCGGGGTGGGCGCCGTGGACGTGATGGCAGGATCCGGGTACGCTTGCTTCCTCACGGGGACGGGCGTCGCCACCTGCTGGGGAGAGGGGAGGATCGGCCAGCTCGGAAACGGAGGAGCGTTCATCTCCCCGATCGGTGCGCGCGTGTTCGGTGGACCATGGGCGCAGGTGTCGGCCGGGACCTACCACGCGTGCGGGATCGCCGGCACCGCGGTGAGCTGCTGGGGTGGGGACCGGTACGGCGCCTCACTGGGCCATCGTCTGCCGGTGCAATCCCGGTGCACGAGTCCGACCACCAACGAGTTCTGGTGGTGCTCGCTCGAGCCGACCCCCCTCGACGCGCCGATGGCGTTCGCATCGGTCTCCGCGGGGCTCTGGCACTCCTGCGGCATCGACGGCTCCGGCGACGTCCATTGCTGGGGCTACAACGTGCTCGGACAGCTCGGCGCGGCCACGGCGGACGAGTGCCTCTTCATCGATCCGGTGCACGGCGACTCGATGTTTCCCTGCAACTTCGATCCGGTTCGGGTAGATCTCCCGGAAACCGCGACGACCGTGAGTGCCGGGGCCAGCCACACCTGCGCTCTGACGACCAGCCAGGCGGTGTACTGTTGGGGCGGCATCCAGCTCTACGCCGGCCAACTGGGCCACGGGGGCGGTGACGGCTCGCTCACGCCGGTCCGGGTGGCCTCGGAGGCGCAGTTCGCCTCGCTGTCGCTCAGCCGCCAGTACATCTGGACGTCGTCCTGTGGGCTCGATACCGGTGGCCGGGCGCTCTGCTGGGGGTCGAACCGTAGCGGCGAGATGGGCGCGTCAGTGACGGACGAGTGCGTGACGGGGGGCGGAATCCCGTGCGCCAAGACGCCGGTCGCCGTGGATACGGAGGAACGCTTCGCGGAGCTCCACGTGGGCGAGGGCTTCGTGTGCGGACGTACGCAGGACGGCCGCATTCTCTGTTGGGGTAACAACGACCTCGGCCAACTCGGAGACGGCACCACGGTGAGCCGCCAGGAGCCGCGGGAGATCCTGCCCATCGGTTGAGGGTTGGTGAACCGCGCTAGGCGGTCGTTTCGTATGATGCGGGCGAGCACCGCACGGTAGCTGCCAACTCCTCGAGCGGCGATTCACTTGGACACGTTCTTCATAGGCGTCGAGACCTGGCTCGCGGGCCTGGGACCGTGGGCCCTCCTGTTGGCGCCGCTGATCATGGCCGCCGTATCCGTCCTCCCCATTCCGGCGGAGGCACCGGCCATGGTGAACGGGATGTTGTTCGGTCCCCTGCTCGGGACCACGCTCACGTTCGTCGGCGCCCTGATGGGCGCTCAGGCGAGCTTCGAGCTGGCCCGCTGGCTGGGACGGCCGCTGGCGGAGCGCCTCGTCAGCCCCCGTGCTCTGGCCGGTGCGGACCGGGCTGTCGGGAAAGCTGGCTGGGGCGGGCTGCTGGTCGCGCGGTTGATCCCTTTGATCGCGTTCACGGCCCTGAACTGGGGGGCGGGGCTGACGGCGGTACCGCGCTGGCGCTTCTTCTGGACGACCGCCGTCGGAATCCTCCCCGGCGCCGTGCTCTTCACCGCGTTCGGGTCGACGTTGCCGTCGCTGCTGCGTGAGTCGCCGTTGCTTACGGTCGGGGGTCTCGTGCTTCTGGGCGGCGCCATCGCCATCGGCGCCCGCTGGACGCGCCGGTCGGCGGGCGTGGACGGTGAGCTAGAGGGCGCGCCGTAGGCTCCGGGCCGACTCTGCGAGCGATGTGCGCAGGTAGGCGGCCTCTGCCTCCGGGCCGCGGCTTATCGGGCCCTCCCCACCCCTCTGGACGACCGCGTGGATGAACACCGGGCCCTCCGCGGCCAGCACGTCGTCGAGCGCTTCCGCGTAGTCCCCTCCGTGATCGAAGAAGTACACGCTCGGGAAGCCTGCCGCGCGGGACAGCCCCGCGTAGTCCACCCGGCCGTGGTCCGCCAGCGGTTGATGGCCGGTGATCTCGAACCCGCCGTTGTCCACAACGTACAGGATCAGGTTGCGGGCGCCCGAGCCGACGATGGTGGCGAGGGTCCCGAGCGTCATCAACATGCTGCCATCCCCGTTCAGGCAGATCACGCGCCGATCGGGTCGGGCGAGGGCGATTCCGAGTGCCAGGTCGGCCGCGTGGCCCATGGCGCTGTCGGCCGACGCGAAGTCGAGATCGCTGTCGGAGTAGCGACCCCACGGTCGCACCGTGCTCATGGTGGTCACCACGACCTCGTCCGTGCGGCGTCGCGCGAGGGGGGCGAGCAGCTCGCCGCTGGTCATGACACTCACGAGAGGGCCTGCGTGAGAACGAGCGCGACCGGCCGTTCCTCCGCCCGCGCCTGCTCGATCGTGGCGCCCACGAGTCCAACGTCGTCCCGGCCCGACGCCCGCGCGAACGGCACGCCCCAGGCGGCGAGCGTGGGCTCGGTGAGGAGCGCCACGGAGTCCACGTCCGGACGTGTGAGGAGCTCGGCATCGAGCTCGACGCCCGGCTCGAGGCCGGCCCGCTCCATCTTGGCGTATCCGCGCCCGGTGACGATCACCGGTAGGGGTGCGCCCATGCGGACCGCCGTGCCACGCAGCGCGTCCCCGCTCTCGAGCAGCCCCGTGTTCTGAATCACCACGAGCGGGCGGCCGCCTCCAATCCACACGCCCGACGCGATCGCAAACGCCTCCCCCTCGCGGCTGACCGTGACGAGCTCGATGTCCGCGTGCTCGGACAGAAGGTCGAACAACGGGGCGGAGCTGTTGTCGGGGATCCCCATGACGTGCGTGATGCCGGCGGCCTCGAGAGCGGCGAGACAGGCAGAGGCCTGGAGTCCGGATCCGGTCATGGGACCGCAAGATGGGCCGGAGCGATGATCGGGAACAGGCGGGGCGCCCACGCAGCCAGCCGCAGCTCTGTTGCCGCCAGCCGATGCCCGCCCGCATTATCACAGGGAGCAGCTGCCCCACTGGCCGTCCCCCGTCGGAGCCGCCGTGGACCTCACCAGACGCGAACTCTTCAAGCTCTCCGCGGTCGCCGGTGGCGGGTTGCTCAGCCCCCTCGGCTTCGATCTGGAGCCGGCGTACGCCGCCACACGGCAGCTCAAGATCACCAACGCGCGCGAGTACAAGACGGTCTGCCCGTACTGCGCCGTCGGCTGCGGAACCATTGCCTACGTGCACGGGTCGGGCGGCCTCAACACGGTCCCCACGATCGTCCACGTGGAAGGCGATCCCGACAGCCCCATCAACGGCGGGACGCTCTGCCCCAAGGGCGCGTCCCAGATGCAGCTCGCGATAAGCCCGCGGCTGCAGAAGTCGCCCCTGTTCCGGGACGCCGGCGCCAGCGAGTGGCGCGAGGTGGACTGGGAGTTCGCGATGGACTGGTTCGCCCGCCGCTTCAAGGAGGCCCGCGACGCCACGTTCGTGGAGCGGGACGATCAGGGCCGCACGGTCAACCGCTGCGAGGGCATCGCCTGGGTGGGCAGCGCGACCGTGGCCAACGAGGACGCCTACCACATCACCAAGACCATGCGAGCCCTGGGGTTGATCTACATCGACCACCAGGCCCGAATATGACACAGCCCCACAGTCGCCAGTTTGGCGGCAACGTTTGGTCGGGGGGCGATGACCAACCACTGGAAGGACATCGGCAACGCCGACGTGGTCCTGGTGATGGGCGCCAACCCCGCCGAGAACCACCCCTGCGGATTCAAGTGGGCTCTGGAGGCGCGCGACAACCGGGACGCCCGCATCGTTACCATCGATCCGCGCTACACCCGCACCTCCGCGGTCGCTGACCGGCACCTCCAGATCCGTCCCGGATCGGATATCGCCATCCTGGGCGGTCTGATCCGTAAGATCCTCGACGAGGGGCTCTATCACGAGGAGTACGTGCGTCTGCACACCAACGCGGCGTTCGTGGTGCGTGAGGGGTTCGATTTCGAGAACGGGCTGTTCACCGGATTCGACGAGGTGTCGGGCAGCTACGACAGGTCGTCCTGGGACTACGAACGCGGCGCGGACGGCTACGTGGCGCGGGACCCCACGCTCCAGCACCCGCGCTGCGTGTTCCAGCTCCTGCGGCGGCACTACGACCGCTATACGCCCGACGTGGTGGCGCAGATCGCGGGTTGCTCCGCGGAGGATTTCCTCGACGTGGCGGAGATCCTCGTCTCGACGGGGACCGCCGACCGGGTGGGGACCATCATGTACGCGGTCGGCTGGACCATGCACACGGTGGGCAGCCAGATCATCCGGACGGCGGCCATCATGCAGCTGCTGCTCGGGAACATCGGCCGGCCGGGCGGCGGCATCAACGCGCTGCGGGGGCACGCCAACGTGCAGGGGGCCACCGACCACGCGATCGTCGCGGAGATCCTCCCGGGCTACCTGAAGGTCCCGCTGCCCGAGCAGTCCTCGTTGGCCAGCTACCTGGCGGAGTCCACGCCGGCTCCGCTGGTGCCGGACACCGTGAACTATTGGGGCAACTACCCGCGGTTCTTCGTCTCGCAGATGAAGGCCTGGTTCGGCGAGAGCGTGACGGCCCAGAACGACTACGGCTACCACTACCTGGGGAAGCCCGCCGGCGACGCCACCTGGCTCTCGCTCTGGGACGAAGCGCACGAGAGCCGGCTCCAGGGACTGATCGCGCTCGGATTCAACCCGCTCCTGGCGGGGCCCGACGTCCCGCGGCTGCTACGGGCGATGTCCAACCTGCGCTGGAAGGTCGTGATCGACCCCTTCATGCTCGACTCCGCCGAGTTCTGGAAGGCGCCGGGCATGAACCCGGAAGACATCGACACCGAGGTGCTCTACCTGCCGGCGACGCACTGGATCGAGCGCGAGGGGTCCTTCACCAACTCGGGACGCTGGGCACAGTGGAAGGAGAAGGCCATCAACGCGCCCCACGGGGTCCGGTCGGACACCTGGATCGTCTCGGAGCTGTTTTGGCGGGTGAAGGAGCTCTACGAAGCCGAGGGCGGCGCTTACCACGAGCCCATCCAGAGCCTCCGCTGGGACTACCTCAATCCGCGCGAGCCCACGCTGGGCGAGCTCGCCAGGGAGATCAACGGCTACGACCTGACGACTGGCCGCCTGCTCTCGTCGTTCGCCGAGCTCCGGGACGACGGCACCACGTCCTCGGGCAACTGGCTCTACTGCGCGAGCTGGACGGAGGAGGGGAACCAGATGGCCCGCCGCGACCCCTCCGACGAGGCTGGTCTCGGCTTCCACCACGGCTGGGCATTCAGTTGGCCGCTCAACCGACGCGTGCTCTACAACCGGGCGTCCGCCGACGGCGAGGGGCGCCCCTGGGACGCCACCCGAGCGGGCATCCGCTGGACGGGACGGGAGTGGATCGGCGACGTGCCCGACTACGGCCGCACCACCCCACCCGACCAGGCCGGCGCTTTCATCATGACCGAAGAAGGCGTGGCCCGGCTGTTCACCACATACCTGGCCGACGGACCCATGCCCGAGCACTACGAGCCGGCGGAGAGCCCCTCGCCCAACCTGCTCCACGCCGACGTGGCCGTGAACCCCACGGTCAACTGGTATCCCGGCGTGCGTGAGGCGCTGGCGAACGGCGACGACGAGTTCCCGCACGCCTGCACGGTCTACCGCGTCGTCGAGCGCGAGCACTTCGTCACCTCGAACGTGCCCGGGCTGGTGGAGCTGATGCCGGACTTCTTCGTGGAAGTGCCGGAGGGACTGGCCGCCGAGAAGGGCATCGAGAACGGCGGGCGCGTCCGGGTATGGTCCAAGCGGGGCGAGGTCGAGGGGGTGGCGATCGTCACCAAGCGCATCCAACCGCTCACCGTGAACGGCCGCACCTGCTGGACGATCGGGATTCCCGTGCACTGGGGTTTCGTGGGGCTGACCCAGGGGTCGATGGCCAACCTGCTCACGCCCTACGTGGGCGACGCGAACACGCGCTGCCCCGAGTTCAAGGCGTTCGTGGTGAACGTGGAGCGCGCGTGATGCCGGTGCGTACGGGCCGCTCGCAACCGGCCGCGCTGGCGATCGCGGCCCACACTGCCGTCACCGCCCTCACCGCCCTCACCGCCTACGCGGCCTTCCTGGCCTTCGCGGCCTTCGCGGCAGGGCCGCTGTCCGCCCAGGATGGGGGAGCGTCGGCGGAGCGGGATTCGGGCACCGTCCTCCTCGCCCCCCACGACGTGCCCTGGGAGGCGGTGGGAGACTCCGGGCTCGAGATCGCCCGGCTCGTGGGCGACTCAGGCGCCGAAGGGAGCCCGTTCGTGTTTCGGCTGCGGCTGCCCGACGGGTTCGAGATGGCGCCCCACACCCACCCGGTGGCGGAGCACATGACCGTGCTCTCCGGCCGGTTCTTCGTGGGCGTGGGCGAGGCGTTCGACCACGAGTCGGCCATCGAATACCGTGCGGGCAGCTACGTGATGGTCGACGCGGGCGTGCCCGCCTACATGTTCACCGTCGGAGAGACCGTCGTGCAGGTGCACGGGATCGGTCCGCTCCGCACCATCCCGGTGGGCTGACCATGTCGCAGACCTCGGGGCCGCTCGCCATCAAGCGCATCTCCGCGTCGCCGGACCCCGGGCCCGGCATTCGGCGGAGCCCGGAGTACGCCAAGCTGGTCGACATCTCGCGGTGCATCGGCTGCAAGGGCTGCGAGGTCGCCTGCAAGGAGTGGAACGAGCTCAAGATCGAGCCGACCTACAACTTCGGGAGCTACCAGAGCCACGAGGACCTGTCCCCCGACACCTGGCTCCTCATGCGCTTCAAGGAGATCCAGGACCTGCAGACGGGGTCCATCGAGTGGCTCATCAAGAAGGACGCCTGCCTGCACTGCGAGGAGCCGGGGTGCCTGTACGCGTGTCCTTCCCCGGGCGCCATCGTCCAGTACGAGAACGGCATCGTCGACTTCAACCAGGAGCAGTGCATCGGTTGCCAGTACTGCGTGTCCGGCTGCCCGTTCGACGTTCCTCGCTTCAACCCCGAGACCCGCAAGGTCTACAAGTGCAACATGTGCGTGGACCGGGTGGAAGCGGGACTCGAGCCCGCCTGCGTGAAGACGTGCCCGACCAACGCGATCTCGTGGGGGAGCAAGCCCGACATGGTCGAGCTGGCGCACCGGAAGGTCGACCGCCTCCAAGGGCGCGGGTTCGCGCAGGCCACGCTGTACGATCCCGCGGGCGTTGGCGGCACCCACATGATGTACGTGGTCCCGCACGGCGACCGTCTGGGTGATTACGACCTGCCGGAGGATCCCACAGCCAGCCCGGGCGCGTTGGCGGCGCTCGCCGGACTGAAGAAGCTCGGCGCGACCGCCATGGGGCTGGGCGTGGTGGCAGCCGCGCTCCACTACCTGGGCTTCGGTCCGGAGCGGCCCGAAGAGCCGGGAGCCGCTCCGTGAAAGGCGGCGACGTCCACCGCTTCTCGTTCGTCGAACGGGTCGTCCACTGGGTGGTCGGCGTGACGTTCGTCTACCTGCTCCTGACCGGCCTCGCTTTCTCGCATCCGTCCCTGTTCTGGATCACCAGCGTGGTCGGAGGCGGCCCGGCGGCCCGGGTCCTCCATCCCTGGATCGGGCTCCTCTACTCGGCGGGCCTGGTCGCGATGATCGCGCTCTGGATCCGCGACATGGGGATCAGCCGTGACGAGATCGCGTGGCTGAAGGCGATTCGCAGCTACGCCACACACGACAAGTCGCGGGTTCCTCCGGTCGGCAAGTACAACCCGGGCCAGAAGCTCTTCTTCTGGCTCATGGGCGCGCTCGGAGTCGCCCACTTCGTCTCGGGCCTCCCGCTCTGGCTCCCCGACGGAATCCTGGGGATGGGCCCGTTCCATGGCGGGACGGCCAATGCCATGCGGGTTGCCCACTATCTGACGACGATCGGTGGCGGGCTCCTCCTGATCATGCACGTCTACCTGGGCACGCTCGCGTTCCCCGGTACCGCCCGCGCGATGCTGCAGGGGACGGTGAGCGAGGCCTGGGCGAAGCACCACCACCCGCTCTGGGACGCCGATGAGTCGGGTCGGGTCGAGCAGGCGCCCGAGACCGAGGCTGTGCCGCGGCCGTGACCGTCTCCCGCAGGACCTGACGCCCACCGTCGTGGAGCGCCGATAGCCCGTGGACACCGTCCCGCAGTCGCCCTATCCGGACCGCCGTCGCCGGGCCATCCAGCTGATGGGGACGCGGGTCGCGGCCGAGGAGATCCTGGGCTTCCTGGTCGGTCTGGCCGAGCTCCAGTCGCGGGTATACGACTGGGCGATCGGGACTCGAGTGGCTGACGGCGCACGGGTTCCCCCGACCGGCCCGGAGCTCCGAGTGGACCTGGCGCGCCTGCCCGCCGCCGCTCTCGTGGCCGAGCTTCGCCGCTTCTGCGGCGACACGGCGCCGATCGCTACACCGGTGTTGGCCGCGGCCGCACGCAGCCTCGCGGGTGCCGGGGACTCGGACCTGGAGTCGATCTTTGGGGCATACGTGCGTCACGAGTCTCTGAGCGCGCCGGCCACCGCTTTGGGACTGGAGGAGGCGCCGCTCGCGTTCTTCCCCCGTGCCTTCCTACAGCCCGTCGCGGAGACCCTCCGGACCGCGCGGAGCGAAGCCGCTCCCGGAGGGACCGCCTGTCCCACGTGCGGCGGACCTCCAATTCTCTCGACGTTCCGCGACGAGCCGGAGAAGAAGAACGCCCGCTACCTGTGCTGCTCCGTGTGTGCACAGGAGTGGGGCTTCCAGCGCCTGACGTGCGCACTCTGCGGGGAGACCGCGACGGAGGCTCTGGCGCACCACGTGTCCGAAGACGCCCCCCACGTGCGGGTGGACGAGTGCCGGAGCTGTGGAAGGTATCTCAAGGGGATCGATCTCCGGACGGCGGGCTCCGCCGTGCCGGTCGTAGACGAGATCGCCACGGTCGAGCTGGACCTTTGGGCCTCGGAACGAGGCCTCCGCAAGGGCTGCCCCAACCTCTTGGGATTCTGACCCGTCCGTGCCCGCGAGCGGGCGGCGGGGCCGTCGGCGGCTAGAGGTCGAACCCGAGCAGGCCAACCGCGACGGAACCCGGTCCATGCACGCCCTCGACCAGGATCCGACCGATGTCGGCCGACTTGCTGGGTCCCGAGTGGAGGCCGAGCGCCGACGGACCGGCACCGAGGTCGAGCTCGGCAAGAGCCGCCGCCAGCGTAGCGCGCACGCCCGAGGCGGGAAGCCAGATCAGATGAACGGGCGGGAGCAGCTGCGTCCGCTGGCCGTCGCCCGCATCGAGCAGGACCGACCCCGTCTCGGCCACACCGAGGCGCGCGAAGGACACACCCAGGGGTGCGTCCTCGGGCGGGGCGTGAGGCAGCTCCGGCCGGAGCGCCGAAGGGACGGTCTCTCCCACCGACGCGGCATGGAGGCCCGCCGCGAAGCCCGCCATCCACTCGCGCGCCTCCTGGAGGGACCCCAGCCGGACCGCCGTCCCCCCGGCCGACTCGAAGAGCTCGCAGAACAGATCGACGGGATCCGGCGCGACCGTCCGCCCCCAGCTCCCGAACTCACCCGGATGCCCGGTCGGTGCGCGCTCGGAGAGGGCGGCCCGTACCGCGCCCAGGATCCGGTCGCGGGCGCTCACTCGATGCCCTCCTGCCAGAGCGCCCGAAACGGCTTCCGGCTGGGTTCCACGGGCGTGCGTCCAGCCGACCAATCACGCAGCAGCGGGAGGGCGTTGCGCACCCTCGCCGGCGTCGCGCGGAAGGCGGCACCCGCCGCACCGAACACCCGCGGCCGTGCGGCCGCAGCGGCATAGGCTTTGAGCGCGCTGCGCTCCGTCGCGGGTACCAGCCCAGCGGCGACCGCCCGTTCCCGCCAAGCCAACAGGATCTCCGGGATCGGGATCCGGACCGGACACACGTCCGTGCAGGCGCCGCAGAGGCTCGACGCGTGCGGGAGCGGGAGCGCCTCCGCCAGCCCGAGCAACGATGGAGCCAGGATGGCTCCGATGGGGCCGGAGTACACCCAGCCGTAGGGGTGACCCCCCGTCTGCCGATAGACCGGACAGATGTTGAGGCAGGCGCCACAGCGCACGCAGCGCAGGGCTTCCCAGGCCACGTCGTCCGCGAGGGCGCGTGTGCGGCCGTTGTCCACCAGCACCACGTGCACCTGCTCCGGTCCGTTCGGCTCGCCGTCTCGACGCGGGCCTTGCACCAGCGACACGAAGTTGCCCACCGCCTGACCGGTCGCCGCCCTGGACGTCAGTTGGAGGAAGCCCGCCAGGTCGTGCAGGCGCGGGAGGAGCTTCTCGATGCCCACGAGCGCGACATGGATGCGGGGCGTCGACGTGCTCAGCCGGATGTTCCCCTCGTTCTCGATGAGCGCGACCGTGCCGGTCTCCGCCACCAGGAAGTTCCCGCCGGTGATTCCCATGTCGGCCGTGAGAAACTCGTCCCGGAGCGCTGCGCGGGCGGCCGCGGCCAACGCGTCGGGCGAGGCGTCACGCGCCGTGCCGAGCTCCCGCGCGAACAGTTCGCGCACGTCCTCCAGGCTGCGGTGGATCGCGGGCCCCACGATATGGCTCGGCGCCTCCCCCAGGAGCTGGATGATGTACTCCCCCAGGTCCGTCTCCCGGACGTGGACACCTACGGCCTCGAGCACGTGGTTCACGCCGAGCTCCTCGCTCAGCATGCTCTTGCCCTTCACCACACGTCGCACGCTTTCGCGCTCGACGATCCCGCGCAGGATCTCCGCGGCCCCCTCGGCGTCCTCCGCCCAGTGCACCACCGCGCCGTTCTCCCGGAGACTCGCCTCCGCCTGCTCGAGGTAGGTGTCCAGGTGCGACAGGACGTGGCTCTTCACGCCCGCCGCCCAGCTCCGCCAGCGATCCGCGTCAATCTCTCCGTACGCGCGTGCGCGGTGCTCGTCGAACGCGGTCGTGGCAGCCGTGACCGACGCGCGCACCTCTGGCCGCTCGCGGAGGAGGGCCTCGGCCGCGCGACGATACTCGCGGCTATGTGGCTCCACGAGCTGCCTCCCAGAGCAGGTGGGCCAGGTGCCGGAACGGCGTCTCGAGACCGCGATGCCGGGCCCGGCTGGAGAGCTGGAGGAGGCAACCTCCGTCCGCCGAAGTCACGCATTCGACCCCGCTCGCGCCCGGGAGCGTGTCGAGCTTCCGGTCCGCCATGGCCACCGAGACCGCCGCGTGCTTCACGGCGAACAGCCCGCCGAATCCGCAGCATTCCTCGGCGGCCTCCCAGGGGACCAGCTCGGCGCCGGCAGCGCGGAGCAGCGCGAGCGGCTGCTCCCGCACCTCGAGCTCGCGTAGGGCGTGACACCCGTGGTGGTACGCGATGCGCCGCCCCTCGAGACCGCTGCCGAGCGCTCGCACGCCCAAAACGTCCACGATGAACTGCGACAGCTCGAACGTGCGCCGCGCGAGTCCCCCCGCGCGCTCACGGTCCCCGCCATCGAGGAGCGACGCATACCCCGAGTGCAGCATTGCGGCACAGCTCCCCGACGGCGCGACCACGTATTCCGCGTCGTCGAAGACGTCGAGCATGTGATGCGCCATCCGGCGCGCCTCGTTCCGGTGACCGGAGTTGAACGCCGGCTGCCCACAGCACGTCTGCGCCTCCGGGAACGCCACGTCTACCCCGAGGTGCCGGAGCAGCCGTACCGTGTCGGCCGCGGCGTCGGCGAAGAACTGGTCCCCGAGGCAGGTGACGAACAGGCTTGCGCGCATGGCCGACGGGACGTCCTGGCGGTACGTGATCGGAGCCTCACCGCTCGCGCGGCGGCGGCAGACAAGTAGGCTCCCTGGCGATGCTCGGGCAACTCCGCCCCCTTCCGTGGCGCGGCCCCTTATTTCGGTTTATCTTCGGTTTTGGGAGGGGACGAAATACACGGGCGGAGGGGCGGAGATGGAAGCGGGACCCTGGGAGAACCACATCAGGACCTTCGAGCTCAACCCGGGCTCGGACGTGAACTGGAACCAGATCAACGCGTTTCTGAAGCGCATGGGCGCCGATGGATGGCGGGTGTCCGGCTTCCAGTTCAGCAAGACCCGGGTGGCCTTCGCGTTCACCAGGGCCGTGGCCGGAGCGCCGGATCAGGCTCCCGACCGGAAGCCGGCCTGGCGCTGAGGCCGGTTGCCGAAGCCTCACGGCGCGCCGACACTTTGGGGCCATGGACCTCCGCCACGGATTCGACATCGCGCGCCACGTGCGCACCATCCCGGACTACCCGAAGCCGGGAATCCTCTTCCGCGACATCACCACGTTGTTCGCCGACCCCCTCGGGTTCCGGGCCTGCATCGACGAGCTGGTGTGGCCGTTCCTGCGCTCGGAGATCGACTACGTGGCGGGGATCGAGGCCCGCGGATTCATCCTGGGGGGTGCCGTCGCCCACGAGGTCGGCCGTGGGTTCATCCCCATCCGCAAGAAGGGGAAGCTTCCGGCCCGCGTGATCGGCCAGGACTACGAGCTCGAGTACGGCGTGGACACGGTCGAGATCCACGCCGACGCCATCGGGCCGGGAGATCGAGTGCTGTTGGTGGACGACCTGATCGCGACCGGCGGTACGGCGAACGCGGCCATCGAGCTCATCCGGAAGTCCGGTGGCGAGGTGATCGCCGCCGCGTTCGTCATCGACCTGCCGGACCTGGGTGGCTCGGAACGGCTGCGAGCAGCCGACGTGGCCGTGCACACACTGGTCGCGTTCGAGGGCGAGTAGCTAGTTCCAGCGCAGCCCCTTGAGCTGCTCCAGGTCCAGGTTTCCACCGCTCAGCACCGCGACGACCTTGGTGCCCGCCGGCGCGTCGATCAGGCCCTGTAGCAGGGCACCCACGGGGGCGGCGGCGGCCCCCTCGGCAACGATCTTGGCGCGTGCCATCAGCCAGACGACGGCCTCGAATATCTGCTCGTCCGGCAGGGTCACGATCTCGTCGACGAAGCGGGAGACGACCGAACGGGTGTTCTCTCCGACCCGCTTCACCCGCAGCCCGTCGATGATGCAGTCGACCCGCTCGAGCGTGACCCGGTGCCCGGCCTCGACGCTGAGCTTCATGGCCGGGGCGCCACTCGACTCCACGCCGATCACGCGGATTCCAGGATTGAGCGACTTGAGCGCCATCGAGACACCCGAGATGAGTCCGCCCCCGCCGATCGGAACCACGACGAGCTCCGCGTCCGGACAGTCCTCCATGATCTCGAGCCCCACGGTCCCCTGCCCCGCGATGAGATCGGGGTCGTCGAAGGGATGGATGTACGTCAGGCCTTCCCGCTCCATCAGCTCGAGCGCCTTCTCGTTGGCCTCGTCCCAGATCGTGCCGTGCAGGACGACCTTGGCGCCGTATCCCTCGGTGGCAGCGATCTTGGAGGGCGTGGCGTTTTCGGCCATTACCACCACTGCACGCACACCGTACTGCCTGGCTGCAATGGCGACGCCCTGCGAGTGGTTTCCGGCCGACGAGCAGATGACGCCGCGCGCCCGCTCCGCGTCCGTGAGCCGTGCGATCTTGTTGAGCGGCCCACGCACCTTGTAGGAGCCGCCCTTTTGGAAGATCTCCGCTTTCAGTCGGACGTGGAAGCCGGTACGCTCGGAGAGGGTCCGCGAGTCCAGAATGGGCGTGCGATGGATGTGGGGCGCCACGTTCCGGCGGGCGCTCTCGAAGTCCTCGCGGGTGAGCGTCAGCTCGGCGTCGGCGGCCTGCTTCATGGTTGTTCCCGTGTCGTCGTTCGGGGTCAGTGGTCTAGCCCCAGGAGCCCGGCGGCGTTGCCACCCAGGATGTTCTCGAGGTCCTCGGGGTCCA
>JAHEKN010000280.1 GCA_024638305.1 Gemmatimonadota bacterium | reverse complement strand
GGTCGAGAGCGCCGTCGTCTATGGCCTCACGGCCGCCCTCTACGGCCGGATCAGCATCGAGCGGGGCCGGGCCGTGCAGAGCAACTTCCACGACTACCCGATGCTGCGGATCGACGAGGCGCCCGAAGTGGAAGTGGTATTGCTGCCGAGCGGGGACCCGCCGGGCGGAGTAGGGGAGCCGGGCCTACCGCCCATCGCCCCGGCCGTGACCAACGCCCTGTTCGCGCTCACGGGTGAGCGGATCCGGGACCTCCCCATTGAGCTCGCCGGGTAGAGTTACCCGGCTCCGGACCTACGCGCCGTCCCGCCTCTTCACGAAGTAGCGGACCACCAGGATCGTGGTAACCACGGCGACGATCGTGAGCCCGATCGTGAGCCCGATCTTGAGCGCCAGCACCAGCCCCGCCAGGACCCACACCATGACCACGGGGAGCACGAACTTGAGGACCTCGAGAAGGATCAGCGCCAGCAGTCCCGAGATGGCCACAGGGGCAGCCCGCATCACGTCATCTCTCCGGTCGTAGGACCCCGCCGGGTGGCCCCGAGTCCGGGGCGCCTCACGGCGGTTCTAATGGTTCTACGCAGTGTGGCGGCCCATGGTTTCCCGTCCGCGCCGCCCGTCGGTGGAACTCGTTCTGGTTCGCAGGGGCCGCGTTTCAGCCGCAAACCGTGATCTGGACGGGCGTTTGACGTTGACATGCAACCTTAGAGTTGCATATTGAGACATGTCTGACGTGTTCCAGGCCGTCTCCGACCCGACCCGCCGATCCATTCTCGAGCGTCTCCGGCAAGGCGGTCCGTTGTCGCTCACGGCGCTCACGGCTCCGCTCGACATGAGCCGTCAGG
Source organism: Gemmatimonadota bacterium (assembly GCA_024638305.1). Lineage (GTDB taxonomy): Bacteria > Gemmatimonadota > Gemmatimonadetes > Longimicrobiales > Gaopeijiaceae > JAHEKN01. The sequence goes on along the minus strand of JAHEKN010000280.1, from coordinate 1,948 downwards.
CCGTTAGGAAGCACGTGCGGGTCCTCGAGAGCGCGGGGCTCGTCGGCAGCGCGAAGCAGGGGAGGGAGCGCATCCACCGACTGCGCGCCGCTCCGCTCGGGCAGGTGGAAGCGTGGTTGGCCCCGTACGCCGCCGCCTGGGACGCGCGCCTGCAACGCCTGCATACCCATCTTCAGGAGAATCCGGAATGAACGAGCGCGCGATCGAGCGGGTCCTGAGCCTCGACGCCAGTCCCGAGCGGGTGTGGAGCGCCATCACCGATCCCGCAGAGCTTTCGCAGTGGTTCGGGGACGGGGCGGAGCTGGAGCTCCGACCCGGCGGATCCGGGGCGTTCTCCTGGAACGAGCACGGACGGTTCGCGATGCGGGTCGAGGCCGTGGAGGCGCCGACCCGTCTGGTCTGGAGCTGGGTGCACGAGGCCGACGTTCCCTTCGATCAGGCGCCGTCCACGCGCGTTGAGTGGGTTCTGTCGCCGAGAAAGGGCGGCGGGACCATCCTGACGCTACGGGAAACGGGGTTCCGGACGGACCTGCACCACCAGCAGAACACCGAAGGCTGGACGGAAGAGCTGAGCGAGCTCGTGACCCTCCTCGCGGCCGCGGCTTGACCGCGCGCGCGCGACCTCGCTAGTCGGCAGGGCCGCCCCGCATCCGTCGCGCGAACCTCGCGGGGTCGAAAGGGCCGAGGTCGATCGGCGAGGCTCCGTCGCAGATTAGGTGGGCCAGGGCGTATCCGGTGGCCGGCGCCAGCGTCATCCCCAACATCTGGTGCCCCGTGGCCACGTAGACATTGTCGTGCGGGGGGAGACGGCCGATGACCGGAAGTCCGTCCGGGGCCAGGGGCCGCATGCCCACCCACTCGTGGCGGCCGCTCCCCTCCAGCGCACCCGGAATGTGGCGGGCGACCGCCCGCTCCAGGTTTACCAGTCGCCGCCGATCGAGTGCTCGGTTGATCCCCGAGAGCTCCATGGTGCCGGCGATTCTCAGCGCGTTGGAAAATGGCGTGAGGCCGACCTTGGCGCTGGCAAAATACGTGGGCCCGGACACCGTCACCGCGGGATCCTCGACCGTGATGCTGTAGCCCTTTCCGGCCTGGATGGGAAGCCGGGCGCCCAGGGGAGAGGCGAGCGCTCCGGTCTCGGCGCCCGCAGCGATCAGAAAGGCGTCCGCCTCGAGTTCGTGGCTTGCCACCACTCCGCCGGCGCCCTGGGCGACCTCGGCGACCTGGGCGGCCTGCACTCTACGGCCCTGAGAGCGGAAGCTGCCTACCTCCGTCCCCTCCAGGACGCTGGCTCCGCGAGCGGCGATCGACCCCGCCAGGGCCGCCGTGAGCGACTCCGGGCGCACGTGCCGGTCGCTCGTGACCCACAGGCCGCCGACTAGCCCCCCCGTGAGGGCCGGCTCGCGGGCGGCGAGGGCGGTGGCGTCCAGAGCCTCGACCGGACCCACGCCGAACCGGCCCATCGTGTCCAGCTCCCTGGCTGCCGCGTCCAGCTTGCCCACGTCATCGTACGCTAGGAGCAAGCCGTCACGGCCTTCCTCGAAATCGACCCCTTGGGCCCGGAGCTCGTCGTAGAGCCCGGGTACGCCTTCGCTCAGAAGCCCGATCGCCGTCACGCCCCGCTCGTAATGCGCTGGGGTGCAGTACCGGCGGAACGCCCAGAGCCACCCCGCCAGTCGGGGAATCGCGCTGGGCTTGACGTAGAGGGGGCTCTGGACCCGCGTGAGCCAGCGAAGCGACTGGGCGGTGAGGCCGGGCGCGGGAAGTGGCGTCGAGATGGAGGGGCAGATCCACCCCATGTTTCCCCGGGAGCACCCCGAGCCCGCGGCGGCCTTGTCCACGAGCACCACGTCGGCACCGAGCGCGAGCAGGTGGTGAGCACAGGAGAGGCCGATCACGCCTCCGCCAATGACGACGACCTTCACGGTCGGCAACCAGGCGGTCCCAT
>JAHEKN010000127.1 GCA_024638305.1 Gemmatimonadota bacterium | reverse complement strand
CGTGACGAGGCCACTGCGCCTCCCCTGCGGGAGGCCGAAGGCCGCTCCGATCGCGGCATTGTGACGACCCATCCCCGGGACGAAGTCGTTGCGCGTGAACGGCTCCGACGTCTGCACCTGGCGGCCGAGGGCTTCGGCGATCTGCTCGATGGAGGCGCCCGCAGGCAGACTGGCGATGGCCGCCTCGGCCTCCGCCACCGCCATCCGGACCTTGCGCTCCTGTACGAGCGTTTGCTGGATGGACCCGCGAGCCTGTTCTTCCGACAGATACCCCGCGGGTGTGAAGCTCACCAATTCCAGGGCGTAGAAGGCGGCGTCGTTTTCGAACACCGGGCTCGCGTCACCCGGAGCCGCCTCCTCGACGGCCCAATCCGCGCCCTCCGCGATCTGCCCGGCGCCCGCGACGAACGGGAACTCCTGGGTCAGGTCCGCCGTCTGCACCTGGAGGCCCAGGACTGAGGCGGCCTCGTCGAGGGATCGGTTGTCGAGCAGCGCCTCCAACGAGTCGGCCAGGGCGAAGAGCTCCAGCTCGGTGTCGTCGGTGAGCTCGACCGGGAGTAGAATGTGCCGCGCCGACGCTGAGTCGCCGCTCCGCTCCGTAACCTCGATCAGGTGCCAACCGAACTGGGTCTTCACGGGCTCGGTGAGTTGGCCCACCGGAACGCTGAACGCGGCCGTGTCGAACGGCGGGACCATGGCTCCCCGCCCGAACCGTCCCAGATCGCCGCCCACGGACGCGCTGGCCTGGTCGGCGGACTCGCGCATCGCGATCTCGGCGAAGTCCCCCCCGTCCAGGATCTCCTGCCGAATGTCGCGCGCACGCTGCTCGGCGGCCGCGGTGTCCACCGGCAGAGGCGCCTTGCTGAGCGACGCGTATCGCACCGAAGCCCGCGCCGGAATCCGGAAGTCCTCCCGGTTCTCACGGTAGTACCGCGAGATCTCGGCGTCGGACGGCATCGCCGCGGAGTCCGAGATCATGGTCGCCGGGCCCAGCGCGACGAAGCGCGCGGCAACCCGCTCGTTCTCGTCCTTCCAGGTTTGCCAGAGCTGTCCATCGGTCGCGTAGATTCCCTCCGACACTTGCCGCAGCAGCTTCTCGCGCGGGATCAGGTCCCGGTAGTAGGCCTCGAGCTGGAGGAGCGTCAGCTCGTCCACGGCCGCCAGATACTGCTGGTACTTCTGCAGATCGAACTGACCATTCGTCTGGAAGACGGTGCTCTCACGAAGTGAGGGCGGCGGATAGAATCGCGCTGCCTGCCGAATCTCCTCGTCGCTGACACGGATGCCACGCCGTTGCAGCTCTTCCTGGATCAGGATCTGGTTGACCGCCTCCTCCCAAGCCGCGTCGTCGATCTCCTTGTTCTGCGCCGAGGTGATTGGGTTGTCGGAGGCCGCCTGCACCTGGTCGAACAGATTGCGACGGATCGTCTGCCACTGCTCGTAGGTGACGGGAATGCGGTTCACGGTGCCCACGTTACCCTGGCCGACACCACTGCGGCCGCTGGCGTCCATGCCCCACTCGAACACCATGAGGGCGAAGAAGGCCAAGGCGGTGACCAGCATGATCCACTTCGTGTTTTCACGCATCTGCCGCATCATGGGCAGGTATCCTCCGATTCTGGAATCGAGCCCGCCGGCGCGGCGGCGACCCGAGGGGCTGCAGCGGCTCCGGTTCCGCGTGCACCCCATTGCAAAACGCCCGTTCCCGCCCGTGGCCGGGCAGTCCCACGCGTATCCACGGAGCCCCGTTTGAGCGGGGCCCGGTTTCGTACACCGGTCGAACCGGTAAGTGTACAACCGCCCGAGATCCGCCTCAACCGTGCAAACCCGCGGGGGGCGGGCTGGGAGCGTCCGGGAAAAGCCTTGTGCGTCAATGCTTTTCACCGCGTGGACGCGCGGATTCCGTCCGTGCGATCTCGTTGACACTCGATTCCCGCTTCGTCTATACTCGGGCGCCGGAGCCACCCGGCCTCCATCCGGACGAGCCTTGCCGCCCTATTGCCAGGAGCATCATGGACGAGCTCGACGCCCGGGCGATCGAGCGCCTCGAGGCAGTCGCTGGGACCGAGCGGGATCCCGACCGTCGAGCGTTCGCGCCCATCGCGGAGCTCCTCAGGATGGCGGGACGGCTCTCGGAGGCCCGGGAGCGGGCCGAGGCAGGCACGAGGTCGGACCCGGACTTCGCGTCCGGTCACATGGTGGCTGCCCGCATCTACGCTGACCTGGGACTGTCGAACGAGGCCCGCTCGGCCCTGGCACACGTCCTTCGCCTCGACCGGGGGAACGCGGAGGCTGAGGCGCTGCGTGCAGCCCTGGAGGATGCCGACCGGGAATCCGCGCTGGACTGGGCACGTGCTCAGGGCGCTCGGCCCGCTGTCGACGTCGGGGAGGGCGAGGTCCTGACCGTGACCATGGGCGAGCTCTACCTGAGCCAGGGAGCCGCGGAGCGCGCGGTCGGCGTGTTCGACGCACTGCTGTCGCGGGATCCGGGAAACGAGGCCCTGCGCGGGAAGCTGGAGCAGGCTCGGCTCGCCCTGGCCCAGTCCGATCCGGGCGCCGATTCGGGCGCCGATTCGGGCGCCGATCCGGACCGCGACACAGCGGTTGGTTCGGATGCGGACGTCGAATCGGACGTGGGGACCGCGACTCACGTGGAAGAGCCTGAGCCGGTGGCGGTCTCCGACCTGGCGCCCAAGGTGGTACCGATCGAGAGCCTGGCACCCCAGATCGTGGACGTGCGGACGCTCGCACCGGACGCGCCGTCCGAGGCGTCCGGCGACTCAGACGACCCGGACGTGGACAGCTTCATGGCCTGGCTGGACGACCAGTAGCATGCGAACGACCACGATTGCCGTGATCCATGGACCGAACCTGCGGCTGCTCGGCCGTCGTGAGGTGCACGTCTACGGCGACACGACTCTGGCGCAGATCGACGAGCGCCTGGCCGCCTCCGCCGCCGAGCTGGACGTGTCGGTGGAGACGTTCCAGTCCAATCACGAGGGGGCCATCCTGGACCACATCGAGGGTCTGGCTGAGCGGGTCCAGGGCATTCTGATCAATCCAGGTGCGCTGACACACACGAGTATCGCGCTCCGGGACGCGCTCGCCGGCGTGGCCCTTCCCGTAGTGGAGGTGCATCTCTCCAACACGGCGGCCCGGGAGCGATTCCGGCGGCATTCCTACGTTGCCGGTGTGGCGGTCGGCGTGGTCGCCGGATTCGGGGCCCGTAGCTACCTTCTTGGGTTGCGAGCCCTGGTCGATCATCTTCGGGACCCGGGCTGATCCCCGGACCCCCCTAAGCGGGGGTCACGTCTTCACCTCCCACGGATCTTCATGGCGAGCACTGCCGACTTCAGGAACGGAATGGTTCTGGACATCGATGGGGTTCTTTGGTCGATCACGTACTTTCAACACGTGAAGCCCGGGAAAGGAGGAGCCTTCGTCCGTACGAAGCTCAAGAACGTCCTCACGGGGCAAGTCGTGGACCGGACCTTCCGTGCGGGCGAGAAGGTCACCGACGTGCGGCTCGAGCGCCGACCGGTGACCTACAGCTACTCGGACGGAACACTCTTCCAGTTCATGGACGCGAGCACGTTCGAGATGATCCCCATCTCCGGCGACATGATCGGGGACGGCCAGCTCAAGTTCCTCAAGGAAAACATGGAATGCGAGGGGCTCGTCCACGACGGGAAGGTGATCAGCGTGGAGCTTCCGCAGTTCGTGGAGCTCGCGGTCACGGAAACCGATCCTGGCGTCAAAGGTGACACTGCCCAGGGCGGGACCAAGCCGGCCACGCTGGAGACCGGCGCCGTGGTGCAGGTGCCGTTGTTCGTCGAGATCGGGGACGTCCTCAAACTGGACCGGGTGCAGGAGAAGTACCTGAGCCGGGTGACCGAATGATCGACGTCGACTTTCTCGGCAAGCTGATCCGGATGGTCGACGAGAGCGGCCTCGACTCCCTCGAGCTCGAGCGCGGTGGCACCCGCATCCGGCTCGCCAAGAGCCCCGATCACGTGGGTGGAGGAGCCGTGCAGTACGCCGTGGCTCACCCGGGGGCAGCGCCCGCGGCCGCGCCGGCTTCTCCCGCGGCGCCTGGGCCTGCCGACGGGGGGGCGACCGCGCCGGAGGCGGAGAGCGCCAGCCACCTCGTGGACGTCGTGTCCCCGATGGTAGGGACCTTCTATCGGGCGCCCGCGCCGGAGGCGCCCTCGTACGTAGAGGTGGGGAGCGTGATCGGCCCCGGGGACACACTCTGTATCATCGAGGCCATGAAGCTCATGAACGAGCTGGAATCCGAGGTGTCCGGGCGGGTCGCCGAGATCCGTGTGGAGAACGGAGAGCCGGTGGAGTACGGTCAGGTCCTGTTCCGCATCGATCCGACCTGACCGGTCGGCGGCCGCTGTGTTCAAAAAGGTATTGATCGCGAACCGGGGCGAGATCGCCCTCAGGGTCATCCGCGCCTGCCACGAGCTCGGCATCGAGGCGGTGGCGGTGTACTCCGAGGCCGACCGCGAATCACTGCACGTCCGCTTTGCCGACGAGGCCGTGTGCATCGGTCCGGCCCCCGCCTCGCAGAGCTACCTGCAGATTCCGCGCATCATCGCCGCCGCGGACGTCACCGGCGCTGAAGCCATCCATCCCGGATACGGCTTCCTGGCGGAAAACGAAGAATTCGCCGAGATCTGCGGGCGCTCCAACCTCGTGTTCATTGGCCCCACCCCGGAGCAGATCCGGCTGATGGGCGACAAGGCGACCGCCCGCGAGACGATGAAAAGCGCCGGCGTCCCGACGGTTCCCGGTACGGAGGGAGAGGTCGGAGACCCGGACGATGCGCTGGCCGCGGCCCGCGAGATCGGCTTTCCCGTGATGATCAAGGCGTCCGCCGGGGGCGGTGGCAAGGGCATGCGGATCGCGCGCGACGCGGAGTCGTTCCCCGAGCTGCTGCAGGCGGCGCGCAACGAAGCGCGGGGCGCCTTCGGGGATGACGGGGTGTACCTGGAGCGGTTCGTCGAGCGCCCTCGACACGTCGAGTTCCAGGTGTTCGGGGACCAGCACGGGCGCGTCACCCATCTGGGCGAGCGCGACTGCTCGATCCAGCGCCGTCATCAGAAGCTCATCGAGGAAGCGCCCTCTCCGGCGTTGACGCCGGAGCTCAGGGCGCGAATGGGGGAGGCCGCCGTCAAGGCCGCGGCTGGAATCTCCTACGTCGGCGCGGGCACGGTCGAGTTCCTGCTCGACCCCCAAGGCCGCTTCTATTTCATCGAGATGAACACCCGCATCCAGGTCGAGCACCCCGTGACGGAGGTGACGACGGGGTACGACCTGGTCAAGGAGCAAATCCGGGTGGCCGCGGGGGAGCCGCTCAGCATCCGCGAGGCCGAGACCTGTCTGCGGGGGCACGCCATCGAGTTCCGCATCAACGCCGAGGACCCCGATCGGAACTTCGCTCCGAGCCCCGGCCAGATCGTCACCTTCCATCCGCCGGGCGGCCCGGGCGTGCGGTTGGACACCCACGTGTACGCCGGCTACCGGGTCCCCCCGTACTACGATTCGCTTCTGGCGAAGCTGATCGTCCACGGGAACAACCGGCAGGAGGCGCTGGTCCGGGGGCGCAACGCGCTGTCCTCCTTCGTGGTGGAGGGGATCTCGACCACGATAGATTTCCTCGGTCGGATCGTCCGCAACGAGGACTTCTGGGAAGGGCGGGTCGACACGTCGTTCGTCGACCGCATGATGGAGGCTGCGCGTGAGGGTTGAGCTGTACAACACCATCACCGAGCTCGAGGGGGTGTCCGTGCAGGGCGCCGCCGCCCTGGTGATCGACGTGCTGCGCGCGACGAGCACCTTGACCGAGGCGCTGGCCAACGGCGCGCTGGCGGTGTACCCCGTCCTGTCCGCCGAGGAGGCCGTACGGATTGCGAACTCGCTCGGCCGGGACGAGTGCATCGTGTGCGGCGAGCGCAACGGGCTGCCCATCGAAGGATTCGATCTGGGGAACTCGCCGCGCGAGTTCACGCCGGATGCGGTGGACCGGCGCAAGCTGGTGATGACCACGACCAACGGAACCCGGGCCTTCATCGCCGCCCAGGACGCCGATCGGGTCGTGGCGGCGTCGTTCCTCAACCTCTCGGCCGCGGCCGCCGCGGTGGAGGATGCCGAGCGAGTGGTCATCGTCTGCGCTGGCAAGGAGGATCGCTTCTCGTTCGACGACACCCTCTGCGGGGGTCACCTGATCGAGAAGCTCCGCGCCAGCGGGGATCGGGAGCTCAACGACGGTGCCCTGGCGGCCCGTGCCCTCGCACGCTCCAACAAGCCCTCGGCCAAGATCTTCGGGCAGGTCGCCGCCGGGAGGGCGCTGGCGAGCATCGGGCTGGAGCCGGACCTGGCGTTCTGCGCCCAGGTGGATCGCCACGAGCTCGCTCCGGTAATGGTAGACAGAGTGATCCGCGCGGGGGGCTGAGCCCTCGACCATCAACGAATGGAGGCCGACCAGGTTGGCCAGGAAACGCCGCTCGAATTCGGGGAAGGGGACGGGGCGGAAGAGCACGCGGCGACGGGGCACCGGGGGATCGAGCCGATCGGCTCCGCTGCTCGACCGCGAGCAGCAGCGCTTGATCCTCGCGTACGCTCTGCTCGGGCTCGCGCTGCTGGTACTGGTGTCACTCGTTCCGTTGGACGCCCTGCCCGGAGTCGGTGAGGCCGAGGGCGGGCGTCGAGCGAACGCCGTCGGCGCCGTCGGAGAGTGGCTCCGGGCAACCCTGGTCTCGGCCCTGGGAATCGGGGCGTTCCTTGTTCCCGCACTGATCGGTCTGGGTGGAGTCGTCGCCCACCGGTGGATCGGCCGGGGACGGGGCCTGCGGCTCGGAATCCTGCTCGCAGGGCTCCTCGTCGTCGTCCCCACGGGGCTCGGGGCCCTTGGGAGCCCGCACGCTGGCTTCTGGGGCGCGGCGCTGTCGTCGCCTCTCACCACCGCGATCGGGCTGCTGGGGGCCCTGCTGGTCACTGCGGCCGCGCTCGTCGTTCTCTCCATCGCCACGCTCGGGTGGAACCCGCTTGCGTCGCTGGGGCGTGGGGTCGCGGGTTCGGGCCGGGTTCTCGCTCAGGCCGGCCGGGGGACGGCCAGGGCGGCGGGGCGGGCCCGGGAGGCCATGCGGATCGCGCCCAGGCCGGGCGAGGACGACCTGGACTCGGATGGTCTCGAGCCCAACCGGCCGTTCGAGCCGGTTCTGGAGCCGGAGCCGGAGCCGGTTCCCGCGGGCGTTTCGACCACGGCGACCGCCGCCGCCGGTGCGAGGGCCCCGTCCGAACCGGCGGTGTCCGTCGCTGCGGTCGAGCCCGAGCCCGACGCCCCTCCGACCCGCCGGGGACCAGACCCGTTGCCCGGGCTCGATCTGCTGACCCCCGCCGACGTATCGGATCGTCAGGGTATGGACGAAGAGCTGGACCGACTCGGTCTCGTGCTCGTCGAGAAGCTCGGCACCTTCAACGTCGAGTGCACGCTAGCAGGACGCACGACGGGGCCGGTGGTGACGCAGTTCGAGGTCGTGCCTGCGCCCGGCGTCAAGGTCAACCGCATCGCCAGCCTGGACGCCGATCTCGCTCTGGCGATGAAGGCCAAGAGCATCCGGATCGTCGCGCCCATTCCGGGGAAGGGCGCCGTCGGCGTCGAGATCCCCAATCCCAAGGCCAACGTGGTGCAGCTCCGGGAGATCCTCGAGGCCCGGCAATTCGGCGGCAGCAAGGCGGCGATTCCGCTGGCCCTCGGTCGTGACCTCACCGGACGGCCGTACGTGGCCGATCTCGTGAAGATGCCGCACGTGCTGATCGCCGGCGCCACCGGGTCGGGCAAGTCCGTGTGTCTCAACACGATCATCACGAGCATGGTCTACCGGCACACGCCAGAGACGCTACGGCTGCTTCTCATCGATCCCAAGATGGTCGAGCTCTCCGCCTACGTGGATCTCCCCCACCTGAGGCACTCCGTCGTTACCGATCCGCGTGACGCCGCCGGCGTGCTCAAGTGGGCCGTCCTCGAGATGGAGCGGCGCTATACCCTCATGAGCGTGAACGGCGTTCGGTCGCTGGCCGAGTTCAACAAGCGGGTTCGGTCCGGGGCGACCCTGCGCCTGCCCGACGCCGACGGCCCCGAGGGCGACCCGGACCGGTTCGTCTACTCCGAGGGTGTGCTCCCCTACATCGTCGTCGTGGTGGACGAGCTGGCGGACCTGATGATGACGGTCCAGGGGGAAGTCGAGCGGCCGCTGACCCAGCTCGCCCAGAAGGCTCGCGCGATCGGGATCCACCTCATCGTGGCGACGCAGCGACCCAGCGTGAACGTCATCACGGGCCTCATCAAGGCGAACTTCCCCACCCGGATCGCGTTCCGCGTCGCGTCCAAGACGGACTCTCGCACGATCCTGGACCAGAATGGCGCCGACGCCCTGCTCGGGAACGGGGACATGCTCTTCCTGCCGCCCGGCCAGAGCGAGCCCGTGCGCATGCAGGGCGCGTTCATCTCGACCGACGACACCGACAGCCTGATGGGCTGGTTCCGCGAGTTGCGTGACCGCCCCGAGGTGTCTCCAGCGACCGAAGCCGCGAGCGAGGATGACATCCTCGAGGTGGTGAAGTCCATGGAGGCCGAGGGTCCCGCCGATCTGGGTCTGGGCAACGGGGGCGTCGACCGGGACGAGTTCTTCCGCCAAGCCGCCGAGGTGTGCATCCAGCACCAGCAGGGCTCGACCTCGCTGCTGCAGCGAAAGCTGCGCGTGGGGTATGGTCGGGCCGCCCGCATCGTGGACCAGCTCCACGAGACCGGCATCCTGGGGCCGCCAGAGGGCTCCAAGCCTCGGGAGGTGCTGATCGGAATGGACGGTCTCGACCTCCTGCTCTCCGGCGACTCCCCGGGAACGGGGGCCGAGACGAGCGGGTAGAGAACACCTGTTCCCGGGCCTCGGCCCGCGTTGCCCCCATTGCCCGCTGCCCGCGCCGATCTCCCCGATGCGATCCGCACTCGAACACCGCGCATCCATGACCCCGGCGGGAGTCCTTGCCGGGGTGGCGCTCGTGTTGCTGGCCGTGCCGGCCGCGGGCCAATCGCCCAGCGCGCTGTTGGAGCGTGCCGAGGAACGCTACGCGGAGCTCCACTCGCTGTGCGCCGACTTCCAGCAGCGTCTCCACGTGCCTCTCCTCGGCCAGACCACGGAGAGTCGGGGCCGGCTCTGCCAGCAGGCGCCGCGCTTCTTCCGCATGGACTTCGCCGATCCGGCGGGCGATGCGATCGTGGCCGACGGCGAGCACCTCTGGATCTACTACCCGAGCACCCAGCCGGGGCAGGTCGTGCGTACCGACCTGCAGGGCGGCGGCTCCATAGACTTCCATCGCGAGTTCCTCTCGGACCCGATGGGTCGCTACGAGGTTGAGACCCAGGGCGCCGAGACCGTGGGCGGCCGGGCGACGCAACGCTTCCGGCTCACACCGCGCGCGGCTGCGCCCTATTTGCGCGCGACCGTCTGGATCGACACGGCAGACGCCCTGGTGCGCAGGATCGAGATCGAACAGGAAGGCGGGTCGAAACGCTGGCTCGAGATGAGCAACCTGGGCCTGAACCCGGACCTCGCCGACGGCTTCTTCCGTTTCACGGTGCCGGAGGGGACCCAGGTCGTGCGCATGAGCGGATCATGACGAAGCGCGGGTTCCGAGGTTGAGCGGGAGAACGCGCGACCTTCCGGTCTTCCCCCTCTCCCCCGACCCGGTCCGGGACGGCGTCCCTCCGACCGTGAGCGCCGTCTCGGGAGCGCTGGGAGAAGCGGGTCCTGAGGACGGACCCCGCATCGGGCTGGTGACGCTCGGGTGCGACAAGAACACGGTCGACTCGGAGCGCATCATGGCGTCGCTCGTAGGCCACGGCGCCCGGGTCACGTCGGACGTCCAAGGCGCCGAGGTCATCGTCATCAACACCTGCGGGTTCATCCAGGCCGCGAAAGAGCAGTCGGTCGAGACCATGCTGGAGGCGTGCCGCCTCAAAGAGGAGGGGCATGTGGCCGCCGTGGTGGCGGTGGGGTGCCTCGTGCAGCGCTACAAGGCGGAGCTCTCGGAGGAGATCCCCGAGATCGATCTCCTGCTCGGCTTGTCGGAGCTGGACCAGCTCGTGCCCGAGCTTCGCCGTCGGGCCCTCCTGCCGGATCCCGAGTCGGTGCCGATCATGGAGCGGCCGCTGAGGGTGCTCTCCACGGCCACGCCGCACACCAGCTTCCTGAAGATCAGCGAGGGCTGCGACCACACGTGCGCATTCTGCGCGATTCCGCTGATGCGGGGGCTCCACCGCTCGCACCCGTTGGACGAGCTGGTGGAGGAGGCGCGGGCGCTGGGGGAGCAGGGCGTGAAGGAGATCAACGTGATCTCCCAGGACACCACGTGGTACGGGCGCGACCTCAGGCGCAGGGACGGGCCCGGAGCACCGCTCCTTCCGGAGCTCCTTGAGGCCTTGGTCGCGGGCACCGAAGTGCCGTGGTTCCGGCTCTTCTACATCTACCCGTCGGGGGTCACCCGGCGGCTGGTGGAGCTGATCGCCCGCGAGGATCGCATTCTGCCCTACCTGGACGTGCCCCTCCAGCACGGCAGCGACCGAATCCTGACGGCGATGCGACGCCCCGAGCGGCGAGAGTCCATCCGTGAGCGCGTCGGTTGGCTGCGGGACGCCATCCCGGACCTGACGCTCCGGACGACCGTGATCGTGGGGTTCCCCGGCGAGCGCGACGACGACTTCGAAGCGCTCCTCGACCTCCTGGAGGAGCTCCGGTTCGACCGCGTGGGCGCCTTCATCTACTCCGAAGAGGAGGGCACCCGGGCCGCGGAGTTACCGGATCCGGTTCCCACGTCTCTCGCGCGGGAACGGTTGGAGAGGCTCCACGATGTCCAGCGGGGCATCTCGCTGGAGCGGAATCTGGAGCAGGTGGGTCGAACGGTGGATGCCCTGGTCGACCACGCTTCCGAGGAGGACCCGGAGTACACATGGGTGGCACGGACCGTCGGGCAGGCCCTGGACGTGGATGGCGTGACCTGGTTGCTGGACCAACCCGCCGGCAGCCCCCTGGCCCCCGGACACTTCACGCGGGTCGAGATCGTAGATGGGCACGAGTACGACCTGGTCGGACGACCGGTCGGCTGACCGTTGAGTGCGTTCAAATGACAGGAGATCCATCGTGACGAGTGGACGGGTGGTGGTGCAGT
>JAHEKN010000126.1 GCA_024638305.1 Gemmatimonadota bacterium | reverse complement strand
AGAGGTTGGCGCCGGGTCGCGGCCCCCCGTACCAGTCGTTGGTCGTCGTCTTTAGCGGCAAGTAGACCAGGCCCAGATCGGCGTCGGCGCTCATCATCGTCCAGGCGTTGGCGTCGCCCGTATAGACCTCGGAGCCGTCCTCCCAGGTCTCGGACCCCGGTGTCCCCGGAGCGGGGATCGGATTGAAGCGCCACTCGATCGCTCCCGTGCGCACGTCGTAGGCGCGCACGTAGCCCGGCGGCGCCTTCTGCCAGTTGCGGTTCTCCGCCAGGAAGGTGGACCCGACGATGACGACGTCGCGCACGACGAGCGGCGCCGAGGTCCAGAAGTAGCGGGTGACGCGCGGATCCGGGTCGATCGACAGGTCGATCTTGCCGTCTTCACCGAAGGCGCTGTCCGGCACGCCGGTGGCCGCGTCGAGCGAGACCAGATGCTCGCCGCTGATCAGCAGGATCCGCTCGGCGCCCCCTCCGCTCCAGTAAGCGGCGCCACGATTCGCGCGGGTGCTGAGACTACCTGCGCCGTGGGCCAGCGCCTCGTACCGCCAGATCTCGGCACCGGTCGCCGGGTCGAGCGCTGCGGCCTGGCCCAGATTGGTGGTCGTGTAGAGCCGATCGCCGACTTTGAGAGGCGTCGTCTGGAAGTTGGGGTTGACGCTCGCCTCCGGGTTGCGCTCAGCGAGCTCGTAGTCCGCGTTCTCCCAACGCCAGACGATCTCGAGGCCGGCCACGTTGTCGGCGTCGATCTGGTCGAGAGGGGAGTACTTGGTGCTCGCGATGTCGGCGCCGTAGCTCGGCCAGTCACCCACGACCTCCTCGTCGCGGGTGGGCGCATCCGCAAATGCACAGCCGGCGAACCACGCCGGCAGCGCGGCGATCGCAAAGACCGCGGCCACGCTCACGCGGCGACCGCCGTTCGAACCTACTTGCCGGGTCGCCCTCCTCCGCCTCAAGCAAGCCCCGCCGACTCGGTGACTTCCCTCGCCTTTCGCTTGGCAGTGACGCTCACCCAGGGCGGCGCGTCCTCGCCCACGAACGCCACGACCACATACGTGACGAAGCTCAGCGCCACGGCGGGGAACACCTCGTGTAGCGCGAACGGCGTAAAGCGCCAGAACATCAGCACCGCCAAGCCGGCCGCGAAGGACGCGATGGCCGAGTTTCCGTTCCCGCGACGCCAGTATAGGCCCAGCAGAATCGCGGGCCCGAAACAGGCGCCATACATCGCGCCCGAAAGCGCGGTCAGACTCACGATCCCGCCCGGGGGATTCAGCGCGATCACGGCGGTGATCGCCGCGAAGACCAGGATGAGCACGCGGGTGGTCTGCACCACGGCTCGTTCGGTCAGCATCTTCCCTCGCGCTACTCCGATGATGTCGCGCTCCGCGGTCGATGCCATCACCAGCAGCACCGAGTCCAGGGATGACATGGCGGCCGCGACCATCGCCACCAGCAGAAACGCCGCTGGGCCGGGCCCGAAGACCCCGTCCATGGTGAGCAGTCCCGGCACCACCAGGTCGGTATCGGTGAGGCCGTCACCTAGAGCCCGGCGCGCAAATAGCCCTACAGGAGTGAGGAGGCAGTACGTGAACGCGAACGCCAGAGTCGAAACCACGACCCCGGTCCGCACGGCCCGACGATTCTCGAGCGCGTAGAAGCGGGAGAGCTGCCGTGGCTCGACCAGGAATTTGACCGTCCCCGCGAACAGCACGCCCAACACGAAGGGGACGGTGGCCCCTCCGCCCCATTCGAACAGGAACTCCGTTTGAGGGGCGGCTCGCAGAGTCTCGAGGGCGTCCAGTCCCCCCGCCGCGCGGAAGGTCCCCGAAAAGAGGAGAACGGCCGCGAAGATCATGATCACACCCTGGACGGCGTCCGTCTTCACCACGGAGATGAACCCGCCAATCACGGTGTAGGCGACCACGATGAAGAAGACGATCAGGATGGCTACGGAGTACGGCAGGTCCAGGAACGCCTCGAGGAGATTGCCGATGCCCTTGAACACGGCCGTCATGTAGAAGAAGCTCGCGAAGAGCACGATCACCGAGGCGAGCACACGGGCCGGCTGGCTCCCGAAACGGAAGCCGATGAAGTCGGGAATCGTGAGCGAGCCCATGTCTTCGGTCTGGTCGCGAAGCCGGGGCGCCACCACCACCCAAGCCAGGAACGACATCCCGACGATGAACGGGACCAGCAGAAACCAGGTGATCCCCCAACTGTAGGCTTGCCCCGAGAATCCGACGAAGCTGTTGGTGCTCGAGTAGGTCGCGAAGAAGGAGAGTCCGATCGCAACCGCACCCATGTTGCGGCCACCGATGTAGTAGTCAGTGACGCCCTTGGTCGCACGGCTACCCGTCCAGGCATGGTGGGCGAGCATGACGGTGTACACCGCGAAAAGGGCGTGCACCATCCAGTACGTGCGTAGGTTCTCGAGAATGGCTCCAATCATGGGAGCCCAAGGTAGGGGCCGGACCTGGGGACCGCGACGCGGGCCTCCGCCGAGCGGGTCGGCGGAGCCTCTCGCTGGGTCAGTCGTCGCGCTCGCCGTCCAGGTCGTCGTCCTCGAACACGTCGAACGAGCGCTCGATGTTGTCCTCGACGAGGTCCTCGTTCGGACCGCCCTTGTTCGCGGTGCGCGGATCGATCAACGACCCGTTCGCTGTTACGAACCAACCCGTCACATCCAGGCTCAGCGTCAGCTCGATCGGCCCGGAAGCCTCCGTCACCGTCAGCGGGGGCGACAGGTCGATCTCCTGCTCCGCGTCCATGTCCTGCTCGAACACGAACTCCTCGCCGTCGAACGTCCCCTCGACGCGGATGCTGACTCCCTTGAACGTCGGATTGGCCGCCAGGAACGCCAGGTCATCGGGCGTGTCGTCCTCCGGCTTGTGGATTTCGAACTCGAGCTCGTCGTAGGTGTCGGCCGGAATCTGCGCCTCCACGATCTGCACGATGGAGCCGTCGAGCGGTAGCGTCAGGAGTATCGGGCCGATCTCGAATTCCTCGCAGTCGTCGGAAGCGCCCGGCACGTCGTCACAGTCGTCGTCGGAGAGCCGCTCGAGCTCGATCTCCCTGAGCACCAGTTGAACGCTGGTGATCTCGAGCGTGTGCGTGTCGTCCTGGAGGACGATGTCCGAGGAGCCCTGAAGGGCGATGCCGCGATCCGCTCCACCCCCGACCGAACCCTGGCCCGATGCAATCCACAGGCGAAGCATACCGTCCGCTTCGGGGCCCGTGCCGGAGTCGCAGGCGGAGAGTCCAAAACCGAACAGCGCTGCAACGATTGCAGCTCGGGTAACCGGAAAACGCACGTCATTTCCTCCGCGAGGGTAACCGACACATGAAGCCTGAGGAGCATGGCCCATGCCATGTTCTACCCCGGTCCGGCCCCCGTGCTCACCTCCGCCCGCACCTCGTCGTTGTGCTCACCGAGCCGGGGCGGGTAACGCCGGTACGTGGGGCCTCCGGCGGCCATGTGGATGGGGTTTCCAATCGAACGCACGAGCCCGATCAGGGGGTGCTCGAGCTCGACGATCATGTTGCGAGCGAGAGTCTGCTCATCGGCAACCGCCTCGTCCAGGAAGTGGATGGGACCTGCGGGGACTCCGGCGGTCCGGAACGCATCCACCCAGGATGCGGCATCGCGGGTCGACAGAATCTCCTCGAGCAGAGGAATCAGCTCAGCCCGGTGGCGATTCCGGTCCGGGTTGGTGCGGAAACGCGGGTCCACCATGAGCGTGTCCTCCGCCCCCAGCGCGCCGCAAAGCCGCTCCCAGATGGGCCGCGATCCCACGGCCACGATGATCGGCTTGTCCCGGCACCGCACCGGTTGGTACGGCGCGACCGAAGGGTGGGCGTTGCCGAGCTTGGGAGGCCGCTCGCCGGTGGCGAACATGGTGCCTGCCACGTTTGCCGACCAGGTGAGCTGGGAGTCGACCAAGGCCACGTCGATGACATCGCCTGCCCCCGTCCCACCGGGGTCGCGGTCGCGCGCATAGAGCGCCGCCTGGATCCCGATCAAGGCGTAGAGCCCCGCGGTGATATCGGCCATCGGCGTGGGGAAGCGCATCGGCTCGGAGCCCGGGTGGCCGGTGAGCGCCATCAGGCCGGCCGCTCCCTGCGCGATGACGTCGTACCCGGGGAGCCCGGCCCGAGGGCCGGTATGCCCGTAGCCGCTGATGGCGGCATAGACCAGGCGCGGGTTTGAGCGCTGCAAGCTCTTCGGGTCCAGGCCTACGCGCTCGAGGGAGGCCATCCTGGGATTGTTCGTGATGAACACGTCCGCCCCATCGATCAGATGGCCTAGAACGGCGTGGTCGGCGGCGTCTTTGACGTCGAGCTCGACGCTCCGCTTGTTGCGGTTCACCGACAGGAAATAGGCGCTCTCGCCCTCGAGGAACGGCGGCCCCCAGCGGCGCGCCTGATCTCCGGTGCCCCGGCGCTCCACCTTGATCACGTCCGCGCCGAGATCGCCCAACATCATCGCGCAATAGGGACCCGCCAGGGCCTCGGTCATCTCGATGACCCGGATCCCGGCCAGGGATGAGGTCGCGGAGCCACCCGTCATCGGGAACCCACCCCGCTCCCCTTGCTGGCCCCGCGCCGCGCGGGCAACATGCGGCGTCTGTTCTCAGCTTCCGGGGTTTTCGATGATACGCACGATCCGTCGCTGCAGCCTGCTCTTCCTCGCATTCACCGTTCTCCTGGCCGCGCGCCCACAGGAAGCCCCTCCACCAATGCTCGGGTTCACGGCCGAAGGGGCCGCCGGGCAACGTGCGCTCGAGGCTCGGCTCGACCAGATCGTTCGGGCAGAGAACATGGACGAGTGGATGCGCTACATCGTGTCCAAGCCAATCTACACGGGGTCGCCGCACAACAAGGAGACCGCCGACTGGATGGTGGAGCAGTTCCGGTCCTGGGGTTTCGAGGCGCGGCTCGACGAGTACCAGGTGCTCTTCCCGACCCCTCGCGTTCGCGAGCTCGAGATGATCGCGCCCACGCGTTACACGGCACGGCTCCGGGAGCCCACGCTCCCCGAGGACGCCACCTCGGGCATCGAGCAGGATCGCCTGCCCACGTTCAACGCCTACTCCGCCGACGGGGACGTGACCGGCGAGCTGGTCTATGTGAACTACGGCATCCCGGGTGACTACGAGGAGCTCGAGCGCCGGGGCATTTCGGTCGAGGGCAAGATCGTGATCGCGCGCTATGGCGGATCTTGGCGTGGCATCAAGCCCAAGGTGGCTGCGGAACACGGAGCCATCGGGACCATCCTGTATTCTGATCCGCGGGACGACGGATACTTCCAGGGTGACGTATACCCGGAGGGGCCCTACCGCATGGAGCACGGGGTGCAGCGGGGGGCCGTGCAGGACATGCCTCAGTACCCGGGCGATCCTTTGACCCCGGGCGTGGGCGCCACCGCCGACGCCGAGCGGTACACCGTCGAGGAGTCGCCGACGATCATGAAGATCCCGGTGCTCCCCATCTCCTACGCCGACGCGCTGCCACTGCTCTCGGCCATGCAGGGTCCCGTGGCTCCTCAGGAATGGCGGGGCGCGCTCCCCATCACGTACCACATCGGGCCCGGCCCGGCGCGGGTGCGACTGCACGTCGAGTTCAACTGGGACCTGACACCGGCCTACAACGTGGTCGCCGTCATGCGGGGATCCGAGTTCCCCGACGAATGGGTCGTCCGCGGGAATCACCGAGATGGGTGGGCGATGGGAGCGGCCGACCCCATTTCGGGAATGGTGGCTTTGATGGAGGAGGCACGCGCGGTCGGCGAGCTGACACGGACGGGGTGGCGGCCCCGGCGCACCATCGTCTACGCCGGGTGGGACGCTGAGGAGCCGGGACTCCTCGGATCCACGGAGTGGGCGGAGCACCGGGGAACGGAGCTGCAAGAGAAGGCCGTGCTCTACCTCAACACCGACGGCAACGGCCGCGGCTTCCTCGGCGCGGGAGGATCACACACCCTCGAGCGGTTCGTGAACGAGGTGGCCAAAGAAGTCACCGACCCCCAGACCGGGGTGAGCATCTGGGAGCGGACCCGGGCCCGCCGCGCCGTGGCCGGCGACGCCGAGGCGCTCGCGCGCGCCGACCTCAGGATCGCCCCCCTGGGCTCAGGGTCGGACTACACGCCGTTCTTGCAGCATCTGGGGATCGCGTCCCTCAACATCTCGTTCGGAGGCGAGAGCGGCGGTGGGTCCTACCACTCCCAGTTCGATTCCTACGACCACTACACGCGGTTCGGCGATCCGGGATTTCGGTATGGCGTCGCGCTCGCTCAGACGACCGGCCGCATGACCCTGCGGTTCGCGCAGGCCGACGTGCTCCCCCTTCAGATCGGCAACTACGCCGAGACCGTGGGCGGCTACCTCGACGAGGTCGAAAGCCTCGCCGACGACCTGCGCTCCAGCACGGAGCGCTTGAATCGCCTGGTGGCCGACGGGTCGCACCGCCTGGCCGCCGATCCGACCGAGACCTTCGTGCCGCCCACGGCCGAAGGGGCGGTTCCCTACTTCAACTTCTCGCCGGTACGGAACGCCGTCTCCCGCCTGGAGGCGGTCGCGGGTGACGTCGACCGGGATTTCGCGCGGGCCGTCGCCGATGGCTCGCTGGGCACGAGGGTGGCGGAGCTGAACGGAATTCTGCAACAGCTCGAGCAGGCGATGACGGATACGGACGGCCTGCCGGGGCGGCCGTGGTTCCGACACACGATCTACGCGCCGGGCTTCTACACGGGGTACGGCGTGAAGACGCTGCCCGGAATCCGCGAAGCCATCGAGCAGCGTGAGTTCCACCTGGTCGACGCGCAGATGACGCGCATCGCGGCCGCGCTGGAACGAGTGATCGCGATGCTCGCCGAGGCGCGAGCCCTCGTGGCCGGAACCGTGTCGTAGCAGATCCGGAGGAGGGGCCCGCCGTTGCGGCTGGCGGGTCTCCTCCCAATGTTCAGCGGTTACAGCCCTTCTTTTGCAGGCCGTGCGCTTCCCCCGCCCCCTCGGGCCGCACCCGGCTGGCTCGACCCTACCCGGTACGGCACGATGGGGGAAAGACGCGCGGTCACCCAAGCGCTGATCGGCGCCTCGGAGGGAGACCCCGAGGCCGCGGCACAGTTGTGGGACCTCACGTACGAGGAGCTGCGGCGGATCGCCTATCGCATGCTCCGCTCGGAGCGCACGGACCACACGCTCTCCGGCACCGCGCTCGTTCACGAGGCCTACGTGAAGCTGGTGGATCAGGACCGGGTCGAGTGGCAGGACCGGGCGCACTTCTTCGCTGTCGCTGCCCAGGCCTGCCGCCGCATCCTGATCGATCACGCCCGGAAGCACCGCGCGCAGAAACGTGGCGGCGGTCGGGCGCGGATCACGCTAGAGCGTGTGCAGATCGAGGCCGATCGGACCTCCGAGGATCTGATCGACCTCAATGATGCGCTCACCCGCTTGGAGCAGCTCAACGATCGCCTGAGCAAGATCGTCGAGTACCGCTATTTCGGAGGCCTCTCCGAGACGGAGATCGCGAAGGTCCTGGGAATCTCCGAGCGCACCGTCCGGCGCGACTGGGTCAAGGCCCGCGGCTGGCTCTACAACGAGCTCCGGGCAACGCAGTGAACGGGGAGATGTGGCACAGGGTCGAGGAGATCCTGGATCAGGTCCTCGAGCTACCGGAGGAGGAGCGCGCCGCCCAGGTGGAGTTGGCCACCACGGACGAACCCCTGGTCAGAGCCGAGGTGGAGCGCATGCTCGAAGCGATGGCCGCGTCGAACGACCTCCTGGCCAAGCCGCCCCCGCTGGTCGCGCGGGACGTGCTCGAGAATCCTCCCGAACCCATGCAGGAGCTACCGGCCGGGACGATCGTCGGACAGTACCGGATCGTCGAGTTGCTCGGGCGAGGCGGCATGGGCAGCGTGTTTCTGGCTGAGCGCTCGGACGGGACGTTCGAGAAGCAGGTGGCGCTCAAGGTCGTGCAACGCACGATGGCCTCCGCCGACACACTCCGGCGCTTCGATGAGGAGCGACGCATCCTCGGTCGCCTGGAACATCCCAACATCGCGGGCATCCTCGATGGTGGGATCACGGACGACGGAGTGCCCTATTTCGTGATGGACCTGGCCCGCGGGGACGCCATCGACGTTCACTGCGACCGCTTGCGCCTTGGGGTCCGCGAGCGGGTGCGTCTGTTCCGCACTGTGTGCGACGCGGTGCAGTACGCCCACGGGAGCCTGATCGTCCACCGCGACCTGAAGCCCGGGAACATCGTGGTGGACACGACGGGAAAGGTCCGCCTGCTGGACTTCGGGATCGCAAAGGCACTCGACGAGGGGGCAGATCGAACCATCGCCGAGACCGTGGGACCGGCCCAACGCCTCACCCCGGAGTACGCGGCGCCGGAGCAGATCACCGGGGAGCCCACGACAACAGCGACCGACGTGTACGCGCTCGGAGCAGTGCTCTACGAGTTGCTCGTCGGCGAGCGGCCCTACGAGGTCGATAATCGCTCCATCGCCGCGATGGCGCGGGTGATCTGCTTCCAGGAACCACTCCCCCCGAGCGAGCGAGTGCGGCAGGGGGCGGCGGGATTCGACCGCGCGGCCGAGCTGCGGGCCACCACAGTGAGTGGCCTGGCCACCGCTCTCTCCGGAGACCTGGACGCCATCGTATCGAAGGCTCTGGAGAAGGAGCCCGGCCGGCGCTACGGGTCCGCGGCAGAGTTTTCTGCGGACCTCCGACGCTTCGTCGAAGGATGGCCCATTCGAGCGCGGCCCCAGACGGGCTGGTACCGGACGAGCAAGTTCTTGCGTCGCTACAAGACGCAGGTCACCGCCGTGGGGTTCGCGCTCCTGGTGCTGGCCAGCGGTGTGGTGGCGACGACCCTCCAGTGGCGGGCGGCCGTCCGTGAGCGGGAGCTTCGCGAGATGGAGGCCGAGCGGGCGGGGCTCGCCTCGGACTTCCTCATCACGACGCTCGAGCAATTGGCCCCGGAGCGGCTGGGCAAGCCCACGTTGGAGCCGCGCGAGGTGATTCTGCTGGGCATCGATAACCTCGGCGACCTACAGGCGACCCCCGATCTTCGGGCCGGTGTGATGAACACCCTCGGGCAAGTCAGTCTCAGCCTGAGCGAATACCAGCTCGCCGACTCGCTCTTCCGGGGAGCGCTCGAGATCCTGGACGGCAATGGAGACGCGGGTACGCGACTCGAGCGGGCGGAGAGCATGACCGGCCTCGGGTACCGCTTCCTGAGGGGGACGGGCGACATGGACCAGGCGATCCGATGGTTCGCGGGAGCCCTGGAGCTGCGACAGGGGTTGGGCCCGGTCGGTGACACCCTGGTCGCCCGCAGCCTCACGGATCTGGGATTTGCGATGTACGGAGCCGATCAGTACGACGACGCTTCCGCGGCCCTGGAGCAGGCGCTCCGCCTCGATCCCCCTGGTCCGCTGCGTGCGCGGACCCTCGAGTTCCTGGCCAACACGCTCGCGGCGGTGGCCCGGGAACTCGCCGCGTCGGAGCCCGAGGGCGCGACCGCCGCGCTGGCCCGTGCACACCGCGCGGGCAACGATGCTCTGGAGGTGAGCGCTCGTGAGTTTGGGGACCAATCCATCCAGGTGGCGGACGCCCTCATGACGCTCACGGAGATTTCGCTGCTGCGCGGTGAGAACGCTCAGGCACGCGCGCATGCGCTGGACGCTCTCGACATCACCCTGTCCATCTACGGTCCGCGATCGTCGCGGACGGCGATCGCGCACGGCTGGGTCGCGCAAGCCGAGGAGGCGATCGGGAACCTCGAGGCGGCCAAGTCGTCGTTCCGGGCCGCGCTGGATACGCATGGCGAGGTCGCTCCGGCCTGGGCCTGGCGCTCACGCCTGGGCCTGGCCCGGGTGCTGATTCGTGGGGCCGAGTTCCGCGAAGCGGAGCCTCTGTTACTCGAGAGCCTTGATTCGATCCAGCCCGCCGCGGCTTCCCCGGAGGAGACCACGACGGCCTTCGCGCTGCTGGAGCGGCTCTACGCCGAGTGGGATCAACCCGAGCGCGAGCGCGCCGTACGTGAGCGACTTGCGCGAGCGGGCGCCCCGGGGCCGGGACCGGTCAGCGTCCGCCGACCCTGACCCCCAGCCCCGCCGCCAGGTGGGCGAACGTCTGCGTGCCGGCCACGACCACCTGCGATTCGCCGGCCGGCCCCACCACATCGAGGTCCCCCGTGAACGTGGTGTTGAGGCGGAGCTGCCCCTGGAGGCTCACGACGTCGGTGATCGAGTAGTCCACGAGCAGACCGTACGTGAGGATCGGGTCGATCTGCGACTGGATTCGGTACACGCCATCCGCCGGCTCCCTGACGTACTCGGCCACCCCGTCCCCCTCACCCCAGCGTCGAATTCCTCCGCCCACCAGGAAATCCACGTCGACGCGCTCGCCCTGTTGGACCGTCAGATAGGCGTTGCCCGTGACGCGGAGACCGCCGTCGTGATCCATGGAGACCGCGGCACGGTCGGCCCAGGGCCACGGGAATTGGCCATCCCCGACGTACGTGACCTCGACTCCGAAGCCCTTCACGCGCCGCGCCCCGGCGTCGTAGACGCGCGCCATGAACTGCGTCGCGTCGACGAAGCTCCCCTGGGGGCAGAACGCGTCCTCGCGGTTGAAGGAAAACAGGGTGGCTACGCCGACCTGAACACGCTGGCCGGTGCGCACGATCCGCTGTTCTCCCGCCGGCGTCTGTGCCGCGACCGGCGGGACGACCAATGGGCCAACCGCGAGGCATGCAGCGAGCACGTGGAACCAGCCCTTCCTACCCGACGCGACACGCACGTGCCCAACCGTCTTCCGGCCCATCGTGCTCTCCGATCAAGAACCCAGGCGCACTCCGACCCCCAGCGTAACCTGGACAAAACTCTGCGTTCCCGCGTCGAGTTGCGAGATCTGCCCCGTGGGGCTGGCAACATCCAGGTCGCCGGTGAACGTGGTGTTGCCCCGCGCGCTCGCCTGCAGGCTGAAGCGCTCGCTGACGGCCAGGTCGGCCAGCACGCCGTAGAGGACGATCGGGTCGGACTGCGATTGGATGCGGTAGGCCAGGCCGCGTGGAACGTCGATATCGAATTCGGCCGTGCCGTCCCCTTCGCCCCAACGCCGGATGCCACCCCCGGCGACCAGGTCCACGTTCAGCCGGTCGGCGTCGAAGAGGTCGATGAACACGTTGCCCGTGATGCGGACCCCGCCGTCATGATCGAGCGGAAACGTGAGTCCGTCCGCCCACGGCCACGGGAACATCCCGTCGAGTGCTAGCGTCCCTTCGATCGCGAC
>JAHEKN010000279.1 GCA_024638305.1 Gemmatimonadota bacterium | reverse complement strand
GCCGAACATCGGGGCGCGGAGGATGTCCAGGTTCGACGAGGCGTTTTGTCAACCTTGACGGACCCTGGGCGCCCGCCTACAGTGGCGCGGGCCGCGGCCGAACCGGGCCCGTGACAAACGCCATTTCCCGTAACGTCTAGATAGAGCCTTTGAAACGTCCCGCGCTGGTCGTTGCCGCCCTATTGATGGGGTTGGTGGCTCTCCAGGGTTGTTCCGGCGACAGCTACCCGCAGTCCGCCATGCACCCGAGCTCCGATTTCGCGACCCGTCTCGACGACCTGTTCGATCAGATCTTCTGGTGGGCCGTCGGCGTGTTCGTGGTGGTCGAAGCGGTGCTGATCTACGTGATCGTACGCTTCCGTGAGCGTCCGGGCGGCCCCCGCCCGCAGGAGATCCACGGCCATGTCCTGATGGAGATCGGCTGGACGCTCGCTCCCGCGCTGATCCTCGTCGCCATCGCCATCCCCACGATCCAGACCATCTTCGTAGTGGATCGCCCCCCGACCGACGAGAACGCGCTCGTGGTGGAGGCGATCGGTCGTCAGTGGTGGTGGGAGTTCCGCTACCCGGAGCTGGGCATCGTCACGGCCAACGAGGCGCACATCCCCGTGGGCCGCACGATCGACCTGAGGCTGCGCTCGGCCGACGTCCTGCATTCCTTCTGGGTTCCCAAGCTCGGGGGCAAGCGGGATCTGGTCCCGGGGCGTGAGAACCAGCTGTGGTTCACGGCCGATTCGGCGGGCGTCTACTGGGGGCAGTGCGCCGAGTACTGCGGAACGGCACACGCTTGGATGGGCATGCGCGTCATCGCCGACGAGCCAGCCGACTTCGAGGCCTGGGTCGCATCCGAGGGCGCCGACGCGGTCGCACTGACGCAGCCGGCCGAGCGGGCCGGTCAAGCGGTCTTCATGAGCAATGCCTGCGTGAGCTGTCACCGGATCCAGGGCACCGCGGCCGTGGGGGTCTTCGGCCCCGACCTCACGCACTTCGGGAGCCGGCTGACGCTCGGCGCGGGCGTGCTCGAGAACACGGAGGCGAACCTGATCCGCTGGATCGACTCCACGCAGCACGTGAAGCCGGGCAACCTCATGCCCGAGGTCCAGCTCTCCGATCAGCAGGTCGCCCAGCTCGCGGCGTACCTGCGGGCCCTGAGGTAGCCGATGGCCACCGCGGAGGCGCACGTGCCGGAGCACGCCGACGAGGGCCACGGGGGGGGAGTGTACTCCGGCGGGATCTGGAGCTGGCTGACGACGGTCGATCACAAACGGATCGGCATCCTGTACTTCGTGACCGGCTTCATCTTCCTCTTGATCGCGGGGATCGAGGGACAGCTCATCCGGGCGCAGCTCGCGGTGCCCGACAACCGCTTCCTGACGCCCGAGCTCTACAACCAGCTGTTCACGATGCACGGCACGACCATGGTGTTCTTCGCCGGGATGCCGCTCATCATCGCGTTCTTCAACTACATCGTTCCGCTTCAGATCGGGGCCCGCGACGTCGTGTTTCCCCGGCTGAACGCTTTCTCGTATTGGATCTTCCTCTTCGCGGGGCTGTTCCTCTACGCGAGCGTGCCACTGCGCATGATGCCGGACGGGGGCTGGTTCGCGTACATGCCGTTGACGAGCGCGGAGTACTCGCCCGGGCTGGGCATGGACTTCTACGTGTTGGCGCTGCTCGCTTCCGGTGTGGGGACCATCGCGGGGGGCGTGAACTTCCTCGTCACGATCATCAACATGCGCGCGCCCGGCATGTCATTCATGCGGCTCCCGCTGTTCACGTGGATGGCGCTGATCGTTTCGATCCTGATCCTGCTCTGCTTCCCGCCGTTCACGATCGGGCTCGTCTACATGATGTTCGATCGGAGCTTCGGGACGCACTTCTTCGACGCGGCGGCGGGTGCGGATCCGATCCTCTGGCAGCACCTGTTCTGGGTCTTCGGCCACCCGGAGGTCTACATCCTCATCCTGCCCGCGTTCGGCGTCGTGTCGGACGTGATCCCGGCCTTCTCGAAGAAATCGCTGTTCGGTTATCCCGTGGTGGTGTTCTCCGGGATCTTGATCGCGTTCCTCGGGTTCGGCGTCTGGGTGCACCACATGTTCTCGACGGGTCTCGGCCCGGTCGTCAACGCGGTCTTCGGTGGGGCCACGATGCTGATCGCCATCCCGACCGGGATCAAGATCTTCAATTGGATCGCGACCATGTGGGGCGGAGCCATACGCTTCAAGACCGCCATGCTGTTCGCGATCGGGCTCGTCGGGACGTTCACGATCGGGGGGCTCAGCGGAGTGATGCACGCATCGCCGCCCTCGGACCTTCAGCAGACCGACACGTACTTCGTCGTGGCGCACTTCCATTACGTGCTCATCGGCGGGACGGTCTTCGGTCTGTTCTCCGGCTTCTACTACTGGTTCCCGAAGGTGACCGGGAAGCTGCTCCACGAGGGCCTCGGGAAGGCGCATTTCTGGCTCACGTTCCTGGCGCTCAACGTGACCTTCTTCCCGATGCACTTCTCCGGGATGCTGGGCATGCCGCGACGCACGTTCACGTACGCAGAGGGGCTGGGCCTGGACACGTTCAACCTCATCTCGACGATCGGCGCGTTCATCTTCACGCTGGCTTTCCTGCCGCTCATCTTCAACCTGTGGCGTACCTGGAGGCGGGGTGAGGAGGCGGGCCCGAACCCGTGGGACGCGCCGACCTTGGAGTGGACGACGTCGTCGCCGCCCCCGCACTACAACTTCGCGGTGGTGCCGAAGGTCGATCGACGCGATCCGCTCTGGCACCCCTACGTGAAGACGGGACTGGGCTGGGTCGGCGAAGTGGAGCCGGGCGGAGCCCAACCACGCCTTCAGCCCGAC
>JAHEKN010000013.1 GCA_024638305.1 Gemmatimonadota bacterium | reverse complement strand
TCCCGATTCCTGGGCGGCCCCCACCGGGTGCTGTTCTTCTGGCACATGGTCGGCAACAAGGTCCTCACGCTGCTCTCCAACATGTGCACGGACCTGAACCTCACCGACATGGAAACCTGCTACAAGATGGTTCGGGCCGATCTGCTCAAGGGGCTCCCACTCGAAGCGGACCGCTTCGGGTTCGAGCCGGAAGTGACGGCCCGCCTGGCCCAGGCTCGGGCCCGCATCTACGAGATGCCCATCTCCTACCACGGCCGCTCCTACGCCGAGGGCAAGAAGATCAACTGGAAGGACGGGGTGGCCGCGCTCTGGTACATCCTGCGGAGCAACTTCTTCTCGGCGAAGGCCAAGCCCTGGGTTCCGACGCCTCGTGAGATTGCCCTGGGGGCACCGGACGACCGCCAGGTCGGACCACCAGCGGAGGCGGACGTCGGTGAGGACGACACTCCGGCGGGCGGCGCGAACGCGGACGGAGTGGCCGGAGACGATGCCGCCGCTCAGGATGGCGGACGGGCCCCGGTGGCGGCGCGCGAGCGCCGCTAGCGAGGGGCTGGAGCATCCGGACCATGACGACCCGCAAGGCCTGTCTCTGGGCGGCCCTCGTGGCGGTGGCGGCCTACGCAAACTCCGCCGGCAACGGGTTCGCTTACGACGACGCCACGATCGTGGTCCAGAATCCCATCGTGCAGGGGGGAAGTCCCCTGCGGGCGTTCGCCGAGCCCTATTGGCCTCGGCACGCCCCCGGATCCGGTCTCTACCGACCGGTGACCGTGGCGACCTTCGCCATGGAGTGGCCGCTCTCAGGCGGAAACCCCAGCGGGTTCCACGTGGTGAACATCGGTCTGCACGCCCTCATCTCGGCGCTGGTGGTGCTGGTCCTGCTCCGGTTCGTCGCCGTCGGTCCCGCGCTGCTCGGCGGACTCGTGTTCGCCGTACACCCGCTCCACACGGAGGCGGTGGCCAACGTGGTCGGTCGAGGTGAGCTGCTGGCTGCGCTCTTCACCTTGCTCGCCGTGCTGCTGTATCTGGCGGGTCGCGACTGGGGCCCCGAGTGGCGGGCGCTCCGACTCCTGGTCATCGGTCCGCTCTACCTCCTCGCGCTCGGCTCCAAGGAGATCGCGGTGACCCTACCCGGGATCTTGGTGGTCCTCGAGCTCCTGCGTCGGGACCGCGTGGGGATCCGCCGCTGGCTGTCCCGGGAGTGGCCCGTGTTCGCGGTCCTCGCCGCGGCGCTCGTCGGCTATCTGGTGTTGCGCGCCTCCGTCCTGGGCGCCGTGCTCGGCGAGCTGCCCGCTCCGGAGCTTCGCGGGCTGTCATCGGGTGAGCGCGTGCTGACTGCGCTTTCGCTCTGGCCGCACTTCCTGCGGCTGCTCCTCGCACCGTTCGACCTGTCGGTCGACTACTCCCCGGGCGTGCTCTTCCCGGCACGGGCGCTGACGCCCGAGGTGCTCGGGGGTGTGCTGATCCTCATGGGCTTCGCACTGGGGTCCGCGCTGGCCTGGCGCCGCAGTCCGGCGGTCGCCATCGGCCTGCTCTGGTTCTTCGTCACGGTGCTCCCCGTGTCGCACCTGCTGTTTCCGACCGGGGTGCTCCTGGCTGAGCGCACGCTCTATCTGCCCTCGATCGCGGCATCCTGGCTGGCGGCTGCGGCCTGGTCGGCGCTGACCGTCGCTCGCGCCCATCCGCGCGTGCGCCAGGGTGCCCTGGTGGCCGCGGCCACGGTGCTGGTGGCGTTCTTCGTACGCACCGTCGACCGGAACCCGACCTGGATGAGCACATTCACGGTCCTGCAGACGTTGGTCCGCGAGCACCCGGAGTCCTCGTTGGCGCTCCGCACGCTCGGGTCCAGCCACGTGCGCGCGGGCAACGTCGAGCAAGGACTCCGAGCATACGAGGCGGCCGCCCGCCTGGCTCCGTCCAACTACTCCGTCCTCACGGAGGTCGGCCACTTCCACGGCGAGCAGTCGGCCTGGGAGGACGCCGAGAGGATCCTCTCCGACGCCCTCGCGGTCGCGCCGGACCGGCCGGCGGCGTATCGGCTTCTCGCGGGCCAGTATCTGCTTCAGGGACGGTACCGCGACGGCCACGGCCTGGCCCTCGCGGGACTGGCCCGGGTGGGGAGCGACCGCGAGCTCTGGGCGCTCGTCTCCGAGAGCTACATCGCGAAGGGCGACTTCGACGCCGCCCTGCGCGCCCGCCAGGCCGCGCTCGGAGTCGACCCCGTGTCCGCGTCGGACCTCCGGCGGCTGGCCGACATCCAGGACTTCCGCGGTGATCCCGCGGCCGCGGAGGCGGCCCGTCTGGCCTCCACCGAAGCCGAGCGCGCGCTGGCTCACCGGCCTACGCTCAACGCGGTCGGTCGATTGGCGCCACCGGCTGCGAGCGGAGGTGACGAGTGAAGCCCCGGTGGTGGCGAGTTCCGTTCTCCAGTCTCCGGGCTGCCGCGGGGGTGACCGCGATCCTGGGCGTGCTCGTCTACCTGAACGCGCTCCCCAACGGGTTCGCCTACGACGATCTGCACATCCTCGTGGACAACGAGCGTATCCAGTCCCTGGACCGTTTCGGGGAGGCGGTAACCACACCCTACTGGCCCATCGAGGATGGACGGGCGCTGGGGCTCTGGCGCCCGGTCGCGAGCGGAACCTACGCACTGATCTGGAACGCCTTCGATGGGAGCCCGCTGCCATTCCACGCGGTGAACGTGCTGCTGCACGGACTCGTGACCGGCATGGTGACCCTGCTCCTGGGGGCACTCGTACCGGTCGGAGCGGCCCTGGCGGGTGGCGCGCTCTTCGCGGTCCATCCGCTCCACAGCGAGGTCGTGGCCAACGTGGTCGGGTTCGCGGAGATCGCGGGTGCCCTCGCCATGGTCGGCGCCTGCCTGATGTTCCTGAGATGGCGAGGCTCCGGGTTCGGGCCCGGGCGCTCCGCTCTGATGGGGGCCGTGTTCGCCGCCGGGCTGCTCACCAAGGAGAGCACCATTACGCTGCCCGGCGTGCTGTTCCTTCTGGACGGCTATCTCGACGATCTCCGTCTCCGGGACCTCGGCCGATACCTGCGGGAGCGCTGGCTGCTGTACACCTCGCTCGTCGCCGCCGCGGGGCTGGTCTTCGTGGGCAGGCACGCGGTGCTCGGGAGCATTGCCGACCCGCTCCCACCGCTGGGCGCGGAGCTGCTGCTCGAGATCCCCCGGATCTGGACGCTCGGCGAGATCTGGACCCACTACGTGCGGTTGCTGTTCGTGCCGTACGATCTGAGCCCCGAGTATTCGCCAGGGGTCATCGCGATCCATCTGGGATGGAACTACGTGAACACGCTGGGCGCGATCCTCGTGCTCGGATTCCTCATGATCGGGCTGCTCTCCTGGCGCCGCTGGAAGCCGGCGGGGCTCAGCGCGCGTGCCGTCGGCGCCGGGGTTCTCTGGTTCGTCATCACCATGTCGCCGGTGTCGAATTTCTTCTTCCTCTCGGGGACCCTCCTCGGCGAGCGCACCCTCTACACGCCCTCGATCGGCTTTTCTCTGGCGGCCGGATGGGCGGTCTGGGCGCTGGCCCGCCACCGTGCACGACTGGCATGGGCGGGGCTGGCGGTCGTGTTGGTCCTGATGTCGGTGCGAACCGTGACCCGCAATCCGGTCTGGATGGACACCGAGACCGTGTTCACGAATCTGATCGACACCCATCTGGAGGCCGGCCGGGCGCAGTGGATCGTAGGGGACACGTTCTGGGAGAAGAACGAGGTGAGCTCGGCGCTCAAGAGCTACCGCTACGCGATCGGATCGGTCGGCGCCGGCTACTCGCTCATCTCCGAGATCACGAAGAAGCTCCTGGGCATCGAGCGCTGGACGTCGGCGGAGACACTGGCGCGCATGCTCTGGGAGGACGAGCCCAGCTGGGACGCGGGGCCGGGCCTGCTGACGGTGGCCCTGATCGGTCAGGAGCGATACGAGGAGGCGGTCGAGTCGGGGATGGTGGCTCGCGACCTCGACCCGGATGACACCGTGACCCGACACCTGCTGTCGGACGCACTCGCCAGAGTGGGACGTACCGAAGAGGCCATCGTGGAACGGCGCGCCGCCATCGAGCTCGGCGAGCGCGGGCACTGGCAGCAGTGGTTCTGGCTCGCGCAGCTCCAGAGCGAGGCGGGGGATCCGGGCGCTGCCCGGATGTCCGTCGACTCGGCCCGGGCCCAAGCAGGGACGCCAGAAGCCGTGCAAGCCCTGGACAGCCTTTCGGCCGTCCTCGCGACTTCGGTGTCCGAGCTCGGAGTCGGGGAGGGACAGACGGGGAAGGCGAGGACCGCCGACCGGGTGCTCCCCGACGGGCTCGAGCCCTCGGGGCCATGACGGCGCCGCGCCGGCTCGCGCTGGGCGCACCCTGGGCTGCGTTCGCGGTGGCGGCCCTGGTACACGTGGGCTCCCTCTCCAACGGGTTCGCCAACGACGATCGCGACATCGTCCTAGAGAACGAGCGCGTTCACTCATTGGCTCGCCTCCCGGAAGCGGTGTCGATGCCCTACTGGCCCATCGAGTTCGGGGCCGACATGGGGCTTTGGAGGCCGGCCACCACCGCCGCATACGCGCTGCAGTGGTGGCTCTTCGACGGGTCGCCGCTCCTCTTCCACCTCGTCAACGTGCTGCTGCACGCGCTGGTGGCGGCCCTCGTCGTGCTTCTGGCGGCACGGCTCCTTCCTCCACCCGGTCCGCTGGTGGCCGGCCTCGTGTTCGCCGTGCACCCGGTTCATGTCGAAGCCGTCGCAAACGTGGTCGGGTTCGCCGAGCTGGCCTCGGCCGCGGCCTTCCTGCTGGCCTGCGTGCTCTTTCTCCGCTGGCGCGGCGCCCTGACCGGAGGCCGGATCGGGTTGCTGGCCGCGCTCTACGCCGTGACCGTCCTATTCAAGGAGAGCGGAGTCGTGCTGCCGTTGGCGCTTCTCCTACTCGACACCGTGCGGAACGACTCATCCGCCAAGACTCCCCTGCGGGCGCTCCGGGACGGTCTCCCCCTCGGGGCCGCGCTCGCCGCCGTGGCGGTGATCCTGCTCGGCCTGAGGGCAATGGTGCTCGGTGGGATACGCCCGCCTCTGCCGCCGGTCGGCGCGGAGCTCCTGGAGGAGATCCCGAGGATCTTCACTGTGGCGGCTGTCTGGCCCGAGTACGCCCGCTTGCTGCTCTTCCCCTGGGAGCTGGCGGGCGATTATTCCCCTGGTCGCGTGCGCTTGAACACGGACTGGACGGTGTCGGGCATGCTCGGAGTCGCTCTGGTCCTCGGGGTGCTCGGTGCCGCGTGGGGTGCGTGGCGATCCGGAAGGGCGGTCCAGCGGCGGGGAGGGGAGGACCGATGGCGTCGGCCGGCTGCCCTGGGACTGCTCTGGATCCCGATCACACTCTTTACGACGGCCAACCTCGCCGTCCTGACCGGTGTGCTGCTGGCCGAGCGCACGCTCTATCTCCCGTCCGTGGGTCTCTGCATCACCCTGGGAGCGCTGGCCGCGGCCGTGCTCGGACCCGTCCCGGCGGGCTACGGCGCGCGCACCGCGGCGCGGGCGGTGGCGGCGTCCTTGGCGCTCGTGGTGCTCATCGGCTCCCTGCGGACCGTCGAGCGGGTGCCGGTCTGGAAGGACACGGAGACGATGTGGCTCGACGTGGTCCGGCAGCAGCCCGAGAACGGTCGATCGCATTGGGTTCTGGGAGACGCGCTCTGGATGAGCGGAGACCGGCCCGCCGCCCTGCGGGCATACGGCCGGGCCGTTGGCCTCCTGGACGGCGATCAGCTCCTGCTCACCACGGTTGCCCAGCGATTGCTCGAGGCCGGAAGGCCGGCTCAGGCGGAGGTGCTCGCCCGCCAGGCGTGGGAGAAGAGGCCTGGGTACGACGCCGCCCCCGGGCTCCTCGCCGTGGCCTTGTTGGCGCAGGGACGGAGCAACGCGGCCATCGCTCCCGCCCTCGCATCCCTGGAGGCCGATCCGGCGGACCCGGCCATCCATATGCTCCTCGCCCAGGCCTATCGTCAGTCCAATCGAACGCTGGACGCGCTCGAGCGGCAACGGGAGGCCATCCGCCTCGGGGGTGGCTCCGATGAGGGGGACTGGGGGCCCTGGCGGACGCTTGCGGAGCTGGAGTTGGCGGCTGGATTCGGCCAGCGCGCCCGGGCGGCATCGGACTCGGCCCGGGTGCGAGGAGCACCGGGACCGGGCGTCCGCCAAAACGGCAGTGATCTCGGTTTGACCAACGAGGAACGTCGTTCCCGGTGATGTGCAAGAGATTTGCAGAATTCTGCAAAATGGGCCTACGTCTCCTCTGGAAACAGGTCCGGGAGACACGTCATAACCTCATGTACTATAACAATTTGACTCCATCGAATGGCCGGTTGGTTCCATCCTTGCCCAACGGTGCTGCGTCCGGTTCGGACAACAGTTTTCGAACAACGTGCTTTAGAGGAGTCGCACCATGCGGAACACCAAGGGTTTCACGCTCATCGAGCTGCTGATCGTGGTCGTGATCATCGGCATCCTGGCGGCGATCGCCATTCCGAAGTTCTCCGCCACGCGTGAGAAGGCCTATTTTGCGGCGATGAAGTCCGATCTCAAGAACCTGGCGAGCCAGGAAGAGATCTACTACGCCGACCAGTACAGCTACACCACGTCGTCTACGGATCTGGGCTTCGTCCAGAGCGCGGGCGTAACGGTCGCATCGGCGGCCTCGTCTTCGGGCTGGTCCGCCTCGGCCATCCACACGGCGCTCGGTGGCTCCGAGGGCTGCGCCATCTACTACGGCACGGCGACCGCCCCCACGGTCGGAACGGCAACGCCGAGCCAGCCGGGTGAGGTGGCTTGTACGCGCTAAGTAAGCGCATCGCGGTGTAATCCGCGCGACCCCTAGGTGCGGCCCGGGCTTCGGCCCGGGCCGCATCGGTCGGCGCGGTTCGCCATTCGAAGGACGGTTCAGACCGCTGCCCCCCCCCAGGAATACGCTCACCCCCCTCCTGGCCCTGAACCTTGGAGTTGGTCCATGCCTCGCGGACGCGGTGGATTCACGCTCATCGAGCTGCTCATCGTGGTGGTGATACTCGGCGTCCTGGCCGTGATCGCCATCCCGCGCTTCAACAAGGCGCGCGAGCGGAGTTTCTTCGCCGCGATGCGGTCGGACCTCGAAAACATGGCGCTGGCTCAGGCCGTCTATCACGACGGCTACAACATCTACGCCGACGACCCCGTCAACCTGGATCAGAGCTTCACCAGCGGGGTCAACATCTCGATCAACGAGAACACCGGTCAGGGTTGGGCGGCCACGGCCACACACGACGGGCTCGCGACCGAGAGTTGCGGTATGTTCTACGGGAACGGGTCCCCGTCCAACGCCACACCAGCCACCACGGCCGGTGCGGTTTATTGCACGATCAATTGATCTCCAGTAAAACGTAGCCGTGTAGGGCCCATCCGATCCGGGCCGTCGACGCGCGTTTCGCGTGCGGACGGACGCCGCATTGCACTGTTCCCGAGCACAGCGATTGGTCAAAGACCGCCAGACCGCGACAGCGACGGGACCTCGGATCGGCCGGCGGCTCTCGCCCCTGAGGCAGACCCTCCTCTATTCGATCGGGATACTCTTCATCCTGACGGTAGTGCTCGCTTCCGTGGCCCTGGTCGTCTTCTCGCCCAGCCTGGACAACCCCCGCGGCGCATTCCTCTTCTCACTTGCACTGCTCGCGGCGAGCCTCGTGATCCTCATGGGTTTCGGCGGGCTCCTGCTTCAGAAGGCGCTCCTCGATCCCGTGCACGAACTGGTGGACGACGCTCAGCGGATCGCAGGAGGCGAATACCGGCATCGGATCGGTCCCGCGAACACGGCGGAGCTCCAGTCCCTTTCGGACGCGGTGAATGCGATGGCCGGCCGCCTCATCCACGACCAGGAGCTGCTCGCCGAGAACGTCCGCTCCCTCGAACGCACCAACCGCGATCTGGTGGAGGCAAGCAACCAACTCGTCCGGTCCGCCAGGCTGGCGTCCGTTGGGACGCTTGCCTCGGGGATCGCGCACGAGGTGGGAAACCCGCTGAGCGCCATCATCGGCTTCGTGGACCTCGCCAAGCACCGCCTGGCACGCGGGGAGCAGGACCCGGAGCTGCTCGAGGCCGTCATGGAGGAGGCACATCGTATCGATCGCATCGTGCGATCGCTCCTCAACTACGCTCGCCCGCGTGACGAGGTAGCCAGGCCGTTCGATGCCACCGTCGTCCTGGCCCGCGTCCGCGACCTGCTGGAGACCCAGGGCCGGTTCGAGGAGGTCGAGGTGGCATGGTCGATCGGTGGAGACATCCCGCTCGTGCTCATGGACCCCCACCGGTTGGAGCAGGTTCTGGTCAACCTCCTGCTCAACGCCATCGACGCGCTGGAAGGTCGTAAGGGCGCCAGGGTCGAGGTGTCGATCCGGATCGAGGACGGGGCCGCGCTCCGACTCCCGGCCCGCAGGGAAGACGACCCGCCGGGCATCAACTACAGCCACCGGCGGCGAATCGCGGCCGGGGGCGGCACATTGGTCGATGCCCTACAGCTCGCCGAGCGAGTAGTGAGCATCAGCGTGGTCGACAACGGTCCCGGAATCGACGAGGCGCACATCGATCAGCTGTTCGACCCGTTCTTCACGACCAAGGAACCGGGGAAGGGGACGGGGCTCGGGCTTGCCGTCTGCGCGCGCCTCATCGAGGGTATGGGCGGCAGAATCGAAGGTGGAAATCACCCGGACGGCGGCGCGCGATTCGTCATACAGCTTCCCGCGACGGACGGGGAAGACGATCTTCCTTCCTTGGAACCGACAGACGTCCCGACCGAGGTGCCCCCCCCGGAGCGAATCGGGGGCGGTGTTCCCGAACCCGAAGGAGAGCAGTAGGTGAAGATCCTCGTCGTTGATGACGACCCTGGACTGCGCAAATCCCTGACGATGATCCTCAAGGACGCGGACTACGAGGTGACGACCGCCTCGTCCGGCGAGGATGGGCTGAGGATCGCTGCGGCGGGTGAGCCCGACGTGATACTCACCGACGTTCGCATGCCGGGGATGGGAGGGCTCGAGTTCCTGGATGCATATCGCGAGGGTGGCGGGGACGCGCTCGTGCTCGTGATGACGGCCTACGGGAGCATGGACCTGGCGGTCGAGGCGATGGCAAAGGGCGCCTACGACTACCTGCCCAAGCCGTTCGGCGCGGACGAGGTCCTGCTCACGGTCAAGAAGGCCGAAGAGCGGGAGCGCCTGCGGCGGGAGGTGGGACGGCTCCGCGCGGAGGTGCGGGCCGACCGCCGCTTCGGAGACATCATTGCGCGGGCCCCCGCCATGGTGCGTGCGCTCGAGGTGGCCACCAAGGTTGCCCCCCATCCCTCTCCGGTGCTGATCACCGGTGAGAGCGGCACGGGCAAGGAGCTCGTGGCGCGGCTCATCCATCGGGAGAGCGACCGGGCGGATCAGGCGTTCGTCCCGGTGAACTGCGGGGCCATCCCCGAGACCCTCCTGGAGTCCGAGTTCTTCGGGTACGTGAAGGGTGCCTTCACCGGAGCGGACAAGCAGAAGGAGGGACTCTTCGAGGCGGCCGACAAGGGAACCCTCTTCCTGGACGAGGTCGGCGAGTTGCCGGCGTCGCTACAGGTCAAGCTCCTTCGAGCGCTCCAGGAGGGCGAGATCCGCCGGCTGGGCGGTACCGACTCGACCCAGGTCGACGTCCGCGTGGTCGCGGCCACCAATCGCAACCTGAGGGAAGCCGTCGCCGAGGGGATGTTCCGCGAGGATCTCTTCTACCGTCTCTCGGTGGTGCCCATCGCCCTACCCCTGCTCAAGGATCGTCCGGAGGAGATTCCGGATCTCACGCACTATTTCATCGGGCGTCACGGCGAGCGCCTGGGCATCGACATCGGCGGAATCGCGCCCGAAGCCATGGAGGTGCTGCTCAAGCACCCGTGGCCGGGGAACATCCGGGAGCTCGAGAACCTGATCGAGCAGGCGATGGTGCTGGCGGACGGCTCCACCCTGGATGTGGACGACCTCCCCGAGCGCGTGCGCCACCCCAACCCCGGCGCCGTGTCCCTCGCGGGCGATCTCGGCGACGACCTTTCGGTGAAGCGTCACACCGCGGCCCTCGAGCGCCGGCTGATCCAGCTCGCGCTGGAGCGGACCGGGGGGAATCGTACCCACGCGGCGGAGCTGCTGGAGCTGAGCCCCCGTGCCCTACGGTACAAGATCCGGGACTACGAGCTGGAATAGCGGTTCCTGCTCCCGTCGGGTGCTGGCCGGGGGCTGACGGGAAGGGCCGCCGACCCCATCGCGCCGCCCGGCCCCCACTCCACATTGCGGCATGCGACGTGGAGCGACCGTGTTCGAGATGCTGGTGGTGTTGGCCCTCGTGGGGGCCTTCGCTTCCTGGGTCCTGCCGCGGTTCACCGGTGCCAACGACCTGATCGCCGTGCTGGCGGCCCGCGAGTCCCTGTTGACCACGCTCCGGTCGGCTCGGACGATGGCGACGCTACGCGGAGGCGCCACCGTCGTCCTCGTCACCGACTCCGCCCGGGTTCGCATCGAGCCCGGCGGTCTCGATCCACTGATCTTCCCCATCGGCAGCGACCACGGGGTCGCCCTCCAATCTTCCGGGGGCGGCACCATCCGTCTTCGCTTCGACCGGATGGGACTCGGCCGGTTCGCGAGCCGCTCCGTGGACGTCACGCGCGGCTCGGTCTCACGGTCCATCTCGATCTCGTCCTACGGGCGGGCCAGGCGCCGCTGATGCGGCGACGGCGGCAGGCGACCCGCCATGGAATGGGTGAGGATGGCAGCGCGCTGCTCGATGTCTTGATCGCGGCCGTCCTCCTGACGGTGGCGCTGCTGGCGAGCACCGCCGTGGTCCGGCGAGGCATCGCAACAGCGAGCGGCGCGCGCTTCCTGCGGATGTCGGTGTCGGCGACGCGAGACGTGGTCGACTCCCTCACATTGAGCGGCACACGCACACCGGGCTCGCGGCACGTGGCGCCGGTGACCGTAGTCTGGACCCCCATGGGTGGGCGGCTCTTCCGCTTCGAGGCGTTCGCCCCCGACACGCTTCCGCCCCCGGTGGTCGTTATCCACGCAGACGTGCCGCCACCGGTTCCATGAAGACCGTGGCCGGGTGCACCATGGTGGAGCTGCTGGTCGCCGTCGTGGTGTCGGCCGTGGTCCTGTCGGTGGCCGGGTCGGCCTACGCCCTCTCGCTACGCGCCGCCCAGCGGACACTCCGCGAGACCGAGGGGAGCCAGGCGGCCGGCGTGGCCTGGTCCATCCTTGCGGCCGAGCTCCGAGCGCAATCCGGTCCGTCCGACTATGCGATCGGACCGGGCGACTCCATCCGGCTGCGCGCGTTCCGTGGGGGCGGCTGGCCCTGCCCCGGTGACGGACCGGGCGTGCTGCGCATCGCCCATCGGGGCGACCGCAGTCCGAACGTGCAGAAGGACTCGGTGCTCGCCCTGACGGATCGGGGGACTTGGGTGGCGCTCGGCCTCGATGCGGTCGGTGGCGCCCAGACCTGTGCGGCGACCGGCGCCTCCGTCCGAACTTGGACGTTGAGTCCCCTGACGCCCGGCCTTCAGTACGTGCGCCTGTTCGAATCGGGTACGTATTCGGTCGAGCGCGCCACGCTCCGCTATCGGGTCGGACGAGGCGGGCGCCAGCCGGTCACAGCCGAGCGCTTCGACTCGACCGCTACGCTGGCGGCTGCGGGATCGGCGCCGGGAATGGGCGCCGCGCTCACACTTCCGTTGGCGAGCGACCCGTACATGCCCGGCCGCCCCGCGGGGCGCCGGGTGGCCTGGCCACGTCGGGCCACGCCATGACGCGCACGGGCTCCGCGACCGTGGCGGTCCTCCTGCTGAGCGCGGGCCTGATGTTGGCCGCCACTGCGCTCTGGCGGGCGTCGGGGGCGGCCTACTCGGAGGCACGTGCCGCCTCGGCGGCGCTACAGGCTCGGCTGGCCGCCGAGACGGGCGTGCGTCGGGCGCTGGCGACCGGTAGGCCACTTCCGCCCCTGCGACTCGGTGCGGCCGCGGTTCTTCCGGGCGTGAACCTGACCCCCACCGTGCGAGCGGACCGGGGACTGCTACGCGTCTCACGCGAGCTCTTCCGCCTCGAGTCCGTGGGCGGCGCGGGGGCGCCGCCGGCAGTGGCCCCGGTCGGATACCTCGTGTGGCAGCTCGACCCGGGCGCCCGGCTGCGGGCGCTCGCTGCCGTCGCCAGAAGCGGAGGTGGGGTGGCGGTGGCTCCCGGAGGCACGCTGACCGGGCAGGCGGTGACGGCGCCGCCCGCGCCCTGGACCTCGGCCGACTGTGCCGCCGTCCAGAGCCTGGCCGATTCGATTTTCCCGTCGGGGGCCGCTCCCGCGTCCACCATCGACACGGCGTCCGCGCTCCAACTGGGTCTGTTGGATCGAGCGGAGCTCTTCACGCGCGGACGACTCGTCTCCGGCTCCGGGACGCCAACGCCGACCGTGGCCGGGGGCGCCTGCGCCGTGTCCGATCCCTGGAACTGGGGGAGTCCCTCGGCACCGGCGGGCCCCTGTGGCGCCCACCGACCGGTGATCGTCTCGGCGTCGACACTCCAGGTGGTTGGCGGCGAGGGACAGGGGACCCTGGTCGTCGACGGCGACCTCACCCTGACGGCGGGGGCACGGTTCTACGGTGTCGTGCTCGCGAGCGGCGATCTCGTCGTGGACGCGGCCGCTCAGGTCCACGGCTTCGTCCATGCCGGAGGAAGCGTGCGTATCGGGTCGGGCAGCCAGGTAGCAGGCTCGGCCTGCGCCGCGCTGGCGTCCCTGTCGCAATCTGCGCTTCGGCTGGTCGAGCCGGTCCGATCGGGCTGGGTCGATCCCCTCTGACGGGTGCCTGCCGCGCCCGCGCCACGGAAAACGCATGTTTTCGCGTGGCTTCCGGGGCACTTTCTGCCCCCGCCAGGGAAAAGTGTGTCCCGATTCCCCCGGGAAACCCCGTCACCGGCCCGTTTCGCATCGGAATCTTCTGGCACGGAACTGGAAGATCGCCAGGAGCGTCTGCGCTTCCGCAACACGGTGATGGGTCCGCGCACCGCTCGTCGCATCGACGGGATCGGGGACCCGCGCTGGAAGCCAAGACGAGCGACATCGATACCACGGGTCGTAGGAAGCGGTCCTACGACCCCAAGATGTAGTGCCGAATGCTTGACACCTTGGAAAGCGGCCTGCTAACCTGATGGTTGGGGAAGTACGGCCAAAAGCAATGTCCACACGGGCTTAACGGGACCAGAGCATGGGCCTTTTTGGAAGAAAGAAGAGTTCCGTCGGCCTCGATATCGGCAGCGGCTTCGTGAAGATCGTCGAGGTGGACTTCTCCGGTGACCAGCCAGAGGTCGTACGCCTGGCTGCCCGGCCCCTCGTGGCCGACGCGATCGTCGAGGGCGAGGTGATGGATCCGGGGCTGGTCGCGGACACGATCCGCGCCCTGTTCGACGAGCTGGGCTACAAGAACAAGGACGTCGTCACGGCAGTGGGCGGCCACGACGTGATCATCAAGAAGATCGAGATGGATCGGATGAAAGAGTCCGACGCTCGCGAGGTGATCCGCTGGGAGGCCGAGCAGCACGTGCCGTTCGACATCAAGAGCGTCGAGCTCGACTTCCAGATCCTCGACCCCATGGGCGAAGGACTCCAGATGGATGTCCTGCTCGTGGCCGCGAAGCGGGAGCTGGTCGACAACAAGATCTCGCTCCTGCTGGAGGCAGGGATCAGCCCGTCCTGCATCGATGTCGACGCCTTCGCCCTGCACAACGCCTTCGAGTACAACTACCCCGAGGGGATGGAGGGCGTGGTCGCGCTGGTCAACATCGGGCACGAGACCACCAACGTGAACATCCTGGAAGGCGGTGTCCCCATCCTCACGCGGGACATTCCTTTCGGATCGCGACGCGTCCGAGAGGACCTGCAGCGCGAGCGCGGCCTCACCGCCGAGCAGGCGGAAGAGGTCGTCCAGGGGCGGCAGAGCATCGACGACCTACACCGGTTCGTCGAAGCGAGCGCCGACGAGGTGGCCGTCGGGATCGAGCGCGCCTCGGCGTTCCTGATGACGCGTCAGGCAGGTGCCGGCCTCGGCAAGATCCACCTGAGCGGCGGTGGCGCCCGCATCCCCGGGATGGCGGACGCGCTGGCCACTCGCATGAACGTCACCACAGAGGTGGTGAATCCCTTCGAGCGTGTTCCGGTCTCTCCGGAAGCTTCCGTGGACGGGTCGCTGGACGATGCGGCCCCGATGCTCCTGCTTCCGCTGGGCCTCGCGCTCCGGCGTACCTGAGCGGAGGGTCCGTACGTTGATCGAGGTCAACCTTCTCCCAGGTGGCGGCAAACGTCAGTCACGCGGGGCCAGGTTCAAGTTTTCGGCGCCGAGCTTCGGTGGCAGAGGCAAGAAGTTCGATGGATGGACCATCGGCTCGACCCTGACCATTGGGGTCGTGATCGGGGCGATGGCCTGGATGTTCTTCGGAACACGGAGCCACGCCGCGGAGCTCGAGGTCGCCATCGAGGACGCGGTCCGCGACTCGGCCCGCTACGCAGATCTGATCCAGAAGACCGAGGGGCTGCGCGCGCGCCGTGACTCGATCGGCCAGAAGGTCTCCATCATCCAGGAGATCGACGGCGGGCGTTACGTGTGGTCCCATCTTCTCGACGAGATCTCCCGCAGCCTTCCCGACTACACCTGGCTGACCCAGGTCGTACAGGTCGCCG
The DNA here is from genome assembly GCA_024638305.1 of Gemmatimonadota bacterium. Lineage (GTDB taxonomy): Bacteria > Gemmatimonadota > Gemmatimonadetes > Longimicrobiales > Gaopeijiaceae > JAHEKN01. The sequence goes on along the minus strand of JAHEKN010000013.1, from coordinate 25,655 downwards.
GCGGAGCCGGGCAGGGCATCGAGTTCCGGATCGAAGGTCGCGCCGGAAACAACTTCGCGATTCCCCGTTTCATGGAGAGCCTGGAAGCGTCGCCCTTCATCCGGGGAGTGCAGCTCGTTTCGAGCGAGCAGATCGCGGAGACCGGTGAGGACGGCGCCACCCGCCAGGTGCATCAGTTCACCCTGAACGCCCGGTTCGAGAATCCCCCGAGCGAGCTGGTCGAGACGGTTCCGCTGTTCTCGGCCGCGAGCGGCGGGGAGATCGTACCCTGAACACGGTCCAGGTGTCATGAAGCTTCTGCCCGACGATCCCAAGAAAAAGAACGTCCTCATCGTTGCGGTCGCGTTCGTACTGGGACTCTACGCGTTCCACTCCTTCTGGTATACCGGCCAGCAGGAGGAGATCGACGAGATGACGTCCCGGTTCGAGAATCTCGACGACCAGAACCGGCGCGCGCAGATCATCGCGACACGCGGCGGGGCCGAGCTGGAGGAGAAGCTGGCACTCTACGAGCGCCATCTTCTCAGGTTGGAGCAGCTCATACCGCAGAACGAAGAGGTGCCTGCGCTCCTCAACTCCATGACGCTGGAGGCGCGCCAGAACGGGTTGGAGTTCGTTCTCATCCGACCCGAGCCGCTCGAGGCTGGGCCCTATTACACGAAGCACTCGTACGAGATCGGCGTCGCCGGACGGTACCACGACGTCGGGCGCTTCTTGTCCGCGATCGCGTCACTGCCGCGGATCGTCTCGCCGATCGACCTGGACATGACCGTGCTGCGCGCGCAGCAGGCCCGTCCCAACCGGAACTCCGCAGACGAGGGCGCCGAGCAGGCGGTCGCGGCGCAGTTCCGAATCCAGACCTACGTCGTTCCTCCCCCGGGAGGGCCGCCGGCCACCGAGCCGTCCGGTGACGAGATCTCAGCCGGAGGAGGTGGAAAGTGAGTCGGTCTTTCGCGGTTGTCGTGTTGTGCGCGGCAGCGCTCCTCGTGAGCGCCGCAGCCGCCAGCGCGCAGACACCGGATCGTCCGCCACCGCGGCCGGACACGACCCAGGCGGAGCTGGTGTTCGAGCGCGAGGTCTACTCGTACCCGACTTACGGACGGCGAAGCCCGTTCGAGCCACTCACGTCGGGTGACGCGTCGGGCCCTCGGTTCGAAGAGCTACAGCTACTGGGAGTGATCTTCTCGGACAACGCCACGTCCAGCGTCGCCCTGTTGGGCGTCGACCTGGCGACCGGCAGCGCCGGGAAGACCTATCGGGTGCGCCGCGGTGACCGGCTCGGCAACACCCGCATCCTCTCGATCCAACGGGATCGGGTGCTCGTGGAAGTGGAAGAATTCGGGTTGACGGAACAGCGCCAGTTGCAGGTCCGTCGGCCCCGTGAAGGAGGGTCTCGATGACTCCGATCTTGGCGCTAATCTCCGCCGTGCTGCTGGGCCCCGTAACGGATCCGGTCACGAGTGTGAACATCCTCCCCGCGGCCGAGCGCACGGAGATCGTCATCGCCGTCCAAGGCGACCTCGATTTTCGCGACTTCACCCTGGAGGGGCCGGCCCGGTTGGTCGTGGACCTGATGGGGACCGAGCATGCGCTGCCGCGCACCAACTATGCAGTGGAACGCGGGGGGGTCCGTGCACTGCGGAGCAGCCAGTTCTCCACGGACGTGACACGCGTGGTCTTCGAGCTCGACCGCATTTACCCGTACCGGGTCGAGATCGGTGACGGGTTCCTCAAGGTCGTGCTCGAGGCCTCCGGCGACCTTTTCGAGCCGTGGTCGACGGGCGGGACGCCCGCTCCCACGACCGCGAGGACACCTGCCGCCTCTTCCGGTGCGCTCGACGAGCTCGTCGCTGCAGACGCGGCTGCGGCCTCACCGGCCGCGCCGGTCCTGATCCCCGCGCCCCAACAGGTCGCGCGGCGGATCACCGTCTCGTTCACGGCCACGCCCATCCAGGACGTGCTCTTCACGTTCGCCGAGTTCGCGGGACAGTCCATTGTGGCAGGCGCCAACGTCACGGCCAACGTCTCGGCCGACATTCGGGATCAGCCCTGGGACATCGCGCTCCAGACGATTCTCGAAGCGCACGGCCTGGCGGCCCGTGAGATGGACACCGGGATCATCCGGGTGGACAACATCGAGAACCTCTCGCAGAGAGAGACGATCGAGCCGGTCAGCACGCGGCCCTTCCGCGTCAACTACGCCACCGCCGAAGAAATCCAGACGTCCGTGCAGGGCATGCTCAGCGAGCGCGGGACCGTCTCGATCGGCGAGGGCACCAACACGGTGATCGTCACCGACATCCCGCGGGTGCTGGACGCCGTCGGACAACTGGTGGCCGAGCTCGACGTGCGGACGCCGATGGTCAACATCTCGGCCAAGATCGTGTTCGTGAATCGCACGGACCTCCAGGAGTTCGGTGTCACCTACGACCTCAAGGACTCGAACGGGAATCAGCTCAACTTCCTGACTCCGGGCGCGGTGGACGCGGACGGGGACGGGGTGTTGGAGCTGCCGGATGAGCAGGTGAACCGGGGAACGGACGTCGTGAGCCTGGGTGGGAACTCCATCGCGGCGCTCGGAAACGCCCGCAACCGGGTCGCCAACCCCACGCTGTCCATGCTGTCGTCGCTGCTCATCGGCCGCTATACGCTGCTCAACTTCATCGAGGCACTGGAGTCGGCCAACATGAGTGACATCCAGGCGACGCCCACACTGACCGTGATGGACAACCAGGAGGCCAACCTCCTGGTGGGTGAGCGGACTCCCCTGCGCGTGATCGACCTGGCCAGCCAGGGTGCCGGTGGCGGTGGTGGCGGCGGTGGCGGTGGTGGCGGTCAGCAGACCGGAGTCATCCCCCAGGCCACCGTCCGGTTGGAGGAGACGGGTATCAAGCTCATCGCCACGCCGCACGTGACGGCGGGGAACACCATCATGCTGGACCTGCACGCGGAGCGCTCAGCCGCCGAGCTCGCAGAGTCCGATGTCGGCTTCATCTTCCAGACTCAAGAGGCCACGTCGCGTTTCCTAGTCGAAGACGGTGAGACGATCGTCATCGCGGGCTTGACGGTAACGGAGCGCTCGGAAGTGCGCTCCGGGATCCCCCTGCTCATGAACCTCCCGGTGATCGGACGACTGTTTAGAGTCTCACGAGATCAGGAGATCCAGCGCGATCTCATCATTCTCGTGACTCCGCAGATCGTCCAGCCGAGCTAAGCGACGGAGGGATCCTGATATGACTTACCTGCGTCGTTCAAAGGCCCGGCAGCTGTCGCGCCTCGGGTCGGGAGGGCTCCTCGCCCTCCTGGTCCTGGGCTGTGAGGGCGAGAACATCTTCCAGCCCGGGCCCGGGCGTGGTCCGGACAGCCGGCCGCCGGAAGTGGAGATCGTCGAGCCGCGCGAGCCCGCGGCCAACCCCATCGGGGACTCGATCTTCATCGCCGCAGCCGTGAAGGACAATCTCGGCGTTGACAGCGTGGTCTTCAGCGGGTTCGCCCGACGTGGCAGCCGCGATCTCGGCACCGAGGAGATCATCGAGCGGTTCGAGCCGAAGATCGTCGGATTGGCGGGCACGCGTGACACCACGATCACCCGCTACCTGGTGGCAACGGCAGACACGATTCGCGAAAACGCGTTCATCGTCGTGGATGCCTACGACCAGGCCCGCAACGTCGCGTCGGACACCCTGCAGCTCATACTGGGCGGTCCGCGCGTGCGTCTCCTCAACGTGCAGAACAGCCAGGTCGTGCAGTCCGGGCTGAGCCTGTCGGTGCGCATCGAGGCGTTCGACCCCGAGGGCATCATCCAGGTGCAGCTCAACGCGAGCGGCGCGTTCGAGGGGCAAATCATCAAGAGCTTCAACCCGCCTCTGGATTCGGCGATCGTGGACACCTCGCTGGTGATCCCGGCGAGCGCCGAGGGGCCGCTAGAGCTCACCGCGGTTGCGCGGAGCACGCTCGACGTGACCGGACAGGACGGCCCCGTGCGGGTGATCGTCACGTCCGGACTCGCCGGAGACACCATCCGGCCCGCGGCGCGGGTCGTCACCAGCGCTCCGCCTCGCATGGAGCTCGGTGACTCGGTCGTCGTCCAGGTCATCGGACGCGACGACACGCAGGGGAGCGGGATCCAGCGTGTGGGATACACGGCCAAGGCCATTTCTCCGACACGCGGCGATACGCTGGTCCGCTTCCAGGAGCGGACGTTCACGCCGCCCCGGACAGGGGTCGTATCGGAGCGCTTCACGTTCTCACCGTTCAACGTGGATTCCCTGAGCCTGCCGGACACGCTCGTGTTCGAGGTGACCGGCTATCTGGTCGACGGGAATTCCAACTGTGCCGCGGCCATCCCGAGCGATACGCTGCTCCGGGTCGCGTGCGTGAGTCTGCCGAGCGGTGAAACCGTGGCGGACGGTCCTGCGGGTGCCCGGGTGACACGGCCCATCGTGGCCGGTCGCACGGTCCGTTTGGCAACCGGTGGACGCATCATGGACGCGGCGGTGGACACACTCCGGCGCAACCTCCTGCTCACCAACATCGATCGTGACCAGCTGGAGACGTTCCGCCTCCAGGAGGAGCGCTTCCTGAGTCCGGTGCCGGTAGGCTCGGAGCCGTGGGGCCTCTCCCTCAACCGGGCGGGCGATTCGGTGATGGTCGCGAACTCGGGCGGGACCAATGTCTCCAATGTCTACCTGGGCTCGTCGTTCGGAACGGACGCTCTGGTGGAGGACCCGGGTCGCCGGTTCCTTACGCCCGACGTCGTCTTCTTCGACGTGGAGCGCTCGCTCGACGAGACCGGTGGGATCCGCTTCACGACATTCGTGATCCCGGACGCGACCCCGCCGTCCTTCAGCGACCGGCCGCAGTATCTGGCGCAGGACTCGGTGGGACGCATCCTCTACTCCACCAAGACCACCGCCGTCGGCGATCTGGGGACGATCCGAAAGGCTTTCGTGCCGTCGGGCGAGACCGACCCGGAAGTGGTGATGTTCTTCCAGCAGTCGCGCCTGCTGGAGGCGCCGGACTTCGTGGCCATCGCCAACATCGACAACGTCGGCGTCCAACTCGGAGCGGCCGACTCACTGGGCGTGCAGGACGACGACGTGGTACTGACCGACCACGTCCCCGGGGACCGCAGCAACGTGATCACGGGCACGGGGACGATCGAGCAGGCCGTGGCTTCGCTCACCTCGCAAGGCTCGGACGTGGCCGCCGGCAGCGGCCGGTGGAACGTGCCGGGAATGACCTTCGGCGACACGACGTTCGTTTCGGCGTCGGGAGACGGGGGTTGGGTGGTCTTCGGCGAAGGCGCTGTCGAGCCCGTGGGACGGATCATCATGTACGAGGCCTCGACCGACGAGATCACGGGGGTCATCCGGGTCACGGACCTGATGACCAACGCGAGTGAGATCGTGCGCGGGATCGGTCTGAACCACGACGGCACGCTCGGCGTGGCGCGCGGTCAGAACGCGTACTTCTTCTCCACGGATCTGCGTCTCCAGGGCGTGGCCAGCCTGACGCCCGGTGGCGCGGGCGCGGCACTGCACCCGTTGCACTCGGATTACCCGTCCCTACAGAACGGGGACGGAGTCTACGATCCGGACACCCATATCTCGTTCCTCGGATCGGGGGACGCGACGATCGAGATCGTGGACGCGTTCCACTTCAACCGCCTGGGCCGGATCTTCATTCGCAACACCGTCACCGGTCCGCTGACGGCGTCGCTGCCGTTCCCCGAGGACAACACCGGTCTCACGTGCTCCACGCGTCCGGTGTTCAACGGGACCGGCCAATACGTGGGTGACGCCACGGACATCTATGCCGATCCCAACGGGCTGATTCCCCATCCGGCGGTCGGTGGACCGACCGAGGATCTCTGTGTGGTGATCAAGCTCTACGGGATCACGGACGAGGGCGTGGTGGTGGTCGACGTACGCAAGGGTGACATCCTCCGGGATCATCCGTCGCGGCTGCCATAGACCCGTCCAGCACCAGTTGGCGTTCGAAGGGCCCGGCTTCGGCCGGGCCCTTCTTCGTTGGGTTGCCTCGCGCGGCGGCCCGGGCGCAGCTTCAGTCATGCTCAAGCCGCTCGAGCTCGACAGCGACCACCCCTACGGCCCCTGGTCGTGTCGGGCCTCCGACGTCTGGGACGTGCTCCGCGCCGCCGAGCAGGGCGACGTGTCGGCCCTGCGCGAGGTTCTGTCTCGGGACGGAAACCTCTACCGGGCCGAGTACTGGTATACGCAGCCGCTCGAGTTGGCGGCTCGTGAGGGGCACGCAGCCGCGGTCCAGATCCTACTGGAGGCCGGTGCCGACGCGGGAGCGATCCGGGTTGAGGGACTGGAGCTGGTCACCGTGGCCCGCGAGCGCGGGCACGAGGAGGTCGTTCGCCTCCTCGAGGTCGCTACGGCGGGCGCCGGAGCACGTGGAAAGCCCGGACCCGTGGGCGATCCGGCGGTTCACGTCGCGGCCGGCGCGGGCGACACGGCCCGGGTGCGGGCGTTGATCGAGGCGGACCCAGCGGCGGTGAACGCGCGGGACGCCGCCGGGGGGACGCCCTTGCATCGAGCGGTGGCCGCTGCGGCGCCCGACGTCGTCGTTCTCCTCCTGGAGCGGGGCGCGGACCCGCACGCCGTTCACGCGGCCGGCCGAGGTTCGGAGCGGGGGTACCCCCCCGTAGACTTCCAGCCCATCGACCTTGCGCTCTGGACCGGGCCGTTCTGGAACGTGCGCGGCGACCTGGAGATGGCGAGGCTGCTCCTGGGCCACGGGGCCGAGTACGACCTGACCATTGCAGCCGCGTTGGGGGACCGTCCCCGCGTCGCAGAACTCATCGGTGAGGGCGTCGTGCTCGCCGCAGCGTCACGGCCCTCGGGAAAGCGCCCGCTGTCGACCGCGGTCCAGTTCGGCCACGAGGACATCGTGCGCGAGCTCCTGGCCGCAGGTGCCGATCCCAACTGGCCGGAGGGATCCACCGCGCCGCGCGGCGTTTCACTCCATGCGGCCGCTCGGGCGGGGAATCGCGGGCTCGTCGAGCTCTTGCTAGGGCACGGCGCCGACCCCAATGGCTGGATCGACTCTTCCGGCAGCGCGGCCTACGCAGCCGCGACGCCGGCAATACGGACGCTCCTGTTGGAGCGGGGAAGCGTCCTCGACGCCTACGATCTGATCTGGCTGGACGAGGACGCCGCCGCGGTTCGCTTGGTGGAGGCCGACCCCGCAGCCGCGGACCGCGGCTGCGGCGGTGCCCTCGCGGCCGCTTGCAAGCTGGGGAAGAAGGACCTGGTCGTGCGGTTGTTGGCGGCGGGCGCGCGGGTGCCTCCCATTGTGACCGCCTGTCGATCCTACCTCTGGTCCGACCCGGAGACGCTGCGCCTCCTGCTCGAGAGCGGGATGAGCCCGGACGTCCCCGACTGGCATGCGGCCACCCCCCTGCACGACCTGTGCGCTCGGGACGGCCGTGGCCGGGCCCGGCCGCGTCGGGTCGAGTGCGCTGAGCTGCTGCTCGACTGGGGGGCCGACGTCTCTGCCCGGGATGACGCGTACCGCTCCACACCGCTCGCCTGGGCGGCGCGGACCGACCTTCCCGACATGGCCGAGCTGCTTCTGTCCCGTGGGGCTTCGGCCGAGCCGAACGGGGGTCCGCCCTGGTCGGCACCGGCGGCGTGGGCGCACGCGCGCGGGAGCGAGCGCGTAGCCGACCTCCTGCGGCGCGCGGGCGCCCGCATCTGAGATCCGCAGGGCGGACGGGGCACGGGCCGCGAGCGTGCGCTCGGCCGAGCCCGGCCTGGCCTTCGGAGCCTAGGAGTCCCGGTCCAGCCGTTCGCCCGACGAGAACGGAAGGCGCATCTGGTGGAGCACGTCCTCGTCGCGCGCTGGATCCGCGACGTCCACACCGTACTGGATCCGACCCGGGTCATCGTACACGAAGGTGCCGAACATCCGGTCCCAGATCGACAGGATTCCGCCGAAGTTGCGGTCGGTCCACGGTCGCTCGAAGTGGTGATGGAACTTGTGCATGTTGGGGGTCACGAAAACCAGACTGAGCGGCGCGTCCAACCAGCGGGGGACAGCCACGTTGGCGTGGGTCAAGAACGTGAAGAAGATGGTCACGATCCGGTACGCCACGTAGAAAGCCAGCGGAGCGCCCGTGGCGGCCACCGCGGCCAGCGCAAAGACCTCCCGCACGGTGAAATCGCCCGGGTGGAGACGAGCGCCCGTGGTCGCGTCCACCTTGGTGTCGCTGTGGTGCACGACGTGCAGCCGCCACATCCAGCGGACGTGGTGCAGGAGGTAGTGAGCCACGTATTGCGCGGCGAGGTCGAGCGCCACGATGGCCAGCGCAAGCTCCGCCCAGAGGGACAGGTCCACCAGGTGGAGCAGACCGAAGCCGCTCGCGGCGGTCCAGGCGGCAACCGCGACCGTCGCTGCGCTGAATAGCGCGTTGATTCCCAGGTTCATTCCCAGGAACACGCCGTTGACACTGGCATGTCGCCACTTGCGGTACCTCAGCCGCACGAGTGGCACCCCCGCCTCGAGCATCCAACTCGCCCCAAGGCAGATCATCACCCACAGGAGCTTCTGCCACGAGGACAGCTGATCGAAGAAGGTGATGAAGCTCTCCACGGGATCCTCCGGCGCGTCGAGTCCGCAGTGGCGTGGTCGACTCCCGGACGCGCGGACCCGACGGGCAACCTACCCGGGGTTCGCGGCGCCTGCACACTCCCGTCGCGCACGTTGGATAGGGCTTCGGCCGTCGGGGACGCGGCCGGGTCCCACGCCACGTCGATCCCTTGAACGTCCGGACCATATCGCTACACTCCGGCATGTCGAGGCTACGTTTCCACACCGCCGGGGAGTCCCACGGCAAGGCGCTGATCGCCCTCATCGAGGGGATTCCAGCCGGCCTGTCGCTCGAGGCCGCCCGCGACGTCGATCCGGACCTGAAGCGGCGTCAGGGCGGGTACGGGCGCGGGCGCCGCATGCAGATCGAGTCGGACACGGCGGAGGTGCTTTCCGGGGTACGGCTGGGAGAGACGCTCGGCTCGCCAATCGCGATGCTGATCCGCAATCGCGACTTCCAGAACTGGGCGACCGCGATGAGCGCCGACCCTCCCGACCCGGAGGGGAATCCCAAGGCGCTCAAGCGCGTCCACCTGCCCCGGCCCGGCCACGCCGACCTGGTGGGCGTCCTCAAGTACGATCGCCGGGACGCACGCGACGTGCTCGAGCGCGCCAGCGCCCGCGAGACGGCGTCCAGAGTGGCGTGCGGGGCCGTGGCCAAGCGCCTCCTGGACGAGCTGGGCGTGCGGGTCGCGAGTCACGTGGTCTCGATCGGGCCCGTGAGGGCGGTACTCCCGGATTCGCTTCCACAGGATCTCAACGGGGCGGTGGATTCTTCACCGCTCCGCACCCTGGACCCGGAGGCCGAGGCCCGCATGATCGAGTGCATCGACGACGCCAAGGAGTCTGGGGACACCCTGGGTGGCGTCTTCGAAGTGATCGCGCGGGGCGTGCCGGTCGGACTCGGCAGCCACGTGAGCTGGAACACCAAGCTCGACGGGCGCCTGGCCGGGGCCCTCATGTCGATCCAGGCCATCAAGGGCGTGGAGATCGGCTTGGGGTTCGAGGGCGCGCGCCGGCCGGGGTCGCAGGTGCACGATCCGATCGAACCGTCCGGTGGGCCCCGGCAGGCCGGGTACGGCCGCCCCAGCAACGGGGCCGGCGGGCTCGAGGGCGGCATTACCACGGGCATGCCGCTCGTGCTGCGCTGCGCCATGAAGCCCATCTCCACCCTGCGCACCCGGCTTCCCAGCGTCGATCTGCGGGACGGCACGGTCCGCGACGCCGCCGTGGAGCGCAGCGACGTCTGCGCGGTGCCCGCGGCGGCGGTGGTGGGCGAAGCCATGACGGCGCTCGTCCTGGCGGACGCCATGTTGGACAAGTTCGGCGGGGACTCGATGGCCGAGCTGCATCGGAACTTCGAGTCCTATGTCGCGTACCTGAGCCGCCGGGCGCCGGGCGCCGATGAGTGATGGCGGGCGTCCGGCGAGAGGGCCTGGCCGGGAGCCCGTCGATCGAGTGGTCCTGGTCGGGTTCATGGCGTCGGGCAAGAGCACCGTGGGAGCGCTGGTCGCCGAGCGGCTGGGCTGGCGTTTCGTGGACACCGACACGCTCGTCGAAGATCGGGCCGGAATGACCGTGGCGGCCGTGTTCTCGCGGTTCGGGGAAGCGGGATTCCGCAAGACCGAGCGGGAGGTCAGTCGCGAGGCCCTGGACTTGCGTCGGGTAGTCGTCGCGACCGGGGGTGGGTGGCCCGAGCAGGACGGCAGCCTGGACGCGCTGCCGGACGGGTCACTGACCGTCTGGCTGGATGCTCCGGTTCAGGAGCTCCTTGAGCGGGCCCGGGCCGAAGCCGGAACGCGGCCGCTCCTCGCCGTCTCGGACCCGACCGGGACGGCGCGCTTGCTCGAACGTCGCCGGCCGCGGTACGCTCGGGCCGAGATCCGGATCGACACCTCCGGACGGAAGCCCGCGGAAATCGCGGACGAGATCGCGGATGCGGTAGCGCGGCGATCGCGGGTCCGAGGCGGGCCGGGTGGGATGAAGCGGAGGGAGTGGACCGAGTGAGCGAGCGCGGAACACCAGAGCGAAAAGCACCCAACCCAAGAGACCAAGCGAAGAAGACCAGGTGAAGAAGATCACGTGAAGCTCGTCATCGTCGAATCGCCGGCCAAGGCGAAGACCATAGAGAAGTTCCTGGGCCCCGAGTATCGGGTGGCGGCCAGCTATGGCCACATCCGAGACCTCCCGAGCTCGGCCAAGGAAGTCCCGAGTGAGCTCAGAAAGAAGGACTGGGCTCGCTTGGCCGTCGACACCGACGGCGACTTCAGCCCTGTGTACGTGGTTCCGAGCGAGAACAAGAAGCACGTCACCGCGCTGAAGAAGTTGCTCAAAGACGCGGACGAGCTCCTGCTGGCGACGGATGAGGACCGCGAGGGCGAGGCGATCAGCTGGCACCTGCTCGAGGTGCTCAAGCCCACGGTGCCGGTGCGTCGGATAACGTTCCACGAGATCACGAGATCGGCGATCGAGCGGGCCCTCGACCATGCCCGCGACGTCGACACGCAGCTCGTTCAGGCGCAGGAGGCGCGCCGGGTGCTCGATCGCCTCTTCGGCTACTCGTTGTCGCCCGTGCTGTGGAAGCGGGTGCGGACCAAGCTCAGCGCCGGCCGGGTGCAGAGCGCGGCGCTCAGGCTGGTGGTGGAGCGAGAGGAGGAGCGATTGGCGTTCCGATCCACTGCCTATTGGGACGTGCTGGCCACGCTCGCGGCGGAGGGAGAGGAGTTTCCAGCCCGGCTCGTGGCGCTGGACGACCGGCGGGTGGCCACGTCCCGCGACTTCGACTCGACGACGGGTGCCTTCGCCGGTGGTGACGAGGTGGTCATCCTCGACGAGGAGTGGGCCACCCAGGTCGCGGAGCAGTCCTCCGCATCCGTGCCGTGGACCGTCACGGACGTCGAGCGCAAGTCAACGCGTCAGCGCCCCCAGCCGCCCTTCACGACGTCGACGCTCCAGCAGGCGGCGAGCTCGAAGCTCCGCATGTCTCCGCGTCAGGCGATGCGCGTGGCTCAGTTCCTCTATGAAGGTGTGGACCTCGGCGGCGGAGAGCGCGAGGGCTTGATCACCTATATGCGCACGGACTCGACCACGTTGAGCAACGAGGCGCTCGCTGAAGCCGCGACGGTCATCAAGGGACGCTGGGGCGCCGAGTACCACGACGGACCGCGTCGCTACAAGACGAAGGCGCGCTCCGCGCAGGAGGCCCACGAGGCCATCCGTCCCACGCACATGAACCGGACACCAGAACAGGTGAAGCGGCTGCTCGAACCCGAGCAGTTCGCGCTCTACGACCTCATCTGGCGCCGGTCGGTCGCGAGTCAGATGGTCGATGCCCGGATCGACCGTACGACCGTCGAGCTCACGGCCAAAGCAAGCGAGGGGTCCTACCGCTACCGGGCCTCCGGATCCGTCCTGCGCTTCCCCGGATTCCTGGAGGCGCTCGGCCGCGAAACGGAGGACGTCCTCCTGCCCGATCTGGCGGAGGGCCAATCAGTGGGCGCTCCGGGTGACGGCGTGCAGCTAACCTCCGTGGCCGCCGACGGCCACGAGACCCGGCCGCCCGCGCGCTTCACGGAGGCCAGCCTGGTCCGCAAGCTCGAGGAGCTCGGCATCGGACGCCCCTCCACCTACACCCCGACCATCTCCACCATCCAGGACCGCGAGTACGTGGTGAAGAAGGGGAACGCACTGGTCCCCACCTACGTGGGCATGGCCGTCATGCGGCTGCTGCGGGGCCATTTCCCCCACTACGTGGAGCTGCAGTTCACGGCCCAACTCGAGGAGACGCTCGACGGAATCGCGGACGGCGACGTCGACTCGACGGCGTTTTTGGCGGGGTTCTACAAAGGGGACGGCGAGGAAGAGGGTCTCGTCAACCGTATCAAGGAGGAGCTTCCGCGCATCGACTATCCCTTGATCCCGGTGGGGATCGACCCGGCGACCGGGGAACCGCTGCACGTGCGCATCGGGAAGTCGAACGTGTTCGTCCAGCGCGGTGATGGCGAGGACGCCGACCGGGTGACGCTTCCTCGCGACCTCCTGATCGACGAGCTCACGCCGGAGAGGGTGGCCGACCTCATCGAGCTGCAGAAGAGAGGGGACGCGCCGCTCGCCCGCGACCCCGAGACCGGGCTCGACGTGTTCGTGAAGATTGGGCCGTACGGCCCGTACGTGCAGCTCGGCAAGGCCGGCAAGGCCGGCAAGGCCGGCGAGGACGGCGAGAAGCCCAAGCGCGTCAGTCTGCCCCGCGGTCTGGAGCCACAGGACGTGACCCCTGAGCTTGCGCTGAAGCTCGTGTCGTTGCCACGGCTGATCGGGATCGACCCCGAGACGAAAGAGCCGGTCAACGCCGGCCTGGGCCGCTACGGTCCCTACGTCGAGCGCAACCGGACCTTCCGGAGCATCGGTGCCTTCGAGCGGATCTTCGAGATCGGGCTCGAGGAGGCGATCCAGCTGATCAACGCCAAGAAGAGCCGGGGCAAGGTCGCTTTGAAGGAGATCGGGGAGCACCCGGAATCGGGCGCCATGATCCGGGCGTTCGAGGGCCGCTATGGGCCCTACGTGACGGATGGGAAGGTCAACGCCACCATCCCCAAGACCCAGGACCCCCTGTCGGTGACGGTGGATCAGGCGGTCGAGTTGCTCGCGGGGGCCGCCGAGCGCAAGAAGAAGAAGCGAGCGGGCGGGCGGAAGCCCGCGAAGACCTGACGCAGGGGGACCCGTGACCGAGCCCGTCGTCGTCGTGGGGGGTGGGTTGGCGGGATGCGAGGCGGCCGTGGCCCTCGCCCGGCGGGGGCGCCGCGTCCGCCTGGTCGAGATGAGGCCGGTCGTGACGACCGCCGCCCACCAGACCGACCGGCTCGCGGAGCTGGTCTGCACCAACTCCTTCAAGAGCCTCGATCCCGCCAACGCTCACGGCCAGCTCAAGCGCGAGATGGAGGCGCTCGGGTCGGTACTCCTTCGCTCGGCTCACGCGGCGCGAGTACCGGCGGGCTCGGCGCTCGCCGTCGATCGCGAGATCTTCGCCGCGAGCATGACGGCCGCGGTGGAGGAGCTGCCGGGAATCGAGGTGGCTCGGGAGGAGTGCCGGGGACTCCCGCCGAGTCCGGCCATCATCGCGACCGGTCCGCTCACCTCCGACGCGCTGTCCGAGTCCATCCGACAGCGTCTCGGGGATCAGGGACTCTCGTTCTACGACGCGATCGCGCCCATCGTCCACCGCGACTCGATCGATGAGTCCATCGTGTTCGAGGCAGGCCGCTTCGAGGAGTCGGGTGACTACCTCAACTGCCCCATGAGCGAAGCCGAGTACGATGCGTTCATCGCGGCGCTGACGGCCGCCGACGTCTACGAGGGACACGACTGGGAGAATGTCCCCTACTTCGAGGGTTGCCTCCCGATCGAGGTCATGGCGGAGCGTGGGAAGGAGACCCCGCGATTCGGTCCGATGAAGCCGATCGGGCTGGAGGACCCGCGGACCGGCCGGCGGCCCCATGCCGTGGTGCAGCTCCGTCGCGAGGACAGGGCGGGGCAGATGTGGAACCTGGTGGGGTTCCAAACGCGGCTGAAAGTCGGAGCCCAGAAGTCGGTGTTCCGCTCCATACCCGGTCTGGGCGAGGCCGAGTTCCTGCGCTGGGGCTCCATCCACCGCAACGCCTACTTGAACTTCCCGGCCACTCTGGCTCCGCACGGCGGCGTCCCGGACGCGCCCCGGTTGATGTTCGCGGGCCAACTGACCGGCGTGGAGGGCTATACGGAGTCGGCGGCCAGCGGCATCCTGGCAGGGATCAACATGGATCGCCTCCTTTCGGGCCTCGAGCCGGTCGTTCCCCCGCCCACCACGATGCTGGGCGGCCTCTACCGATACCTTCGAGAGGGCGACCCCGGGCGGTTCCAGCCGATGAACTCGAACTGGGGGTTGGTCGACCCGCTGGAGAAGGCACCGCGCAAGAAGCCGGAGCGCCGCCTGGCCTTGGCCGCCCGCGCGGACCGGGACTTCATCGACTGGACCTCGTCCCTCGGCATCGGGACAGCAGCGCACGCCGGTGCCTGAGGCGGTCCCACCCGACGCCGCGGATCCGGAGGTCCAAGGCTTCCTGCGCCATCTCGCCGATGAGCGGCAGCTCTCCGAGCACACCGTGGCGGCGTATCGGAGGGACCTGACCGATCTGGTGTCCTTTCTCGACGAGCATCGCGGCGGGCGCGACGGGTGGACGTGGCGGAGCGTCGAGCGAACGGACCTGCGGTCCTTCCTCGGCTGGGCCAGGCGGAGAGGGCTGTCGCGGCGTACCACCGGTCGCAAGCTGTCCGCGGTCCGGGGGCTGTTTCGATTCCTCCACGCCGAGGGTCGGATCGAGAGCAACCCGGCTGGAGCCCTGCGCAGTCCGAAAGGAGAGCGCCGGCTGCCGGGCCACCTGGCGCTCGCCGAAGTGCAAGCCGTGTTCGACGGCGCCGAGCTCCGCGCCGCCGAGAACACGCTCGCCGGTAGGCGTGAGCTCGTGATTCTGGAGCTCCTCTACGGAAGCGGGCTCCGCCTGTCGGAGCTGCACGGACTCGACCGCCGCGACCTGGATCTCGTTGGGGAGCTGGTCAAAGTCCGGGGCAAAGGACGCAAGGAGCGGCTGGTCCCCCTGACCCGCTCGGCCGTGGGCGCGGTCCGTCGCTACGAGCCGCTGCGAAACCGCGTGGCGGTCGCGGGGACCGCGTCGCCACTCCTGGTTGGAAACCGGGGCACGCGGCTTTCGCGCCGCTCGATCCAGCGGATCGTCCGGGGGGCCATCACGCGCTCGGCGGAAGGCGCCGGGCTCTCCGCCCACTCGCTGCGGCATTCGTTCGCGACCCACCTGCTCGACTCCGGCGCCGACCTCCTGGCCGTCAAGGAGCTCCTGGGGCACGCGTCCCTCTCCACGACCCAGATCTACACGCACACCTCGAAGGAGCGCTTGCTTCGGGTCTTCCACCAAGCTCATCCGAGGGCGTGAGACGGCTCATGCTTCTCGCGCCTCCGCACCTGCGGCCGCCTCGGGTGTAGTAGCGAGCCTCGCACCGGCTTCGTTCAGGTCGCGACGACGCCAGGGCCCGCCCAGCGGAAACCCCAGGGATGCCAGGAGACGCATGACTGAACCGAGGACGCGCGCCACCACCGTGGTGGCGGTGCGAAGGGACGGCAGGACCGCGATGGCCGGAGACGGCCAGGTCACCATGGGTGATACCGTGGTGAAGGATTCCGCGCAGAAGGTGCGGGTGCTCAAGGAAGGGAAGATCCTTGCCGGTTTCGCCGGTGCCGTGGCCGACGCGTTCACCCTTTTCGAGAAGCTGGACGAGAAGATCGAGCGCTTCCCCGCCAACCTCACCAAGGCCTGCGTGGAGCTCGCGAAGGACTGGCGAACCGACCGGTTCCTGCGGCGCCTCGACGCGCTGCTGGTCGTGGCGGACCGCAACGAGATCTTCCTGATCAGCGGGGACGGCAACGTGATCAGTCCGGATGACGACGTGGTCGCGATCGGTTCGGGGGGATCCTTCGCCCTGGCGGCCGCGCGGGCCCTGCTCCTCCACTCGGACCTGGACGCGGGCCAGGTGGCGCGCGAAGCCCTGAGCATCGCGGGCGAGATCTGCATCTACACGAATCAGAAGATCACGGTACTGGAGCTCGACGCATGAGCGACCGTAAGGGGACCGGCGTCGCTCCGGCGCCCGCGAGCCAGGCGGACGACCAGGGCGACGACGGGGGCGAGTGGCTCGACGAGTTGACGCCGCGGCAGATCGTCGCGGAGCTGGACAAGTTCATCGTCGGTCAGGACGGGGCCAAGAAGGCGGTGGCCATCTCGCTCCGCAATCGATGGCGGCGTCAGCGGGTCGGCGATGATCTCCGCGACGAGATCATGCCGAACAATCTGATCCTCATCGGTCCGACCGGTGTGGGGAAGACCGAGATCGCCCGCCGCCTCGCCAGGCTCGCTGGGGCGCCCTTCGTGAAGGTCGAAGCCTCCAAGTTCACGGAGGTCGGATACGTGGGCCGGGACGTCGAGTCCATGATTCGAGACCTGGTCGACATCGCCGTGAACATGGTGCGGAGCGACCGCGAGGCGGAGTTCGAGCCGGAGGCGGAGTCGAGGGCGGAGTCCCGCTTACTCGATCTCCTACTCCCGCAGTCCAGCCACGTCCGTCCGGCCGGGATCAGCCCGTTCGGCGACGGATCGGGGGTACCGTCCGGAAAGACCCCATCTGGTCCCGGGGAGCGGGTCGGCGGGGATCGTCCCGTGTTCGTGGCGGGCCCCGCCGGAATCCGGCCCGAAGGCGGCGGTGAGCAGGAGCCGCCTGGTGATCCGTCCGATGGCAGTGCGGTCGACCGCTGGGGCCGGACGCGGGAGAAGTTGAAACAGCTCCTCCGGGACGGGAAGCTCGAGGATCGCGAGGTGGAGATCGAGGTCCAGCAGACGCCGTCCGTGGAAGGCATGATGCTTCCGATGGGGGCCGACGGCATGGACTTCAACTTCACCGAGATGCTGCAGGACATGCTCCCGAAGCGGAAGAAACGTCGAATCGTTTCGGTCTCGGAGGCGCGGCGGGTCCTCGTGCAGGAAGAGCTAGACCGCATGGTCGACATGGACGAGGTCGTCAATGAGGCGCTGTTTCGGGTCGAGGAGATGGGGATCGTCTTCCTCGACGAGATCGACAAGGTGGCGGGAGAGCGCGGCGGCACCGGCCCCGACGTGAGCCGGGAGGGGGTGCAGCGCGACCTGCTCCCCATCGTGGAGGGCTCCAACGTACAAACCAAGTACGGCATGGTCCGGACGGACCACGTCCTGTTCATCGCGGCGGGCGCGTTCCACGTGGCCAAGCCCAGCGACCTGATTCCCGAGCTCCAGGGCCGCTTCCCCATCAGGGTCGAGTTGCAGACCCTCGGGGAGGAAGAGTTCGTCCGCATCCTGACCGAGCCGCAGAACGCGCTGATCATCCAGTACCGGGCCCTGATCGAGACCGAGGGTGCGACGCTGGAGTTCACGGACGACGGCATCCGCGAGATCGCACGCATCGCGATGGAGCTGAACGACCGGATGGAGAACATCGGCGCTCGCCGGTTGCAGACGGTCCTGACCACGCTGCTCGAGGACATCCTGTTCGACCTTCCGGACGTGGGACCGCGCAGCACCACCGTGGACCGTGCATTCGTGCTGGACCACCTGTCCGAGATCGCCCGCGACGAGGATCTGCGACGCTACATTCTCTAGGTCGCGCTCATGGCCGGGCAGGGGCGCTACCCGGCGGAGAACGGGGCATTCGGGGCCGTCGCACGGTCGGGAGGGGCTCCTGCCATTTCGTCAGACCGGGGGCCAACCTACCTTGGCACCGCCTCGGGCCGGAGCAGGCGCGATACCACCGCTCGAACGCGAATCGGGGACTGCATGAAACGGGATTTCCTGGCCATCACGGACTTCTCCAGTTACGACCTCGAAGGCCTTCTGGCCTTGGGGGCGGACCTCAAGTCCGGTCGCGTCGTCGGCCGCCCGCTGGCGGGGAAGGAAGTCGCGCTGATCTTCACCAAGCAGTCAACGCGCACGCGGGTGTCGTTCGAGGTCGGCGTTCGACAACTGGGAGGCGGGGCACTCTTCCTCAGCGGGGACACCACTCAGATGGGTCGGGGTGAGCCGATCCGCGACACGGCGCGGGTCCTCTCCCGTTACGTCGACGGGATCATGATCCGCACGTTCTCGCAGGCGGACGTGGAGGAGTTGGCGCGTTGGGCCACCATCCCGGTGATCAACGGCCTTACGGACCTCCTCCACCCGTGCCAGGTCATGGCCGACGTGATGACGGGCGTCGAGCGGCTCGGCGTGCCGGCGCAGGACCTGGACGTGGCTTGGGTGGGCGACGGCAACAACATGGCCAACTCCTGGCTCAATGCGGCCCGCATGCTCGGATTCCGCCTGCGGTTGGCCTGCCCCGAGGGCTACGATCCGGATCCGGAGATCCTGGCTGCCGCTCGGCAGGACGGGGCGGTGGAGCTCCTGCGCGATCCCGCCGCGGCCGTCGCGGGCGCCAACGTGATCACCACCGATGTGTGGACCTCCATGGGACAGGAGGCGGAACGGATCGAGCGTGAGCGTGCCTTCCAGGGATTTCTGGTGGACGGCAAGCTCATGGCCCGGGGCGCGCCCGAAGCGATCTTCCTGCACTGTCTTCCGGCCCACCGCGGTGAAGAGGTCACGGACGAGGTAATGGAAGGCCCGCAATCCGCCGTTTTCGACGAGGCGGAGAATCGCCTCCACATCCAGAAGGCGATCCTCATGGAGCTGTTGGGATGACCGACGCGTTGCAGAAGACTCCCCTGTTCGACGAGCACGTGCGCCTCGGCGGGAAAATGGTTCCGTTCGCCGGCTTCGAAATGCCCGTCCAGTATCCGACCGGGATCCGTGAGGAGCACCGGGCCGTTCGGGAAGCGGTGGGCGTGTTCGACGTGTCCCACATGGGGGAGTTCGTTCTGCGGGGCCCGGGCGCGCTGGATCTGGTGCAGCGCATCGGCGTCAACGACACGGCCCGCGTCGAGGTCGGGGGAGCCCAGTACTCGGCCATGTGCCGGGAGGACGGCGGGGTGATCGACGATCTGCTCGTCTACCGCTACGCAGACCACATCATGCTGGTTGTCAACGCCTCCAACCGGGCCAAGGACATGGCGTGGGTGCGAGAGCATTCCGCCGGGTTGGACGTCGACGTGGAAGACGTTTCCGACCAGATCGCCCTGCTCGCCGTGCAGGGGCCGCGAGCCTCCGCGGTCGTGGGCCGAATCACCGACACCGATCTGGACGCCATCGGATACTACCACTTCGCCGAAGGCCGCGTCGCCGGAGTCCCGGCAACGATCGCGCGAACCGGGTACACTGGCGAGGACGGCTTCGAGCTCTACGTGGACGCTGGGGACGCAGTGACGGTGTGGCGGCGACTCCTTGCCGAGGGGGAATCCAGCGGCGTCCGCCCGGCGGGGCTCGGATCACGGGACTCGCTTCGGCTGGAAGTGGGATACGCGCTCTACGGCAACGACCTGGACGAGGAGCACACCGCCCTGGAGTCCGGGCTCGGCTGGATCGTGAAGCTCGACAAAGGGGACTTCGTGGGCCGGGATTCCCTGGCCGCACAGAAGGAGGCCGGGCTGACGCGGCGCCTGGCCGGATTCCGACTCTCGGAGCGCGGCTTCCCCAGACCGGGATATCCCCTCGTCTGCGACGGCGAGGTCTCGGGGGAAGTGACCAGCGGGACGCTCTCTCCCACGCTCGGCGTCGGCGTCGGCCTGGGATACCTGCCCGTGTCGCACGCGAAAACCGGAAGCCAGGTCGCCGTACGCATCCGTGACACCGACCATCCGGCCGTGGTGGAGCGCCCGCCGTTCTACAAGGACGGCTCGATCCGGCGCTGACATGTCCGACCGCATTCTCGTCTCCACCCACGACCTCGAGACCGCCGGCGCCCTTCGGGAGGCGTTCGCGGGAGCCGGGTTCGCCGTCGAGCTGGTGACGCCCTCAGAGGTGATCACCGATCAGGGTGATGCGGTCCTATTGGTGCTAACCGGTTGGGGAGCGGACGGGGCACCGCCCGATCTGCTGGGGCAGGCGCGGGACAGGCTTTCGGTGCCCATTCTCGCCGTGGTGCCGGCCGCCGGGCCCGGACTGCGGGCCAGCGCGCTCGACGCCGCCGTGAGCGACGTGTTCGTGCAACCCATCGATCCGGACGAGGTCCTCCTCTACGGTCGCCGCGTCATCGACCGGGTGCACCTTCAGGAAAGCACGGGAATCGTCGGGGAGACGGTCGCGATTCGTGAGGCGCTCGAGCGCGTGGTCCAGATCGCTCCGGTCGATTCCACGGTGCTGATCACGGGGGAGTCCGGGACCGGCAAAGAACTCGTGGCCCGCGGCATCCACCTGCTCTCCCGACGACGGCATCAGCGCTTCATTCCGGTCAACGTGGCCGCGCTTCCGGACACGCTGCTCGAAAGCGAGCTCTTCGGTCACGAGAAGGGCGCCTTCACGGGCGCCATCGACTCGCGGAAGGGCTTCTTCGAGCTGGCGGACAAGGGCGTGATCTTCCTCGACGAGATCGGCGACATGCCCCTCGCCACGCAGACGAAGATGCTCAGGGTGCTCGAGCAGCGTGAGTTCACGCGTGTCGGAGGTGAGCAACCGATCCGGGTGGACGTCCGCATCATCGCGGCCACCAACCGCGAACTGCGCGAGCTGGCCGAGCGAGGAGAGTTCCGGCGCGACCTGTACTACCGGCTGAACGTCCTGAGCATCCAGCTTCCGCCGCTCCGGGAGCGCACCGCTGACGTCCCCCTGCTCGTCCATGCCTTCATCCGAGAGGTGAGCGAGCGCCACGACCGTCCCTTCGTGGGGATCTCGCCCGAGGCGATGCGCATCCTCGAGGCCTACCACTGGCCCGGGAACGTGCGCGAGCTCCGCAATCTGGTCGAGAGCATGGTGGTGCTCGCGCCCGGTCAGGTCATCCGGGCGGAGGACATCCCGGACGAGGTGCGGTATCGCTCCCGGCTGCCTGCGCCGCTCGCAGCGTCGCCCCAACACATGCCGGTTCCGGTCCCGGCGGCCCCGCTCGTGCGCGCACGCGACGCACCCCGCCCCGAGCTGGAGTTCATCTTCAAGACGTTGGTGGACCTCCGCGTCGACATGGACGATCTCCGCCGCCAGTTCGAGGCGTACCGCCGAGACGGCGGCATTGGGACCTCGGCCGGCGGCACGGAGATCCGCTTCCCCGACGAGCACGAGGACGCCTTCCTTCAGGTCGTACGATCGTCGGGTGCGGTGGCCACGGGGGGACCATCGTCGTCCCACTCGGAGGCAGAGGCCGAAGCCCAGCAGGAGGAAACCGAAGAGCCGAGCTTCATCATCCCGGAAGGGATGACCATCGATGAGCTCGAGCGGATCGCGATCGAGTCCGCGTTGCGCCACACGGCCGGGAACCGCCGGAAAGCCGCGGAACAGCTTGGCATCGGAGAGAGGACGCTGTACCGCAAGATCCAGAAGTACGGGCTATCGGACTCCTGACGTCAGCGACCCCTGCCGGGCGCGAGCACGGACCCGCGAGCGCTCGGCCTCGATCCTGATCAGGACCCGGTCCCACCCGAATCCCCGCGTTCCCGCGTACTCCACCTCGAGAACGGTATCGAGGCTTACGACGCCGTCGAACGCGTAGAGCGCGCTTTGGGTCTCGCGTTGCCCGAGTCGTTGAGCGCCCCAGCCCTGGGTGACCGGCACGATCGCCATGGGCCGGTAGCGCAGCCCGAGGCTGAACAGGTGCAGGTCCTCGGGCTGGAACGTCACGTTCGGCTGATAGGTGAAGAAGGATACGAAGAACATCTTGGTGTCGCCGCCTCCGGTCTGGAGGGCGACCTGGGGTTCGGCGGACTCCCGTAGTCGCCGGAGTCGCTCGTAGGTGTCGGGGGCCGTCAGCCGCACCACGGGCTCGAACAGCGGCGTCACCTTGACCAGTAGGTTGCCGGAGCGGAGTGAGATCGTGATCTCGTCCTGACGGAGCGTTCCATACCCGGCTGGGACCGAGTCGGAGGTCAGGACCTCCCCGAGCGGAGCCGGGCGCCCTCCGTCCGGCGCGGGGGCGGCGCAACCCCAGGCCAAGCCGACCGCGGTCAGCAGACTTGCGGAATGGCGTGGCCATCTCGGACTGGCGTGGCGACACATCTCAGGCACTCTCCGTGGCTCTCCCGTCCTCCGTCAGGAGGTCATCGATCGCTTCCAGGAGCGCTTCTCGACCTTCACGGGTTCTTGATGAGAACGGGAGGAGTTGCTCCTCGTCCAGCCCCAGGTCCCTGGCGGCCCGGGCTATCGACCCACCGCGCTCCTTGGTGCCCAGCTTGTCCATCTTGGTCAATACCACGAGCGCCGGCACTCCCTCGCCGGCCAGCCGGTCTATCATGTCCCGATCGATTGGCGTCGGCGGATGCCGCGCATCCACCAGGTACACCACGCCCGCCAGTGTGGGCGTATCGCCCAGATAGGAAAACACCAGTCGCTCCCAGGCCGCGCGTATGGACTTGGGCGCCTTGGCATATCCGAAACCGGGGAGGTCCACCAGAAAAAAGGTGTCGTTGACGCGATAGAAATTGAGCGTCTGGGTCTTGCCCGGCGTGCCGGAGACGTGGGCGATCTTCTTCCGCGTCCGGCGGAGCAGAACGTTGATGAGGGACGACTTCCCGACGTTGGAGCGTCCCGCGAACGCCACCTGGGGGAGCGTTCCCGGGAGCGGGCCGCCGGGGTCGGCCACGGAGCCCGCGAACTCCACGGTGCGCACGATCACTGGAACGGCTGAATCGCCGGGTCGAGGCCCTCCAGGATCGGTCCCTGCTGGGCAGGTAGCTCACGGGACGGCGGCAGATAGGTCAACGCGGCTTCCAGCACCTCGTCCATCGTACGGACGGGCAGGAAGCGCACGCCGCTGCGCACCTCATCCGGGAGTCTCTCGACCTCCGCGCGGTTGTCGTGCGGCAGCAGGACGGTGCCGACGCCGTAGCGGTGGGCGGCCACGGACTTCTCCTTGAGGCCGCCTACCTTGAGCACTCGGCCCCGGAGCGTGATCTCACCGGTCATGGCCACGTCCCCCCGGCTCGGGATTCCCGTGAGGGCCGATATCAGTGCCACCGCGATCGTGATCCCGGCCGAGGGCCCGTCCTTGGGGGTCGCCCCCTCCGGGAGGTGGATGTGGATGTCCACGGCGGAGTGGAAGCTGTCGTCCAGACCGAGCTGCTCGGCCCGCGACCGCGCGTACGTCATCGCGGCCCTGGCCGACTCCTTCATCACGTCGCCCAGCGTGCCCGTCAGATGGATCTGGCCCGTGCCCGGGACCACCGCCACCTCCACGTCGAGCACCTGGCCGCCCACGGCGGTCCAGGCGAGTCCGTTCGCGATCCCGATCCGCTCTCCCGCCCCGTCTTCGCGCTCGGCGCGGGAGTATGGCGGCGGCCCGAGGATATCGGGTAGCTCTTCGGTGCTGATGGCGATCCGCCCCTCGCTCTCCTCCGCGCCGGCCACGCGGCGGGCCAGCTTGCGGGCGATCGTCGCCATTCGCTGGTCGAGCTCGCGGACGCCGGCTTCCCGTGTGTATCCGTCCAGAACCGATGCGAGGACGTCGTCTCCGAGTGCCACCCGCTCCGCGTCCAGCCCGTGGCGCTCGACCTGCTTGGGCCACAGGAAGCGGCGTCCGATCTCGCGCTTCTCCGTGTCCAGGTACCCGGGCACCCGGATGATTTCCATGCGGTCGAGCAGAGGCTCGGGGATCTCCTGTAGCTGGTTGGCCGTGGCCACGAACAGCACGTCCGACAGGTCGAACTCGAGCTCCAGATAGTGGTCTGTGAACGTCCGGTTCTGCTCGGGGTCGAGCACCTCGAGGAGCGCGGCGCCCGGGTCTCCGTGGAAGTCGCGCGACATCTTGTCGACCTCGTCGAGCAGGAACACCGGATTCCGGGAGCCGGATCGCCGCATGCCCTGCACGATCCGTCCGGGGAGCGCGCCCACGTAGGTCCGGCGGTGACCCCGGATCTCCGCCTCGTCGCGCACCCCTCCGAGCGAGACCCGCACGAACTCGCGGCCAAGGGCGTGGGCGATGCTCTGCCCCAGCGAGGTCTTGCCGACGCCGGGGGGACCGGACAGGCAGAGGATCGGTCCTTTGAGCGCTCCGACCAGCGAAAGCACCGCGATGTGGTCCAGAATCCGCTCCTTCACCTCCTCCAGTCCGTAGTGCGCATCGTCCAGGATGCGGGCAGCGCGCTCCACGTCCAGCAAGTCCTCGGTGCGGGACTCCCACGGCAGGTCCGCCAGCCAGTCCAGGTAGGTCCGGATGACCGAAGCCTCCGGCGTCGCGGGATTGAGCTTGACCAGCCGGCCCAGCTCGCGGTCCGCGCGCTCGCGCACGTTCGGGGGGAGTCCGGCCTTGTCGAGCCGGGCCTCGAGCTCGGACCACTCGGAGTCCGTGCTCCCGAGTTCCTTCGAGATCGCCTTGAGCTGCTCCTGCAGGTAGAACTGGCGGCGGTCGTCGTCGATCTGGACCTGAACCTGTTGATCGAGCTTCTCCTCGATGCGGAGGATCTCGAGCTCGCGCAGGATCATGTCGCGCAGGACCGTGAACTGCGCCTCGATCCCCACGCGGGTGAGCACGCTCTGCTTGTCCTCCACGGGAATCAGCAGATGCCCGCCGATCAGGCTCCCGAGTCGAGATGCGTCCTCCACACCCTGTAGCGTGCCGTGGAGCTCGTCGGGCATCCTCGGGGAAAGCGCGACGTACTCGTGGAAGAGGCCCCGCACCTGCCGCACCAGCGCTTCCACCTCGGGATCAAGGAGCCGCTGCTTGGAGTGCTCGAGGATTCGTGTGCGCGCGCGCAGCCCGTCCCCTTCTTCACGAAACTCCAGCGCTTCGGCCCGTCCCAGGCCCTCGAGGACCACCCGCGACGTGCCATCCGTCAGGGGCGTGACCTGGAGGATGCGCACGATGCACCCCGTCGTGTGGAGGTCGGCCGCCGTGGGAAGATCGACGTCTCCGTCCTTCTGGGTGAGTAGGAGCAGCGTGCCTTCCTCGGTCTCCGCCATCTTGAGCGCGGCCACCGAAGGGGCCCGGCCGATGAGCAGGGGCAGCACCATGTAGGGGAAGAACACGAGGTCACGGAGGGCCACGACGGGCTGCTCGTCCGCGACCTCGAAGGTCTCGTCGACCCTGTGTAGAACCGACATGCCGGCTGCGAACCTGAAGGCTTGCGGGGCGCTCGGTCGGGAAGGGAACCGCCCCGAAGGAGCCGATTCGTCGGAGCCCTTGGGCGTTACCGACGCTGGACCCGACTATGGTACCGGCGAGAGTCGAGCGGGGAAACCCTGTGGCCGGGACGAATCCCGCAGGGCGGCGGGCGCTGTGGGTGCGTCCGCCCTCAGGCTTCCTTCTTGGACTGCGATGACTCCGGGTGCAGCACGAGCAGCGGTGTCACCCCCCGTTCCACACACTCTGCCGTCACCACGACCTCTCGGACGTCCCCG
>JAHEKN010000125.1 GCA_024638305.1 Gemmatimonadota bacterium | reverse complement strand
GGACCCGCCCCGCGACACGATCCCGGTGACGCGGTTGGCGGTGAGCGGGACGAAGCGCAGGAGCACGCCCGCGTGGATCGTGAAGTAGTCCACCCCCTGCTCCGCCTGCTCGATCAGCGTGTCACGGAAGACCTCCCACGTCAGGTCCTCGGGCACGCCGTTCACCTTCTCCAGTGCCTGATAGATGGGCACCGTGCCCACGGGGAGCGGACAATTGCGGATGATCCACTCACGGGTCTCGTGGATGTTCCTCCCAGTGGACAGGTCCATCAGCGTGTCGGCCCCCCAGCGGGCCGCCCACACCATCTTCTCGACCTCCTCGGCGATCGACGACGTGACCGCCGAGTTCCCGATGTTGGCGTTGATCTTCACCAAGAAGTTGCGGCCGATGATCATCGGCTCCAGCTCCGGGTGGTTGATGTTGGACGGGATGATGGCGCGGCCGCGGGCCACCTCGTCGCGCACGAACTCGGGCGTGATGCGGTCAGGGATGGACGCACCGAACGACTGCCCCGTGTGCTGGGCGAGCATGCGGGAATCGTGTCCAGCCCGTGCCGCGTGCTCGCGCGCTTCCTCGATCCGCTGGTTCTCGCGGATCGCGATGAACTCCATCTCCGGCGTGACCATTCCCCGACGGGCATAGTGCATCTGGGTCACCGTGCTGCCCGAGCGGGCGCGGCGCGGGGGCCGCCGGTGGTCGAAATGCAGCTCCCGGATCTTGGGATCGAGGGCGCGCTCCCTCGCGTACTCGGAGGAGTGTCCGTCGAGGCGCACGGTGTCGCCCCGCTCCTCGATCCAGCGCTCGCGGAGCGGCCGCAGACCGCGGGTGAGGTCGATGCCGGCGTCCGGATCCGAGTACGGTCCCGACGTGTCGTAGAGGGCGACCGGTGGGTTGATCTCCGCTCCGAACGAGGCGGGCGTGGGATCGAGCTCCACCTCGCGCATGGGGACGCGCACCCCCGGGAGCGATCCGTCTACATAGATCTTGCGGGACTTGGGGAACGGCCGAGTGACTTCGGCGGAGAGCTCCGCCACCTTCTCGTGAACGCCCGCGTCCTTCATGGTCCACCTCGCTTCCCTACGCCGGCATGACCCGGGTCAGGTTCGAAGGGTCTGATCTCAGCCCCGCCGGTCCGTTCCGGGCGACGCGGGTCACCGTGCGGAACGCCCTCGGGGCACCCCCAGCCATGGGCTCCGCGCACGCGACGCCCACCTGAACCTACGAGGTCTGCCGGTCCTGAACAGGGTCGGGCCGATCGTCCGGCGTACTGGCGTCTCCCTGGAGGGTGGCACCGACGAAAGCGGGGGCCGGCCTGACTCGACCGACCCCCGTGGCTCTCTTCGTCCTGCGCTCTCGTCGGTGGCGGCTCAGCGCACCTCGCCGCCATCCAGAGGGCGTACATCACGGGCCATCCGCCGAAGCACGTTCGCCACCCGGACGTTGCCGTCACCTTCGGCACGGCCCGCTGCGCGAAGCAGAAAACGAATCCGTTCCTCCGATTTCACATCTTCCTCCCAACCCTGAACGGCGTCGGGGTGGCGAATCCGGGGGCAAACGCACTCCGTCCGCCTCGAATGACCCGCGATGTACCAGCCCTTACGAGAGCCCGCCTCGGAGGGTTTCGAGTGGCTCGCAGCGCCTCGTCGGCCTGCTCACCACCCCTGCCTTCCAACTCTCGGAGGATGAGACGCGCGACCGACCCCCAGGGTTGCATCGGTTGAGCGCCGCCTCGTCGAGCGCGTATTCTCGCGAGCCTGTCGGCCACCCTCTCCACCGAGTTGAACAGCCGTGAACGCCTCCTGGTTCCGCAAGCTGCTGCTCCCCGGATTCGTGTTTCAGTCCGTCGTCATCGCGGGCGGGTACGGGACCGGTCGGGAGATCGCCGAATTCTTCTTGACTCTCGGGCCCAAGTCCGGGCTGCTGGCCATGGCGATCTCGACGATAATCTGGAGTCTCGTTTGCGCGGTGAGCTACGAGTTCGCGCGGGTGACGGGGTCCACCGACTACCGCGGGTTCTTCAGCCATCTGCTGGGCAAGCTGGGCTTCCTCTACGAGGTGACCTGGTTCGTGTTCATGCTGCTCGTGCTGGCGGTCATCGCGGCCGCTGCGGGGAGCATCCTCGAGGAGACCTTCGCGCTCCACTATCTGGTGGGCGTAATCGGGATGACAGCGCTCATCGGCCTGTTGATCTTCCGGGGCACCGACACCATCGAGCGGTTTCTGGCGTCCTGGTCATTCGTCCTCTACGGAGTGTACGTCGCGCTGTTCGCGTGGGCGCTGGCTCGGTTCGGGCCGACCGTGGCGGAGACCTTCTCCTCATCGAGCGTGCAGGAAGGCTGGTTCGTGGGCGGCGTGGCCTACGCCGGGTACAACCTCGCCATCATCCCGGCCATCCTGTTCTCCATCCGGCACGTGGAGACCCGGGGTGAGGCGCTCACCGCCGGAGCGCTTGCCGGTCCGATCGCCATGATGCCCGCCCTCCTTTTCTACGTGGCCATGGTCGGGTTCTATCCGGAGGTGGCGGACCACCCGGTGCCGGCCAACACCGTGCTCGAGGGTCTCGGGTCGCGAGGGTTCCAGATCCTCTTCCAGATCATGCTGTTCGGAACACTGGTGGAGACGGGCACCGGAATGATCCATTCGGTCAACGAGCGTTTTGCGCACGCATTGGCGGAGCGGGGCGGCGGTCTCTCGGAACGGACCCGGACACAGATCGCCGTCGGCTGGTTGGTCGTGGCCGCCATGATCGCTCAGTTCGGACTCATCGGGCTGATCGCCCGCGGGTATGGCACGCTCACCTGGGCGTTCATCGCCATCTACGTGGTCCCGGTTCTCACGATCGGCGTCTGGAAGATCGCCAGGTCTCGGGGGGTAGCAACCGCGGAATGAGCGGGGGCGTCCCGAGGTGGGGCGCGGGCGGGGTGCCGATATCGGGGGCCTTCCCGAAGCCTGAGGATTAGGGTAGCGTCCTCCCTGCCACCCCCCGGGTCCCGTCGTCGGATCTGCCGTACCTCGTTCGCTTGGCACTACCGTTGGATCCGACCCTCAAGCTGCACGTCCTGGGTGCGCCCTTCATCGAGGGGCCGGACGGGATATCGGAGAACGCAACCGCTCGGGCGCTGAGCTTGGTGATGCTCGCCCGCCTTGCCGTGGACGGCTCGCCGGGCACTCCCCGTGGGACCCTCGCGAACCTCCTCTGGCCGGGCGCCTCGGAGCAAACGGGGCGGCACGCCCTCTCCAACCTGATCTATCAAACCAGGCGATCCCTCGGGCGCGACTCGCTCGTCGCGGACCGGGCGACGGTACGACTCCGTGCGGATGCCTGGGAGGTGGACTACTGGACTTTCCGTCAAGCGGTAGAGTCCGGTACTCCGGAGGAAGCCGTCGCGACCCGCCGCGGTCCCTTTCTCGATGGAATCCGCATTCGCAGCGCCCCGGTCGAGCGATGGATCGACACCATCGGTCGCGCAATCGACGACGATTATCTGCATGCGCTGGAATCCTTGGCGGAGCGGGCCGCCGCGCGGGGCGACGCTGTGGATGCGGTCCGTTGGCTGCGGATCGCGGTCAGGGCCGATCCGCTGCACTCGTCCAGGACGCGCGACCTGATGCTCTGGTTGGCACGCTCTGGGGATCCGGCTGCAGCGATCCGGCTGGCGAGGGAGCATGCCGAGCTCAGGAGCAGCGAGCTCGGCCTCGATCCCGAGCCCGCGGTTCGGATCCTCGAAGACCGCATCCGGAGTGGCGACTACCCGGTCGGGCACCTGGCTGCGGACCCGCCGGCATTGCCCCTGGCGCACACTGGCGTCGGACAGGCTCCGCCGGTCGTGTCAGGCCTGGAACCGCGGTCGCGGGAATACTGGCACGAGGAGTATCTCAGGGCGTTGTTCCTGGCCTCCAACCTTCGGCCGGACGCGACCGAACAGGCGGTTCAAGTGCTCGAGCGCGTGCAGGAGGCGGTTCCGGACCACGCGGGTGCGGCGGCCGCGCTCGCACGGACGCTCGTGCTTCTGCTTCTCAGCGGATCGGGTCGACCCAGGGAGGCCACCCTCCGTCGGGCGGTCGAAAGCGCGGAACGCGCCATCCAACTCGACCCTCAGGGCGGCGATGCCCATGCGACCTCGGCGTGGGCTTCCCTCTTCCACACCTGGGATCTCCCAAAGGTCGTGAGAGCCGTCGAGCGCGCCCGCGCCCTCGGCATCCACGACCCCTACACCGCCGCGTTGGCCGCCGTGACGCTGAGCGCCTGCGGAGACTCGGCCGGAGCTCGGGAAGTCGCGGCCGAGGCCAGGCACCGCGATCCGTACGACTACGTGGCGGAGTTCTGGAGCGCGTGGATCACGCGGCAGTCGGGCGGCGATGCGCTCCCGCACGTCCGTAGGCTCTGCGAGCGGAGGCCGGACGGCGTGTGGGGCCTGCTTCTGTGGGCGCTCTCCGTGCCGGAGGAACCCGCCAGGGTGCGAGCGCTCACGCAGATCATCCTGGACCTCCCGCAACCCAATGTGCTCGCTTTCGCGATTGCGGCCGCCGCCCGCGCCCAGGCCGGAGATGGGCAACACGTGGAGCGTGCACTTTCGATTGCGCAGGCGTTCGACGCGGACAACAGCCGGTACCTCGAGCAGGCCCTGGTCCTGAGCGCCGCGGGCCGCGTCGAGGAGGCCGGCGACGCGTTCGTCGATGCCCTCCGACACCGGGAGCCCAATGCGCTCGGTTGGCGGCGCGACCCGATCCTGCTGCCCGTCCTGGCGCTGCCTCGCGTCCACGCGGCCGCGAGGGATGCGGGGGTTGTCCCGGTGCCTGAATCCCCGGGACCCGGCTAGCCCTGTCTGGAGCTGGACCGCGAGGCCGGCCCAGACGGGAGCCCGCTCCCCGAGCCTCTCCGGGTGTACATCGGGCGCCGCCGAGGCACGGTGGGTCTGTGGAACGGGGTCCCGTGGCCCTGCCCGGGAGGCCCGCCTATGTTTCGCGCCGCCGCGGGGTGCAGGTGGCCCCGCGCTCGTTTCTGATGACCTGTCGGCCGTCGTCCGACAACAGCTAGGAAGCACCGCATGACCTCGATCCGGCCGGGGATCACGATCGCGATACTGCTGGCGCTCCTGCCAATTGCTCCTAGCGGCTCCGCGGAGCTGCCAGCTCAGCAGATTCCCACACCCGAGTCGGTTCTCGGGCAGCGGGTCGGCGCGGATTTCTTCCTCGCGACGTTCGAGGAGTCGATCGGCTACTTCCGGCAGCTCGATGCAGCAAGCGATCGTGTCGAGCTAAGGGAAGTCGGCCGGACGTCGTTCGGTCGGCCCGTCTACGTCGCCCTGATTTCGAGCCCGGAGAACCTCCGCAACGTCGAGCGCTACCGCGAGATCGCGCAGCGACTTGCCCACCCGGAGGGACTGTCCGACGCGGAGGCTCGGCGGCTGGCAGAAGAGGGCAAGGCCATCGTCCACATCGACGGCGGGCTGCACGCCAGCGAAGTGGCACACGCCCAGCACACCATCCAGCTCGCCTACGACCTGGTCACCGGTGACGACGACTCGGAGATCGCTGCGATCCTGGACCACGTGATCCTCATGCTCTGGCCGTCGATCAACCCCGATGGACAGACCATGATCGCCGAGTGGTACCGGTCCAATCTGGGAACACCCTACGAGGTGGCCGGCACCCCCTTCCTGTACCAGAAGTACGTGGGGCACGACAACAACCGTGACGGCTACATGATCAATCAGATCGAGTCGCGGATGGTCACACGGGTTGCGCGGGAGTGGGAGCCGCAGATCCTCTACAACCACCATCAGAGCTCGCCATTCCCGACGCGCATCTGGATTCCGCCCTTCGCCGAGCCGGTGTCGCCCTACGTCCATCCGCTCATGTGGCGGACGGTGAACCTCATCGGGATGTCGATGGCTCAAGCGCTCGAGGAGCGCGGCCAGAAAGGGGCGGTCCACATGGGCACCGGGTTCGACAATTGGTATCCGGGCTTCATGGACCACGCGCACAATTTCCACAACGTGGCGTCGCTGCTGACCGAGACCGCCCTCTACCGATACGCCACCCCCCACCTCTACACCATTCAGGACTTCCCGCCGCGGACGCGCGACCTGCGACCGCAATCGCTCTATTCGAGTCCCTGGGAAGGCGGCTGGTGGCGACTGCGTGACGCGGTCGACTACATGCTGACCGCGTCGATCTCGGTCCTCGACATCGCGGCCAAGTACAAGCGCGACATCCTCTACAACCGTTACCAGGCGGGCCGGGACATCATCGCGAGCTTCCGGGCGGGTCCGCCCTACGCGTACTTCGTGCCCCAGCGGCAGCGCGATCCCGTGGCGGCCGTGGAACTGCTCCGTCGCCTGGCCTTCAACGGGATCCGGGTCCACCGGCTCGACGCCGCGGTGACGGTGGACGGCGTGGTCCATCCGGCCGGCACCTGGGTGATCCCGATGGATCAGGAGTTCGCCAACTTCGTGCGGCAGCTCTTCGAAGTTCAGGATTACCCGGATCTCCGCGAGTATCCCGAAGGTCCGCCCGACCAGCCGTACGACATCGCCGGATGGACGCTGCCACTCCAGATGGACCTGCGTGTGATCGAGGCCGCCTCGCCGCTGGAGGATGCGGTGCGGGCCCGGATGTCGCCGATCGTCGGGGAGGCGCTGCCGTGGGACGCGGACGTGGATGACGCGGAGCCCTTCGACTCGCCGCTGGGGGTGGGATTCAACAGCCACGCCGTCGCCGCCGGTATCGTCCCCCCGGACGGCGGGATCACCGGAAGCGGAGGCCAAATCCTGATCGATGGCGCCGAGAACAACGGCTACCGCTTCGTGAACGCAGCGCTCGCCGCCGGTGCCCAGCTGCGCTTCGTTCCGGGAGCCCGAGGTGCCGAGGGCGTAGCTGGGACCGGGGGCCGCTACGCCGTGTCGGGGTTTGCCGGAGCGGATGCGCTGGCACGGGACCTCCACTTGCGCGCCACACGCGGCGGAGCGGCTGGGCCGGCCGTGCCGACGCCCAGGATCGGGCTCTACCGGCCCTGGACCGCCGAGATGGACGAGGGCTGGACGCGCTGGCTGTTGGAGCGCTACAGCTTCGCATTCCAGAGCGTGTACAACGCAGACGTCCTGGCGGGAGACCTGCGCGACCGCTACGACGTGCTCATCGTGGCCGACATGAATCCGGGACGCATCATGGAGGGCAACGCGCTCGGATCCGTGCCTCCCCGCTACGCCGGCGGCCTGGGAGACCGGGGCGTGCGGGAATTGGACACGTTCGTGCGCGCCGGTGGCACGCTGGTCACCCTCAATGCGTCGACCCGCTGGGCAATCGACGCGTTCCACCTCCCGGTCCGCGACGTGGTGGCCGACCTGGAGCGGAGTGAGTTCTTCCTGTCGGGGTCGATCGTCGAGATGGAGGTCGATCCCTCGCATCCGATCATGACGGGCATGCCGTCGCGCGCCAAGATCGTCGTGGACCAGAGCCCGGTGTTCACGACCGAGGACGGCTTCGAAGGGCACGTGTTCGCGCGTTACCCGGCCGAGGGATCGCCCCTCCTGTCGGGCTACTTGCTGGGTGAGGAGCACGTCCAGGGATACGCCACGGGCCTCGAGGCCCGGCTCGGCGAGGGGCGCGTGATCCTCCTCGGCATGCGGCCTCAGACGCGTGGGCAGCCCTTCGGCAACTTCCGCGTCCTCTTCAACGCCGCCCTCTACGCCGAAGGAGTCGCGACCCGAGGGCCAGCGGGGGACCCGTTCTGGACCGCGCCAGAGGAGGACGAGGAGGTCGGCGGGAACGGTCGCGAGCGGTAGTGCTCCCCTCGAGCGTGTCCGGCTGAGGTGACTGCGAACGGCGGGGGGAGAGGGGACGGCGGACGTGCCCCGGCCGGCGATCCGGCGGCGGGCGGCAGCTTCCGCCGGGCCCTGGGCACCTTCGACGCTACCATGGTCGTCGTCGGCGGCATCATCGGCGCCGGCATATTCATCAATCCCTACATCGTGGCGGAGCGGCTCCCCACGCCGGGACTGGTGCTGGCAGCCTGGCTGGCCGGCGGTGCAGTAGCGCTCGCCGGCGCGCTCACGTTCGCCGAACTGGGATCGCTGTTCCCCAAGGCGGGCGGGCACTACGCCTATCTCCGGGACGCCTTCCACCCGATGGTCGGGTTCCTGTACGGCTGGGCGCTTCTGCTCATGATCGAGGGCGGGGCCATCGCGGCCGTGGCGATCATCTTCGCCGAATACACGCTCAGCGCTCTCGGGCGGGTGGGCGTGGCCGCTACCCCGCTGGCCGTTACGGGAATCGTGGTCGTGGCGGCGGTCAATTATCTGGGCGTCAAGCCCGGGAGCCACGTGCTCAACACGTTCGTCGTGCTCAAGGTCGCGGCGATCGGCGTGTTGATCGCGGCGGGTCTGCTCCTCCCGGACGTGGACCCGGTGTTCGCCATCGTCCCCGACGAGGCCTCTACCGGGGTGAGCGGGTCCCTGTGGGTGGCGTTCGGGGCGGCCCTCATTCCGGTGATGTTCTCGTACGGCGGTTGGCAGAACGCCAACTACGTGGCGGAGGAGATCCGGGACCCCGTGCGGAATCTCCCTCGCAGCTTGATCTGGGGGACCGTGATCGTCGTGACGGTCTACGGGCTGATCAACTACGTCTATCTGCGAACACTCGGCCACGGGGGTCTGGCCGGCACGCTCACGCCGGCCGCGGACACGGCCCGGGTCCTGTTCGGCGACGGCGGAGAGCGGCTGATCGCGGTGGCGATCGCGGTATCGACCTTCGGGTTCCTGAATCTCACGATGCTGGCGCCGACGCGAGTCTACTACGCGATGGCCAGGGACGGGGCGTTCTTCGAGGGCGTTTCGCGGCTCCATCCCCGCTTCGGCTCGCCGTCGGCGGCCATTGTCATCCAGTCGGGGTGGGCGATCGTGCTGGTGCTCACCGGGACGTACGCCCAGCTCGTCGACTATGTGGTGTTCGCGGATTGGATATTCTTCGGGCTGGCGGGTGTCGCGCTCTTCGTCTTCCGGCGGACGCATCCCGTGGAGGCACGCTCCGAGCGCCTGTTCCGGACGCCGCTTCACCCGCTGGTGCCTGGGCTCTTCGTGTTGGTGTCCGTGGCCATCGTGTTCAGCGTGGTGCGGTCGAACCCGGCGGGATCTGCGATCGGCGGCGCGCTGCTCCTGACCGGTATCCCCGTCTTCCTGATCTGGAAGGGGCGGGCGAGGCGCTGATCGCCCACCTGCTGGCCGCCGATTTCGGTCGCCGACCCTAGCCGGCGCCCAGGGCGAGGCGGTGGGGACGCTCCGGGCGCGCCTCCCCCCTCCTCGGGCAAAATCGAGCGCGGCGCTTTCGGCTGAGTGGCCCGACGCGTAGCGTTGAGGTGGCACCCGCAACCGGAGTCCCCCCCGATGCGAGCTCGCGGTCGAGCCCGAGGCGCCGGCTTTGCCGGCGGGCGGAGCTACCACCACGCCCACGGCGTGTTCGTGGGCGTGGACCAGGTGAGCGGCGCCACCGAACCTCGAGCGAGCGACATCGGAGCCGAGAACGACGTCCGCCTGCTCGCGGAGGCGTTGTCGACGGCTCTCCACACCAGCACGTCGCTGGTGGGCAAGCAGGCGACCCGCCGGACGGTGCTCGCCAGGCTCGAAGACGTCATGCAGGCCGCTGCGCCGGGCGACTTGGTGATCGCCTACTTCGCTGCCGAGACGATGCAGAGGCAGTACGAATTGTATCTGCTCCCGAACGACTACGAGCCCCACGCGTTCTACGCGACGACCGTGTCGTTCCGGCTCGTCTCGTCCGTGCTGGGCTCCGTTCCCGGAGTGAAGAGTCTGTTGATCCTGGACGCTTGCCATGCCGGCGGCGTGGGGTTCGACATGTCGCGGTACCGGGCCGGATCCGAGTCCTGCCTCATGGTATCATCGGGCCCCGACGAGTACGCGGCGGTCGCCATCATGGAGGCCCAGGGGCGGCACGGGCTGTTCACGTGGGCGTTGGTGCAGGCAGCCCGCGAGTGGCAGGATCGGGAGGGTGCCGGCTGGACGATGGCGCTCATCGACTGGTTCGACCGTGCGTACACGCTCACGCTGGAGTACTCCGACGACCGCAGGTCGGCGCGCCAGCACCCCGTGCTTCTGGGGACGCTCAGCCCCAACCTCGTGATACGGGCGCGGCGGGCGACGGATCTCGGGGATCCGTCCGGAGATGGCATGGCGCGCTGGCGGGAGGCGGCCGCGGGGGACGCCCGATGAGTGCGGTTACGGTCCACGATCGCGCCAACAAGGTGCATGGCCTGTTCGTCGGCGTAGACCGGTACGACTCCGCTCGCCGGATCGACCTCCTGGGCTGCGCAAACGACGCGCGGTTCCTATCCGAAGCCATGGCGCCGGCGCTCACCACCAACCAACGACTGCTGAACCCCGATGCCGACCGGAAGTCGATTCTGATCGAGATCCAGAGGATCGAGGACGGGTGCGAGAACGGCGACCTGTTCGTCTTCTTCTGCGCGTGCCACGGCGTCGCCCGCTACGGGGAGTTCTTCATGCTCCCCGCTGACCACGACCCCCGCGCGTTCCTGGGCACCTCCCTACACTTTCAGGACCTCGCCAACGCCGTGGGATCGAGGCCGGAAGTGAACAGTCTGATCATCGTCGACGCCTGCCAGTCGGGAGCGATCGGCTTCGACCCCGCCCAACACTTCCGGGGCCAGCGGTCGAGCATCATGGTCGCCTCCGCCCCCCTGGAGATCTCACAGGAGGACGAGTTCGAGGACGTCGGCCGCCCCCATGGCGTCTTCGCCTACTCGCTCATCAAGGAGTTCGAGAAGCTGTTCGCCAAGAACGGCAGTGGGGAAACGACCATTACGGAGATCTTCGACGCGGCCTACTCGCGCACCAAGCGGCTCACGGGGAATGAGCAGCACCCTCTGATGGTGGGCACGCTGCCGGCATCGCTACGGGTGGTGCGCAACTGAGGACGGCGGGACCCGCCCGTGCCGGTACCGCTCCGACGGCTCAGCAACCAGCTCAGCCCGGCTAGCCGCTTTGCCCGCTACCTCCAGCCGGTCCAGCCCGGCCCCCTCAAGGCGCGCCCCGGCGTGGCGCCGGTGTGGCGTCCCGCCCGCACGACGGGCACGCCGTTCACGAGGACGTGCTCCACCCCGATGGAGAGCTGATGGGGCTCCTCGAAGGTCGCGCGGTCCGCGACGGTGCGAGGGTTGAACAGCACCACGTCCGCGAACATGCCCTCTTTGAGCAGCCCGCGACCTCGGATCTGGAGGCGCGTCGCGACCGCGGAGCTCATTTTTCGGATCGCGTCCTCCAAGGGGATCACGCCCTCGTCCCGGACATAGCGGCCAAGGATCCGCGTATAGGTGCCGTAGGCGCGGGGGTGCACCAACCCCGTGGCCTCGTCCGGATTCAC
>JAHEKN010000124.1 GCA_024638305.1 Gemmatimonadota bacterium | reverse complement strand
GTTCGTTCGGTGCTGTGGCTCGACATGAATCCGTACCCCGGGGGGGCCCCGGTGAGCACGGTGCGACGAGGAGAGGCGAGCGGACGCAGGGGGGACGACACTCCAGCGGATCGGGTGAGCTCGTGAGCTGGACCTGGATCCGTCGTCGTGTCGATGACCGGATGCCCAGTAGGAGTGGCCGCGGTCGGTTCCGAGGAGATCGAGTGCCGGAGTCCGAACGCGGATTGGAGTTCATCCGGGAGGACGTGAGAGCAGAGGTTGTGCGGACGCCGGTGCGCGCACGACCAAGCGAGGGTGGGTAGGGTGCGCGCTCGAGGCTCCGCCTGGGGACTTCGGTGCGGGAGTCCCGCTGGTGGGGAGGGGGACTGGAGAGCGAAGGCCCGTGACGGCCGCCGACGTCAGAGCCGATAGTCCGCCTTCATCTTCGTGTAGCGCTCGTACGCGTGCCCGTCGAGATCGTCCGTGAGGTGTCGATCGAGAAGTGGCACGAGGAGCTCGCGGAGCGCCGGGCCTCTGACCATCCACTGGAAGTAGTGGCGCCCACCATGGTCATAGGGTCCGTACAGACGTGAGCCGGGAACGCGGGCGTGAAGCCAGCGGAAGAGCGCTTCGGAGCGCGTGTGCATTCGCAGGGTGACCTGGGGCTGACGACCGTCGCCGCCGAAGTGCCCCTCCCCGATGAGGACACCGACGAGGACTCCGATCTCGAAATCATTCAGATCCGCTGACGGGCCTTCGGGCGCTTCTGCCACGTCTTCTCCTGAGCTGTGTTTGGCACCAGTCCGGCGTATCGAGGCAGTGAATCCCTCGCCGATGGCCACCGGGCTCGGTTGTTTCACCGTCACGTTTCCCGTGAAACAGAACTCCCGAGGGGTTCGATTGTTTCACCGTCAGGTTTCCCGTGAAACAGTTGGACCGAGTTGGCCCTAGCGGCGGGAGAAAACGATGTGAAGGAACGTCGGCTCGGGGATGCCGTCG
This sequence comes from Gemmatimonadota bacterium, assembly GCA_024638305.1. Taxonomy (GTDB): domain Bacteria; phylum Gemmatimonadota; class Gemmatimonadetes; order Longimicrobiales; family Gaopeijiaceae; genus JAHEKN01. The sequence goes on along the minus strand of JAHEKN010000124.1, from coordinate 10,435 downwards.
GAGGCGAAATCCCACTCCGACTCGCCGTCCCAGGTCATCGAGCTTCCCGAGAGCGCGAAGCGTACCGGTGACTCGGGCCCGGGAGGGCTTATCGGTGTCAGAATCAGCTCACTTCCCACCAATCGAAGTGTTCCCGTCTCCGTTTGGGATAGATTGGCGAGCGTCGCGGTCGCGCTGTAGCTCCCGGACGCCTGGATCACCAGGACGAACTGCGTCCCCTCTGCGACAATGTCGATTCGCAGGCTCGCGTCCGCCTTGGCGGTGTGGATGAACTCGGTCGCATCCCAGGTGCCAACGAACGGGGCCAAGGGACTCGGCGTCTCATTGCCCGGCCCAGAGGCGTCCCCGCCACCGCAGCCGCCGGCGACAACGGAGAAACCCAAGACGATCGTGGTGAATGCCGCAGCTCGGACTGTCGCTCGTAGCCACTCTCTCGCCGTCATCTCTCGCGTCTCCCCCCAGCGGCCCTGAGGTGTGGTCCACGATCTTGGTTCTCGCGTCCCCTCGCCTCGTTCGTAGGGAACCTCCGGCAGCGACCGTCCGCACGTCAAGAGCCCTGAAACCGCCCTCCAAGAATGCTGACGCGGCGCACGAATCGCTTTACGCCTCTGGAGGGCGCTCCTATATTCCCAGCGCAGTCGGGCTCCCTCCCCCCGACCTTCCCCTTGGGACGCGCGTAATGTCGAAGGTCATTGCCATCACCAACCAGAAAGGCGGCGTGGGGAAGACCACCACCGCCATCAACCTCGGTGCCTCGTTGGCCGTGGCGGAGCGGCGCACGTTGGTGGTCGACATGGACCCGCAAGGTAACGGATCGAGTGGTCTGGGCGTGGACCGAAGTGCTGACCTGCCATCGATTTACGACGTTCTAGTCCGAGGTGTGCCGGTCTGGGATGCGGTTCGGCGCGAGGTCCATTTCCCCTTTCTCGACGTGGTGCCGGCCACTCGCGACCTGGTTGGAGCCGAGATCGAGCTGGTCAGCCTCCCGAACCGGGAGACCATCCTGCGGAGGGCCCTGGAGCCGATCCGCGGCGAGTACGATTACGTGCTCGTCGACTGTCCACCGTCGCTGGGCCTGCTCACGCTGAATACCCTCGCTGCTGCCGACTCGACGCTCATCCCCATCCAGTGCGAGTTTTACGCGCTCGAGGGACTGACGCAGCTCTTGAGCACCATTCGGATCGTGCAGCGCAGCTTGAACACGAGCCTGGAGATCGAGGGCGTGCTGCTGACCATGTACGATCGCCGGCTCAACCTTTCGAAGCAGGTGGCCGAGGAGGCAAGAGAGTACTTCGGCAGCAAGGTGTACACGACGATCATCCCCCGTAACGTCCGGCTTGCGGAAGCTCCCGGATTCGCGAAGCCCATCGTGCACTACGAAGCGCTGTCTCCGGGAGCCCAGGCCTACCTCCATCTGGCACGGGAGCTCATCGCACGAAACGAGAGCCAAGTGACCATCGATGCCCGTGCGCCGGCGGTGACGGCATGAGCGCCAAAGAGCGCTTGGGGCGGGGGCTGGAAGCACTCCTCGGAGACTACGCGGGTCCAGGCACCACCGCTCCGGTAGAGACCGACGGCGCAGTAAGTAATCTATCGATTACTAACATTCGCCCAAATCCACTGCAGCCACGGCGGGAGTTCTCCGAGCCCGAGCTGGAAGAGCTCGCGCAGTCCATCCAGGAGAACGGGCTCCTTCAGCCTCTGCTCGTCCGCTCACGCGCGGGGGGGAAGTACGAGTTGGTGGCGGGTGAGCGCCGTCTGCGTGCGGTCAAGCGTCTGGGCTGGTCGGAGGTTCCCGCCCTGGTTCGTGACCTCGACGATCGGACGGTGCTCGTCTTCGCGCTGGTGGAGAACCTCCAGCGCGAAGCGCTGTCTCCGATCGAGGAAGCGGAAGGATACCGGGTCCTCGCTGACGATCACGCCCTGACGCAGGTGCAGATCGCGCGGGCGGTTGGGAAGGACCGCTCCACCGTAGCGAACGCGCTCCGCTTGTTGTCCCTTCCTCCATCGATCAGGAAGCTCGTCGAGGCGGGCCAGCTCAGCGCCGGTCACGCGCGCGCGCTCCTGACGATCGAGGACCCGGTGAAGGCGGCCGACCTCGCCCGGCGAGCGGTGGACCAAGCGTGGTCCGCCCGAGAGATGGAACGTCAGGCGGCGAAGGCCCGTCCGGCCCGGGACGGGAAGGGCAGGAAGGGAGCAACCAAACGGGATCCGCGGCTCGCGGCCCTCGAGCGCAGCCTGGAGGAAGCGCTCTCCACCCGTGTACGCATCGACCGTCAACGGAACGGAAAGGGCCAGATCCAGATCCCCTTTCACGATGACCAGGAGTTCGAGCGCCTCTTCGAGTTCATCTCCGGTAGCACCACCGGCGAGGCACTCGGCTGAGGGCGGCCCGAGTCGATCATGGCAGAAACCGGATCGTCGATCTCCATACTGATTGTCCCAGAGGGCAGTCGATCGACCCGCACCTTTCGCCTGTCCCCCCGGAAACAGCGGCTCCTAGCAGTCACATCGGTCCTAGCCGGCGTCCTGTTTGCCGTCATGGCGGGCAGCTGGTGGTTCCTGGCGGCAAAGGCCGCACGCGTCGACCAACTCGAGGTCCAGGTGGCTGAGCTGACCGCGGCCAACCGTCGTGTGGAGGCGCTGGGCTCCCAGTTGGAGCAGCTCGAGAGTCGCTATGCCGATCTCACGGCGCTGTTCGGGGTCGTTGGAGACACCACGTCTGCCCCCGTGTGGATCCCTCCGCCGAGGCCCACCGGCGATGCCCGTGCGCCCACGCCCGAAGACGGCCCTCCGACGAGTTGGCCGCTCACGCAGCGTGGGTTCGTGACCCAACCACTGCTCGAAGGCGAGACCGGCGAGCATCCCGGTCTGGATATTGCCGTTCCAACAGGGTCCTACATCAGAGCGGCCGGTACGGGATCGGTCGTGGAGGTGGGAGAAGATCCCATATACGGGCGCTTCGTCGTGATCGATCATCCGGACGGATTCCGGAGCCGGTACGCGCACGCTTCCGAGCTACTGGTCGCTAGCGGTGACTCGGTGCGTCGAAACGAGGTAATTGCGCTCAGCGGGTCGACGGGGCGCTCAACCGCGCCGCACCTCCACTTCGAGATCCTTCAGAACGGCGAGCTTCTGGATCCGCTCACCATTGTGAAACAGCCATGACCTTGTTGACGAGAAACCGAACTACAGCTCACGGAGATCACGAGACGATGAAGGATCGCCCCAACAACAACGCTGCGACCCCTGAGACCGCTATCTCCATCATCGGTCCCGGCATGAAGATCGTAGGCGACTGCATCACCGACGGGACCGTGCGGGTCGAGGGTCGCGTCGAGGGTAGCGTCAAGGCGGGTAAGGCTGTGGTGATTGGCAAGGACGGCATCGTCCAAGGAAACATCGACACCCAGGATGCGGTCATCTCGGGGACGATCGATGGCACGGTGAACGCCCAGTCGCGCCTCGAGCTACAGGCCACCTGTCGGATCGAAGGCGAGGTCTTCGCGCGACGCATGCAGTTGGAGGAGGGGGCCATCTTGAACGGTCGCGTGCACATGGGCGAAACCAAGCGCCCAGGCGCTCTGGGCGCTGCGGCTGGCAAGGACGGATCCCCGACCACGAAGGAGACGCCGTCCTCCCCCGACGACAAGCCCCGAATCGTGTCGGTCAAGGCGACGTCCTAGAGATTTCCACATCTTGTGGCTTTCGTGGACCGTGTATCGGTAGGAGCAGGAAGCCCCCAATTCCGGCGGGATGGACCGGAGCGGGGCGCCCCGGGCACCCAGTTATCAACAGCGCCTTAGGCGGCGCCCGAGGAGCTTGGGAATCAGAATTCTGATTCGCCTTTCGTGGTATCCGAGGCGTTCGCCCAGCCGGCTCGGACCGCTCGGACCGCTCGCCGCGCGCGCTGGCCACGAAACACGAACGAGAGGTCGCACGTGGAGCTTTCCGAGCTCGCCGGATACCTGGACGACTATCTGGGGCTGCCCGAGCACCCCGACTATTCCGGAGCCCACAACGGGCTTCAACTCGAGGGTCGCGCGGGGGTTACTCGGGTCGCCGCGGCGGTAGACGCCTCGTTCGCGACCATTGAGGCGGCGGTCCATTCGCGAGCGGATCTCCTCCTGGTGCACCACGGGCTGTTTTGGGACGGCGCCGCTCCCCTGACCGGTCGCATCTACCGCAAAGTGAAGCGGGCCGTGGAAGCCGGCCTCGCCATCTATAGCGCGCATCTACCGCTAGACAGCCATCCCGAGGTAGGGAATTGCGCCGTCCTCGCGCGCGCCCTTTCCATCGAGGTCCGGGGCCGCTTCGGATACTTCGAGCAGGTTCCGATCGGGATCTGGGGACGCTTGGACGAACAGAGGGACACCTTCGTCGAGCGCCTCTCCGGAATCGTCGAAGGACCTGTGCATCTGATCCCCGGAGGCCCCGAGCGGATGTCGCGGGTGGGTGTCCTCACCGGGGGAGGCGGCAGCAAGATTCGCGACGCTGTCGAGGCTGGCCTGGACACGTTCATCACGGGCGAGGGGAGCCACCACACCCATTTCGACGCCATTGAGCTCGGGATCAACGTCTTCTATGCCGGCCACTACGCGACGGAGACGTGGGGCGTGCGGGCCCTGGCCATGCATCTCGAGGGTCGCTTCGGACTTCCCTGGGAGTTCCTGGACTTCCCCACCGGCCTCTAACAGCCCGAACGACTTCCCGCGGCGGGGCGTAGCGAGGCCTGGTTAAGCGCCAACACCAAGCTCAGAAGATCCCGTCCAGATACGCGTGGAACCTGAATCCGCTGCCACCCTGCACAGCATAGGCGGCGTCGAGCCGGAACACGCCGTCCAGCAGCGAGGCCCCCACACCTACCGACGCGAGCATGGCCTCCCAGGAAAACAGGCCCGTGGTGGCGCAGCCCCCGAGCTCTTGGCCGCAGATCGCTCCCCCTCGGCGGAAGTGGGCGTTTCCGGCGTCCCCGAATAGGGCGAGCCGGGCCGCCGGAAAATCACTCGCGATCTCGGCCCGCGCGGTCCAGAAAACGTCCCCGGTGCGGAAGCCCGCGGGGAATCCTCGGACCGTGGACGAGCCGCCGAGATAGAAGTCCTTTTGCGGCAGCGGCGACCCCGAGGTCGCAGCTCCGCCACCCACCTGCAGCGCACCGGCCAAGCGTCCCGGAAGCGGTCCGCTCAGGGCGACGCTGGCGGCGCCCCGAGCGTACCCAACGTCCCCACCCCCGGCCTCCGCGGACACGAACCCGAAGGCGGTGGCCCGGGACGGATCGGTACCGTTGTGCCACCGGAGCATCCCCCGCGCACCGGAGATCGTCGCCTCGCGCGCCGTGAAGTTCTCCGCGACCGTGCGGCTCCTGAGCGGTTTGAAAAGATGGAAGGATGTCTCGAGAGCCGCGGGGCTGTGTCGCTCCAAGAACAAGCGCAGGCTCCGCTCCGTCCTGCGCGTCCGGTCCGCGAGAACGAGCTCGCCGCCCCAGGCCCGGTAGTACTGCCCCCGGTCGTCACCGAAAAGCAGCGCCGAGAACGAGGACGGGAGGTCCAGCGGGTCGTCCCAGTCCGATGTGTGAGTGAGCCGGCGGAACGCCGCCAGCGTTGCGGACGAGCGCTCGCTCCCCCTGGACAACCCGACCTCCGCGCCCGGCTCCAGGTCCGCGACGCCGAGTCGGGCTTGGGCGAAGATCTCGTGCTGCCGATCGAGCGGCGCCTCCACGCGGGCGCCCAGGCTCAGGCCCTCGACCCGGTTGAAGCGCAGGAGCCCGCCCTCCATGCCGTAGATGAGCCGCGGCCGAAAGCCCACGTCGGGAAGGAGCTCCTGGAGGCGCCCCTCGACCTCCGCGAGCTCGTCCCGCGAAAAGAGCGAGGGCTCGCTCCCCGTGGCGCCACCTTCGAGCCCCTCGAACGTGACCAGGGAATCCCGCGGCGGAACCAGCACGGTCACGTACCGGTCGGGGCGGCCTTCGCGCTCGAGGATCTCCTCCGAACGGACCCACCCGGGCGGAAGGTTGCCGGCGAACCTGACGAGAGCGCTCCCGGGCTCGTTAACCCGGTAGTCCCGCATGGACCACTCGATGGTGATCGGCACCCGGAGGACGCGGCCGGCCCGTCCCTCTCCCTCGAACGCGAAGCGGCGGGGCAGCCAGTACCTGAGCTCGTAGAGGCCGTAGTCGACCGTCACATAGCGGATCTCGGCGGTGATCGGCTTGAAGACGCCTGGCACCTCGTCGGCGTCCTCGGGCTCGTCCAGCTCGAGATCGAACGGGCGGGCCGGCCGATAGGTGGCCCGCACCAACTGTCCACCATCGAGATCGAACCAAAGCGAGCCCGCGACGAGGAAGAAGTCGGGCCGGCGCGGCTCGACGCGCACCTCTGCCATCCGCACCGTGCGCTCGTCGCCCGGGAGAAATACTTCGATCGTGTCGCCCGACGCGTAGCGATAGTGCACGGCAGCCGAGTCGGAGAGCGGGTGGACGAAGTCCTCGCCTTCGAACACCAGCGCGAAATCGCCGGGGTCGAGCGACACGGGAGACACGTCCTGCTCCCCGGCCAGTTCCTCCTGCAGGTCCTCGTCGATGTCCTCCTGGACCTCCGGCCGATCGCCGATGATGGGGATCGCCCGACGCATCCCGAGCCATTGGACGATCTGGTCCCCGTCGCTCTGCCAACGGACCCGAGCCATGCGGCGCTGATCGAAGAGGCCACGCTCGCGCCGGAACGCGAAGCCCGCGAGGCCCACATAGACCCGTTCGCTCATCGTCGCTTCGTAATGCTGGATGCCCGCCACCTCGGCGCCCCGCGTCGCGCGGGCGCGGGCGAGGACCGCACTGACGTATGGGTCGAGGTAGGTGTCTGCCGGTACCGAGTCCGCGGTCTCGCCCAGTCTGGCCGCCCCGGTCGAGTCGGCTTGCGCGGCCGCCATGGGCCCCGGCGTCAGGAGCCAGAGAAGCAGACCCGGAACGGACCATAGCACCGTTCGGCGAGCGCGCCGGGAGGTCCGTCCGCAGACACCGCGAATCGGTTGCCGCGCTCCTCGGGCGCATCTACTCTGCGGGCGACTCATCGCCCGCCCGGCCCCGGTGTGGGCCGGGCATTCTTCCCGAGGGTTCCGATGGCTACCATGCATCGCTCACGGCGCCGTGTCCCGGTGCTGTTCATCTCGCTGATCGGCTCCGTCACCGCGGCCGTGTCCACGGTCGGACACGCGACCGCTCAGTCGTCGGCGCCGACGCTCTCCACGCCGGTCGCCCAGTTCGATCCCGCCGTTCCCACGCCGAGATCGCATTTCGGGTTCGAGCTCGGATCCGATCGCAACCTGGCCAATTGGGACCAACTGACGTCCTACTACGAAAAACTGGCTCGAACGAGTCAGCGCGTGTCGGTTGACACGCTGGGCGCAACCACCATGGGCCGCCCGTTCGTGATGCTCACCGTCACGAGTCCCGAGAATCACGCCCGACTGGCCGAGCTCCACGACATTCAGATGAGGCTCGCGGACCCGCGCCGCGTGTCGAGCGATGCCGAGCTCGAGCGGCTGATCGCCGCCGGCAAGACGGTCGTGTTGATCACCCACCAGATCCACGCCACCGAGGTTGGGGGCGGTCAGGCCGCCGCCAGCATGCTGTACCGCATGGCTGCCTCCGACGAGCCCAAGGTCCGGGAGATCCTCGACAACGTGATCTTCCTGGACATCCCGTCCCTCAATCCGGACGGCCTGCAATGGGTCTCGAACTGGTACATGCAGCACGTGGGCACCGAGTACGAGGGCGCCACGTTGCCCTGGCTCTATCACTTCTACGTGGGGCATGACAACAACCGGGATTGGTTCACGTTCGCACAGGTCGAGACCCAGCACACGATTCTACACGCTCACAACGCCTGGCATCCCCAGATCGTGCACGACATCCACCAGATGGGGAGCGGCGGCGCCCGGATCTTCTTCCCGCCCTACATCGATCCGATCGAGCCCAACGTGGATCCGGGGCTGACCACCGCCGTGAACCAACTCGGCACCTACATGGCGGCGGAGGTCACGGCTCAAGGGAAGACCGGCGTGGTGGTCAATGCGATCTACGACGGGTTCCACCCCGGGCGCGCCTATCAGCACTACCACGGAGGCGCTCGGATCCTGAGCGAGACCGCCTCCGCGATGCTTGCCACGCCGATCACGCAGACCAAAGACCAGTTGCGTGGAGGCCGCGAGTACGAAGCCAGCGAGTCGAGCTGGAAGTACCCATTCCCCTACGAGGGCGGTGACTGGGGTCTGCCCGACATCACCGCGTACCAGGAAGCTGGCGCCATGGCGCTGCTGACCAACGCCGCCAAGAACCGCGAATTCTGGCTTCGGAACTTCTACCAGGTGAACAAGCGCGCGGTTGACGGCTGGGACCGCTGGCCGGGCGCTTGGGTGATCCCGGCGGAGCAATCGAACCGCGTGGGCCTGTCCTACGTGCTCCGCATTCTGACCATGGGTGACGTGGAGGTCCGACGCGCCGAAGCACCCTTCACGGCCTCCGGCCGCCGATTCGACGCGGGCAGCTACGTCATCGCCATGAACCAGCCCTACGCCTCGTTCGCGCAGACGCTGCTGGAGGTCCAGGAGTATCCGGATCTCCGTGAGTACCCGGGTGGCCCACCCAAGCGGCCGTACGACGTGACCGGCCACACCCTGCCTCTCCTCATGGACGTCGAGGCCGTCCCCGTCGAGTCGGGGGTGAGCGTTGCCTTATCGGACCCCATCCCCCTCCAGGGCTTCCAATGGGAGCTGCCGGTGTCCCTCTCGGGTCCGCGAGCGCCCAGGATCGCCATGTACAAGTCGCCGCAGGAGCCCATGATCGCTGGCTGGACCCGCTGGGTCTTCGACCAGAACGGGCTGGCCTACGACACGATCGGAAACGCCCGTATCCGGTCGGGTGACCTCGCGGACGAGTACGATGTGATCGTCCTGCAGAGCCAGTCGCCCGGGTCGATCCTGAACGGGTTCGGCGCGGGAGGCGGGTTCCGGGGCGGGGTCATGCCCCCTGAGTACCGGGGTGGGATCGGGGAGTCGGGGGCCGAGGCGATTCGCGAGTTCGTACGGAGCGGCGGGCGGCTGGTCGCGATCGAGGAGGCCACCGACCTGGCGATCGACCTGTTCGATCTGCCCGTGCGCGACGCGGTGTCCGGACTCGACAACCGGGACTTCTACATCCCCGGGTCGATCCTCAGGCTCGACATCGGGACCGGGGACACGGGGATTGCCTGGTACTGGAGCTCGAGCCGCGCGTTCGAGCTGACCGAGTCCGCAGGGCGCGCCGACCTGTCGGGCGCCCCGCCGATGGAGGCGGTCGTGGTGAATGCTTCCTACGGTTCGGGGGACCCTCTGCTTTCCGGCTGGGTTCTCGGTGGTGACTACGTTGCGGGCAAGCCCGCCCTGGTGTCCGCTCGCGTGGGCCAAGGGGACGTGGTCCTGTTCGCCTTTCAGCCGAATTATCGCTCCCAGACCGTGGCGACCTGGCCGCTTCTATGGGATGCTCTGTCCACCGGGAGGAGGTAAGACGTGTCGGAGGATGCGCCCGAAGCACCCGAAGCACTCGAGACCGTGACCTGTCTGGAGTGCGGGGCCCAGACGACCGGGAACTTCTGCGCTCAGTGCGGGACGCCAGTGCGCGCCCGCTTCTGTAACACCTGCGGTGAAAAGACGGCAGTTGGCGATCTCTTCTGCACGAGCTGTGGCGGCCGCCTCACCGGTGCTCCGCCGACCCCCGCGGGCGCGGGGGCGGGTGAGGGACGGCGCGACCCCGCACCCTCGCCGGGCCGGAGGGCTGCCCCGGCCGCGCCGGCGGCCAGAGCGGATGGTGGTCGCGGGTCCGCGCCGGCGACCGGAGAGCGTCAGCCCTGGCTCACCTGGATTACGCTGGCATTTCTCGTCGGTGGCGCGCTCATCGTGTACGGCGTCACGACGCGCGACTCCCGTTTCGAGACGGGTGCCACGGGTGGGGCCGCCGGAGCAGGGGCTGCCGGTCCTTTGGGCGCCTCCGGCGTGGACCTGTCCACGATGACGCCGCGAGAAGCTGCCGACCGACTCTTCAATCGGGTCGTCGGCGCGGCGGAGCAGGGAGATTCGGCGCAGATGCTCCAGTTCCTCCCCATGTCGATCTCGGCCTACGATGTGGCAGAGCCGCTTGACGACGACGGCTACTTCCACAGGTCGATCCTCCAGCGCCTCGCGGGTGATACCGAGGCAGCCATCGCCAGCGCCGAGGTCGCTCTCGCCCGATCGCCCGACCACTTGCTGGCTCTGGCCACGGCGGCGGAGGCCGCCCGGGAAGCCGGCGACCTGGATCGTGCCCGCGCCTACTACCAGCGCTTCATCGACGCCTACGATGCCGAGGTGGCCAAGAGCCTCGAGGAGTACCAGGCGCACTCGGCGCTGCTCCCTGGCATGAAGGAAG
>JAHEKN010000278.1 GCA_024638305.1 Gemmatimonadota bacterium | reverse complement strand
TAGGAGCTGGTGGCCTAACGGCCGTGGGGGTTCGAGTCCCCCCTTTCGCATACGAGGCGCCGATCCCGCGGGGAGCCGGCGGACCGAGACACGAGAACCCGCCCACCGCACGCGGTGGGGACAACGCAGCGAGCGAACGCGTTGAGCCAAGCCGGAACAGAGTCGGCGGAGCGAAATCGCTTCGATGTCGGCCTCGAGAGCGACAAGGACTACCTGCGCCGCCTGACCATCACGGTGGATCCCGGCCATGTCGCCGCCACGCGGCGCAAGGAGGGGAAGAAGCTCGGGAAGACGGTCCGGATCAAGGGATTCCGGAAGGGCAAGGTCCCGCGCAACGTGATCGAGGAGCGCTACGGCCCCACTATCGATGAGCGGACGTTGACCGCGCTCGTCAACGAGGGATTCCGAGCCGCCGTGCTCGAGCACGCGTTGGAGGCGATCGGCGAGCCGGAGGTCGCCGATGTGGACTACGAGCCTGGCGAGCGACTCTCGTTCCGCGTGGACGTGGAGGTCATGCCGCGAATCGAGCTGGCTCGCACGGGTGGGTTCCGGGTCGACCGACCGGAGGTGCAGATCGAGGATTCCGAGGTCGATGAGATCCTCGAGAGCCTGCGGTCCGACCATGCCGTCCTCGAGCCCGCGGAGCGGAAGCCGGAGGCCGGCGACGTCGTCTCGGTGGTGATTCGCTCCAGCGAGGACAGCGCGGAGGATGCCGAGGAGAAGCCATACCGATTCGAGCTCGGGGCTGGCCACGCGCTTCCGGACGTCGAAACGTCGATTCTCACGCTGGAGCCAGGCCAGGAAGGCGCTTTCGACGTCAGCTACCCGGAGGACTTCGGCTCCGAGGAGCTCGCCGGTCAGACGCGCCCTCTCTCGATTCGATTGGTCGACGTGCGGGCCAAGCGACTGCCCGAGCTGAACGACGAGTTCGCGCTCCAGGTCGGGGAGTTCGGCTCCATGGAGGAGCTGCGCGCGGCGGTACACGAAGATGTCGTGGCACACCGTGAGCGCGAGGCCGACGACGCCGTGCGGGAGCAACTGGTGGACGCGGTAATCGAGGCCAACGCCTTCGAGGTGCCACCCAGTCTGATGGAGCGTTATCTTGACCGGGTGATCGACGCGCCGGAGGACGCGGACCCGGATCGGGTGCGCGAGGCTCGAGAGACGGTGCAGCCCGCTGTCGAGCGTCAGATCAAGCGAGATCTGATCCTGGAGCGGCTGATCGAGACCGAGGGGCTCGAGCCGACGAACGAGGAGTTCGAGTCGCGCCTCACGGAACTGGGGGAGAAGCAGGGGCTGAGCCTCGCGGAAGTCCGCCAGAGGCTCGGTCGAGAGAAGCAGCTGGAGTCGCTCAGACACCGGCTCGCGATCGACAAGGCCTTCGAGTTTCTGATCGAGAGATCGAAGGTCGGTTAGCGCCGGGCGGCGGCCCGGAAAGTGCCCGAGGGGAAGTGGCAACCGGCACCCACTTCGGGGTAGCAGGGGCGGTCAGGATCGAATAGGCCGAAGGGTCGAAGACAGAGAGGGTACATGCCGATTTACGCACCGTACGTCATCGAGCGGTCCAGCCGCGGGGAGCGGACCTACGACATTTTCTCCCGGCTCTTGATGGACCGCATCGTCTTCTTGGGTTCGCCCATCAACGATGAGGTGGCGAACGTCGTCATCGCGCAGCTCCTCTTCCTCGAAGCGGACAATCCCGAGCGCGACATCAACATCTACCTGAACTCGCCGGGCGGCAGCGTCCAGGCGGGGCTGGCCATCTACGACACCATGCAGTTCCTCAACGCCCCGGTGGCGACGATCTGCATGGGCATGGCGGCCTCGATGGGGGCCTTCCTGCTCGCGGCCGGGACGGAGGGCAAGCGGCGCGCCCTCCCCAATGCACGAATCATGATCCACCAGCCTTCCGGTGGCTCTTACGGTACCGCGGCCGACATCGAGATCCAGGCCAAGGAGATCCTCTATGCCCGCGCGCGACTCAACGAGCTGCTCGCGAAGCACACCAACCAGCCGCTCGAGCAGGTAGCGGATGATGTCGATCGGGATCGGTTCATGTCTCCGCAGGAGGCGCTCGATTACGGGATTATCGACCACGTCGTCGAGCGTCATGCGGAAGTCGAAGAGGGGAACGGCCGCCCGGCGCCGGCCGAGTGACGCCGAAACGGTTGCCAGGAACGGTTTTCGCACGGATGCGGGCCCCAGAATGACGCGGGTCTCAACCAGGGAGTCAGAGAGCGACGATGCCCAGCGATAAGCACCTACGCTGCTCGTTCTGCGGGAAGTCCAAGGACGCGGTCAAGAAGTTCATCTCTGGGCCGAACGTCTACATCTGCAACGAGTGTATCGCGCTCTGCAACGAGATCCTCGCCGAGGAGGAGGAGCGCGAACAGGCGGGACGTTTCACCGAGGTCCCCACACCCGCCGAGATCAAAGAGACCCTCGACGAGTACGTCATCGGCCAGGAGCTGGCCAAGAAGACGCTCTCGGTCGCTGTATACAATCACTACAAGCGGATCAACCACCGCAATCTCGTCGACGACGTCGAGATCGAGAAGTCGAACATCCTGCTGCTCGGCCCCACGGGTGTCGGCAAGACCCTGCTCGCCCAGACCCTCGCCCGGATCCTCCAGGTCCCGTTCACGATCGCGGACGCGACCACGCTCACCGAGGCCGGATACGTCGGGGAGGACGTGGAGAACATCCTCGTCCGGCTCCTCCAGGCGGGGGAGTACAACGTGGCCGAGTGCGAGCGTGGTATCGTCTACATCGACGAGATCGACAAGATCGCTCGCAAGGCGGACAATCCGTCCATTACCCGCGATGTGTCCGGCGAAGGGGTGCAGCAGGCGCTTCTCAAGATCCTCGAGGGGACCGTCGCTTCGGTGC
>JAHEKN010000290.1 GCA_024638305.1 Gemmatimonadota bacterium | reverse complement strand
TTCCACTTTGAAGGAGCCAGCGCCGCCGAGGCATTGCGGCTCGGACTCGAGAACGGTCTCACCTCCCTCGAGCCAGCGGTTACGCAGTACCTCCTGGACCAGACTCGTCGCTGATCAAGCTTCTCAACATGATGCTTGGTCGGGTAAGCGCTTGATCCACCGGACCGAAGGAACCGGTCCAGTTCCCGGCACCCAGGAGGATCTGACGGACGCCCCTCCAAAGTGTGCAACCGCATCGGGAGGAGCTGAATTGACTCGGTCGACGAGCGCTGGCCAGCTGGACGCCGAAGGGCCCGCGTCTGGGGCGGAACCACCGCTGTTGACCTCCCGGCTTTTGCCCGACTTGCACTCTCCACCCGCCCAGGAAGCGCGGAGAGCCGTGCCTGACTAGGTTCGGCCCGCGGGTCATGCTCGGTCCGCAGGGTATGCGCTTGCTGCTCGGCGGTCTGGCGGCCGGCCCGCGCGGCGGACCTTCATTCGAAATATTGCCATCATGCGAGTTGACTACCTCGAAATCGTAACGAACGACGTCGACGCCGTGTGCTCGACCTACGAGCGGTTGCACGGCGTGACATTCAGCGCCGGCGAGCCCGGTTTGGGAGGCGCCCGGACGGCGCCTCTACCGGACGGCGGAACGCTCGGAGTGCGCGCTCCGATGCACGAGTCCGAAAAAGCGATCGTACGCCCCTACTTGCTTGTGGACGACATCGAAGCGTCGGTGAGGGCGGTGGTCGAATCGGGCGGCGAGATCGCGCATCCGCCTCTGCAGCTTCCCGGCCACGGTACGTTTGCCATCTTCCTCCAGGGCGGCATCCAGCACGGACTCTGGCAGAGAACTCAGGAGTAGGGCGCCAAGAGCTCCTGCGGATCGGTTCCGAAAACGCGGAGGCAGCCCCTCACCCACGGCTCAACGCCGGCGGGATGCGCTTCACGCGGCCCTTCTCCCTGCAGCGAGGTGCCCGCGTCGCCCTGACAGGAGCTTGGATCCGTAGGTTGTCAGCACCCCTTGGATGACGAGTGGACTGTTCTGCCTCGGAGCTTCTCATGGCGAACGTCAAACGAGTTCAGTTTCAGACGACGATCAACGCGCCGGTGGCCACGGTGTGGGAAACGGTGCTCGGAGCCGAGTCCTATCGGGTCTGGACGGCGGTATTCGCGGAGGGGTCGCACTACGAGGGGTCCTGGAGCCAGGGGAGCAGGATCAGGTTCATGGGTCCCTCCGGAGAGGGTATGGTCGCTGAGATCGCGGAAAACCGACCCACCGAGTTCATCTCGATCCGCCACCTCGGATTCGTGGCCAACGGCATCGAAGACACCGAGAGCGACGCTGTTCGTGCCTGGGCCCCCGCCTTCGAGAACTACACCTTCAGCTCGGTGCCGGAAGGCACCCGGCTCGTCGTGGACCAGGACGTCACGGCAGACTTCGAGCAGTACATGAAAGAGACTTGGCCCAAGGCTCTCCAGGTGCTCAAAGAACTCTGCGAGAGGGAGGGAACGTCTGAATCGTCCTGAGTGTCCCCGAGGCCTCGGAGGAGGGAGTCGTCCGGTCGCGCGCTAACGATGCGGCCACCGAAATGGCGGGGCCCGCATGGGCAGGTGGACGCGCCTACTGGAAGCGGAAAACCAGAGGGAAGATCAGTACGACGATCCATGCCCACACGGCATAGACCGGCAGGTACGCGGTCTGCCAACGCTCCAGCGGCGCGAATCCCGCGCGCCTTCCGATGAACCTCGCGTACAGGACAGCCGACCAGCCCAGGTTCACCACGAGGATGAGGTTCTCGCCCAGGGCCGCTACTCGGTTCGGGGTGAACCCGAAAGCGGAAATGCGCGCGAGAATAGCCCACAGCGCCATCGCATCGACGAGTAGGGCGCTGATCACGAGGACGAGCTGAAGGGCGTCGAAGAAACCAGGCGCCGCATGCGGGTCCCGGGCAGAGACGGAGTACACGAGCAGACCGACAACGAGGACGAGGAGGAGGTCGAAGCCTATGAGGACCTCACGCCCGACGTCGATTCCGCTCCCGGTAAATACCATGGTGGTGAGGAACGACAGGAGCATCAGGGTGAAGAGCGGCGTGAACAGCAACGTGAGCACAGGCGCCATGTTCTCCACCACGCTCTGTTTGGCGCCCACTAGCCACGCCGCGACGATGACCGCCCCCATCGCTCCGCACGGGAGTATCCAGGACTCCAGGAGCCACTCCGCGTCCAGACCGATGGCACCGAAGACGAACATGGTGAACATCATCAGAACACCGCCGCCCAGGGCGATGAGGACGTAGTAGATGAACCACTCGCCAGAGAAGCGCAGGTAGTTCATGCGCTGGTCATGGCTCGACCAAGCACCGCCCGCATACCCGACGCCCACGGCGAGCCAGAGCGCCATCGGCAGATGAATCGCCGCCAGCAATTCCGTGTGGCCACCGGGGTTGAATGGCAGGAGGTTCATCGCCAAGGCCCCAAGAACGAAGGGCGTGGCAAGCCGCAGCAGGCCTCTCGAATCCAGCCCTCGCTTCCACGCGAAGTATCCGGCGAGGAAGGGGAGGACGAAGAGACTCAGGTTTCGAGCGTAGAACAACTGCGCCCTCTCGGACCCGGCCCAACTCAGCCCAAAGAGCTCGGGCACTTTGATCGCGATTCCCGCCGCTACGGCCAAGCCCAGAGCCACGAAGGCCTCCCGGCCCCACTGGGTCCCAGCCTCGCCGACGTCGGCGACCACGAGTCGCTTCCATAGGCGTTCCGAGTGCTCGCGGGCGAACTCACGGGAAAGCGTGTCGAGTTCGCCGAGGCGCTTCACCCCGATGAGGAACGCCTCATCCTCGTCGAGCCCGGCCCCGCGGAGGTCGGCCACCTGGCTGCGGAGGTGGTCCTCGAGCTCGTCCACGTCCGTTGCGTCGATGGCCTCCCGCCGATGCAGATAGGACCGCCATTCCTGGATCCGATCCTCGAGCATCTGCTCGCCTCCCTTGTCGGCCATCAGATTGCCTGCGGCACGAGTTGGAATCGCTTGAACGGTGTCGCACGAAGCGTCTCGTTCACCACCCGCCACTGTCTGCGCTGGTTGGCCAGCTCCTCAGACCCCCGATCGGTGAGCCGGTAGTACTTCCGGCGGCGGCCCGACTCGGACCGGCCCCAGCTGGCCTCCACGAGACCGTTCCGTTCCAGGCGATGGAGCACCGGGTAGAGCATGCCATCGGTCCAGCGCAGCTCGCCTCCCGACAACTCGTCCACGCGCTTGATGATGGCGTAACCGTAGCTCTCACCTTCGCTCAGGATGGCCAGGACGAGTGGAGTGGCCGAAGCGGCGACGAGGTCCTTGCCGATGTCCATGCTTCGATGGGAACGGGGAGATCACGAAGAACGAGGGTAATACATAGAGGTAGTATACATGGTACTTCTATGTATTAGCAAACTCGGGGTTCCCGGGGGAATCGCACTGGCGCGGAGCGCCGACGCCCGGTGCGCTCCGCCATCGACCCCGGAAGTGGCTGACCATCCACGTGCTCCCCATGCCCAAGGGCGTAGCGGGACCCTCGGGGTACTTCACGACTCCTCCGACGGATTTCGACAGGGATCGTGCGGATCTGGAGCGACTCATCGCACTGAGCACCCACCTGCCTCGGAGACTTGGAGTGAGAATCGCCTCTTCGGTCGTCTCACGAGGAGCAGGTGGAGCGCACTCTCGTACGAGCACGTCGACCATCACTCGCGCCCGTTCGGAAGCTGACTCGGTGATCGCGACCTACCAGGGGCATGATGAGGGGGAGTACCGGCGGTGGTGGTCGGTAGGCGAGACCCGTCAGGCGAGAACTCCCCGCTCGGCCATCCCCCGCGCATAGAGCCACAGGCCCAACGCGACGGCGAAGATGAAAACCGAGAAGACCACGCCCGTGCCGCCCATGATTGCCAGGCCGTCTGCAAGGAGGAAGTTGTGGATCGACGTGATGACCATGGACACGAAGGACAGGAGGAGGACGTTCACGGCCAGCCGCTTTCTCAGAAGCAGCAGGATGGCTCCCAGAAGGCCCCCCCATACAGCCAGGGCCCAGAACGTCACCACCCAGAAGGGAAAGCCGTAAAAGAACTCCAACTGCTCGGGAGTGAACTCAGCCATGTACGACTCGTTCCTGGTTTGCGTCATGACGTAGTCGAAGGCCCCGACCAGATTCCAGAGGACTGCCAAGATCCCGACGAGCCAGAGATGCCAAGGCACGCGCTTCTCACTCACCACCGGTTGTTCGGACACCCGTTTCCTCCCATCCGGAGCACAGGCTCCGGTCGACGATCCACACGGACGAGCGCACACCCGACTCCGAGCCCGTCGGACGAAAGTGGGCGACCTGAAGATCACCCGATACAATCGATCCCTCTGCGGGAAGAGATCCACGGGAAGGTAGAGGATGAGGGCCTCGCGGGCACTCTACACCGCGCGGGACGGCCGAGAGTCCCTTGCTTGGCACAACCATGCGGAGCAGCTTCCGGCTCGGCGATCCCGTCGACATCGACCCGACACCCACACTCGTTCCCCGTATCCGCGTGAAGAGACGATTTATCCTGGTGGGCGCCTGGAAAGCCTACCTGAACGACGACGGCGCCATCGACCTCGCCCGTTCCATAGCGTCCGAGCTCGGAAGTCGTGACCCCGGCTTCGACCTGGCGGTCTGCCCCTCCTTCGTGTCCATCGTCGGGGTCCGAGACGCCTTGAGGGACACTCCGGTGGCCGTGGGGGCCCAGAACGTATTCTGGGCTGACACCAATGGTGCCTTCACCGGCCAAGTCACAGCGTCGCAGCTGGTGAGCGTCGGCTGCCGGTACGTCATCCTCGGTCACTCCGAGCTGCGACAGCTCGGCGAGACCGACGAGATGGTGAACGACCGCGTGGGCACGGCCTTGGCGTTCGACCTCGCGCCCATCGTGTGCGTGGGCGAGTCGGCCGAGGAGCGGCGCGAGGGGCGCACGAAGACCAGGGTCGAGCAGCAAGTGCGCGCCGCGATCGATGGCATCGACCCGTCGGTCGTAGCAAAGGTGCACTTTGCCTATGAACCACTGTGGGCGATCAAGTCGCACAACAATCCCGACGCCACGCCAGCCACGGTCGAGCAGGCCGCCGAGATGCACCACTTCATTCGGGACACCCTCACGGAGGCTCTCGGAGCCGAATCGGGCAGTGCGATAAGAGTGCTGTACGGTGGAAGCGTGGGCCCCGAGAACGCCGGTGAGCTGATTTCCGTGAAAGAGATCGACGGGCTGCTCGTCGGTAGCGCCAGCGTGAAATCGACGTCCTTCCTGCAGATCGTTGGGGCCGTCGGTGAGGTGGCCAGCGGCTCTTTCCAAGACGGCGGTGGACACGCCTGACTCCGAGCGCGCGCGCTGGAGAACAGAAACGCAGGGGGAGCGCATACCCCGTGCGGGGGCCACCGCGACGTGGTCCACGAGGCTCGCTGTCGGAACACTGCTCCGCTCCCGGGGATTTTCAAGCCGACCCTTTCACGTGAGCTGACCGTGCCCCGCCTTCCTGTCGCCTGCCTGCTATTCGGCCTGGTCGCCTGCTCGGACTCCTCCGTCGCCGTGGAGGGTCCGGAGCTGCCGCTGCTGGATCCTGCCGCCGATTGGGTGGGGACCTATCAGGGCTCGGGAGTCGGGATCGTAGACGGCCGTCCGGTCGTGATCGAGAACGCGGTGATTGCCGTCTCGTTCGACGCGGCGGACATCCAGCTGGTCGGTTGTACCAACTGCGTCACCGTGACCCTCGACGACATCTTCTTCCTTGCCAACGTGCGGATCGACAACCTCACGGCGGTGGATCTCGCGTACGTCGAGGGCCCCGTCCGGTACACGCTCGTACTTCGCCGCTTCACGCTGGGCATCGACCACCCCAACGTGCTCCGGGCGCGTGCCACGTACGGGAATGTGGGCGTCTCGGTCCCGATCTTCGACGTGGAGTACACTCTGGAGCGCTAGGCTTTGGCCTCTCCGGAACCGACGCCCGAGCCCCTGAAGATGGCCAGGCATGACATGTCGGCCTCCGCCGCGTTGACCGCTTGGTTCGACCCAGCGCAGGACTCAGGCCCGAGGGCGTGCCTACGTAGAATGGACGTGCCCGCTACGTAGGTGGACGTAGGTGCGGCCGCCCGCCACCGGGCGACTGTTAGTCACCGGCCGGCCGAGGTCGTCGACCCCGGCGCGGGCGGGCCGGCACGGGGATGGCGGATGCAACCCCGCCCCACTCCCTACATGGACGACGAAGGACGCCCAAGATGAGACTGCTGGGATTGCTCGCGATCCTCCCGATCGCACTGGTCCAGGGCGGAGCGGCCCAATCGATCGATCTGGCCGTGTCAGGATACGGTCTGAGCATCGGCAACTCGAGTCGATTCAGCGGAATCCGCATGAACGCAGTCGACGAAAGGGTCGAACGGGTCAACGGACTGAATCTGACGCTTTGGAATCCCGGAACGAATCCGGCGGCGATCTACAATGGGATGACGTTGGGCATCATCGGAACCAAAGCCCGGAGAATCGACGGCATCGCGCTGAGCGGGATCGGTGTGAATGCCCGGGACCGCCTGAGGGGAGTCGCAGCGGGTGCGTTGGGCGTCGGAGCGGGAAGCCTCACCGGACTGGCCATCGGCATGATTGCGGTGGACATCCGAGAGCGCGCGCGGGGAATCACGCTTGCCGGGATCTGGACAGGGAACGACGAGCAGCGACTCGACGGCCTGGCCGTGAGTCCAGGGGCGACGATGTCGAGGGTCGTGAGAGGTGGGCTGGTCGGCGGGGTCTTCGCCGCCAGCACGGAGGGGCTGACCGGGCTGGCAATCAGCCTCGGCGGTGTCTACGGGGCTCCCCTCCGCGGTTTGGCGGTGGCGGGGGTCGGCGCCGGGGGCACGGATATCGACGGGGTCGCCGTGAGTCTCGGGGGCATCGGCGGTGGCACGATGGACGGCGTCATGCTGGCTGGTCTCGGACTCGGCGCGACCGAGCGGATAAGGGGTGTGGCGATCGGCGGTGGATTGGTGTTCGCTCCCGAGGTGAAGGGCGTAGCGATCGGGGCGTTGAACGGGCTGTACATCGACCGCATCGATTTGGAGGATTTCATCCATTTCAAGTTGGCGAACCGAAGGTTCACCGGGCTCTCGGTGGGGTTGATCAACTACACGGCACACCTCAACGGCGTGCAACTGGGTTTGCTCAACTACGCCGGCAACAACCCGCGGTGGCTCCGGCTACTGCCCCTGATCAACCTGAACCTCTGAGTCGCTTTTCAGGGCCGGGCTGGTGGGCTCCCGTACCTCTGCGAGCCTCATGTCCAGGAAGTAGTGCTTGGCCACCTCCGGCCAGTCGTGGCCACGACGCTCAGCCCCGGTCGTGAATCAGCGCAGTCGATCCTCGCGCCCGAAGACGGCCAACCCGCGGACCCACGTCATGAGGAGGCTCGCGGAGATGGCCATCGCTGCCGCAATCGCATTGAACCCGACATCGACGAGATCGTAAGTGCGGCTCGGGATCAGCGCCTGTACGCCTTCGTCGAGCCAACCCAGAAGGGTGGTGGCCACCAGGGCCGTCAGTGCCGGGACCGGCACCCGGCGGCCGTTTCGTCGGCGCTCGGCGAGGGCGTGATGGATGAGGAGAGCGACCAAGCCGTACTCGAAGAGATGGCTGCGCGCTTCCGGCACTGGGATTCTGATCACCGTCGTGGCGTAGACCGCCGCAATCCCGATCCCGGCGCCCACTTCGCCGCGGCTCGGCCGGTCCTTGATCCACGGAGCGACGACCAGCAAGACCACGAGAGCGAGGAACGCTCCCATCGTGATCCGCAGCAGATTGCGCGCGCGCAGGGCCGCGGCCACCTCCGCTGCGGGCCCGAGGGTGGTGTATATGGCGATGAGGACCACGAGCGTCCAAAGCCAGAGTTGACGCTCCCGCCGGGAGCTGAAGAGGGAGCCTGGCGGAAGGACGTCCGTTGCGGGTCCGCCAGTGACGGCTCGGCCGCGCAGCCCCTCGCGAGCCATCAGCCATGGCACCAGCAGCATGACGACGAGAAAGGCGAGGAATATGAGCTGCGCTTGCGCGCCGACCACCGGTGGGGCGTCGTCTCCCCCTCCCGTCTCCTGTTCCGCAGTCGCCACCTGGAGGACCGCGGTGTCGACCGTCACGGATCCCTCGTCTCGGTTCCCGGCCGGCAGGCCCGCACCCGTCATGACGACGCCAATCATTAGGGCGACGACCGCGTACCGTCGGAGCATGGCTGTTCCTACCCTGATCTGCCTGGACGTGATTAGGAGTCGAAGGGTATTCGAGTCAGACGGGTCAGATCCCAAGGGGCAGGGTATTCGGAGCATGTGTCCGGTACAAGCACGATCGAGCGTACGGCGACCCTCACGTCCAGTAGGTCGCGCCCGCCGGCACGGGAGACGAACTCATGAGGGTTCGCCCTCCGCATCGCGGGGCGGGGGCACGCCGAGGGATCGTTCTTGCCGGCGGCAGCCGGTCTCGGCAAGCTGACCGGCATGGCCGACCGAATCGACGCCGGACCCGACCGGAGCCGCTCGGTGGATCACGAAGCTCGTATCCGCCTCGCAACCATCGGGGATGCTCTGGAGCTCTCCCGGCTGATCTCGCCGCTGGGATACCCGGTCGGTGCCGAAGCGATCGTGAGATCCTGGAGAGCGTGGGAGATGGAGGGCAACTCCGCTTTGGTCGTGGAGGGACCAGGCTCGCTTCTCGGGGTCGTCACGCTGCACCGGATGACGGTGCTCCATCGACCGAAGCCGGTGGGGCGAATCACGTCCCTCGTGGTCGACCCGGGCGCCAGAAGGCGGGGGCTCGGGCGCGCGCTGACGCTTGCGGCTGAAGACGCCTTCTGCCGTGCGGGCTGCGGCCTGGTCGAGGTCACCAGTCATATGCGCCGAACCGAGGCGCACTCCTTCTACGAGCACCTCGGGTACGAGCGAACGAGCTTCCGGTTCGCCAAAGCAGTCGGTTTGGCCGATGGCGGATGACCGCGTGGGGGTGCGCCGCACGTCACGAAGCTCGTGGACGGTGATGCGAATCTGGCTGGCGGTTTCGGTGGTCGGCTCCGGGTACGCGAGCGGTTGCTCAACGGGCGATGAGGCGGCGGGGGTCGCTGCGCAGATACCCCCGGCTCTGACCCTCCCCTACGTGGCTGCCGATGCGTGTCCCGGCGAGGGGTGCACCTACGGGACCTGGCTCGCTTGCGGACCGATCGACGTGTACGAAGCCTATGGAGCGGAAGCCCCGGTCCGTCGTACGCTGGCTGCCGGGGATGCGTTCGAGGTCACGACCGGGGTGGTCATCGTCGACGAGCCTGGCGTCGTCGTGGTCACTCGGCGGGTCGAGCGGCTGGCGGTGGCATCCGGCGGTGGCCCGCTGCTCCCGAACGACACGATCTACGTCCTGGACTACCTGGGGGAGGGCTTCTTCAACATCTGGCACGAGGGCGCGATCGCCGAGGTCGAGGTGTTCTGGCCGTGGGAGAACATGGTCGTGGGACCGGCCTTCCAGTATGCGGGAGAGGTGGTTCGGCCCGGACGATCCGCGTTCTGGGCCCATGGGACCGCGCCGGAAGGCACCACCGGATGGATCGCGGTCGAGGGCTCCCGACTTGCGATTCCGAACAGCCTCGATCCAGTCGAGCTCGCGTGTCCCTGAATACGGTTGGACGGACGTGGAGACCATGAGCGTGTCCGGCATCGTGCGGGCCGTTGGCCGCACGCCCCTCGTGGAGCTCGGGTGCGTGGTCCCGGCCGGCAGCGCCCGCGTCCTGGTGAAGGTCGAGAGCGGAAACCCCACCGGCAGCATGAAGGACCGGATGGCGCTTTCGGTCGTGGAGCGGGCGGCCGCCAACGGCCGCCTGCCGGTGGCTGGAACGGTCGTCGAGTACACCGGAGGGAGCACGGGGACGTCGCTCGCGTTCGTCTGTGCGGCTCTCGGCTACTCGGCCACGGTCGTCACTTCGGACGCGTTCAGCCGCGAGAAGCGTGATCACATGCGCGCGCTCGGCGCCAAGGTGGTCGAGATTCCGAGCGACGGAGGTCGCACCACCAGGGAGCTGATTCGAGCCATGATGCGGAGGGCCGCAGAGCTCGGCGAGGCACCGGACGCGTTTCTTGCGGACCAATTCAACAACCCCGACGCGGCGGCGGGCTATGCCCCGCTGGCCGACGAGCTCTGGGAGCAGACCGGAGGACACGTCCACGCCTTCGTGCAGAGCGTCGGGACGGCGCAGTGCATCACAGGCGTGGCACGGCGACTGGGGGCGCTCGGTGACGGGGTCGAGATCATCGCCGTCGAACCGAACGAGTCGCCCGTGCTGTCGGGCGGAGAGCCCGGCTCACACGCCATCGAGGGGATCGGTCCGGGCTTCGTCCCCCCGCTTTGGGACGGAGATCTGGTGCGCGAGATCCAAACAGTCTCCACGGATGCTGCCAAGGCGATGACCCGCCGCTTGGCCAAAGAGGAAGGGCTCTTCGGTGGGACGTCCACAGGCGCGAACCTGGTCGCCGCCCTCCGCGTGGCCCAGCGCCTCGGTGTGGGGAAGACGGTCGTCACCGTCCTTTGCGACTCGGGCCTCAAGTACCTTTCCACCGACCTGTACGCCGAGCACCCTCCAGCCGACGGCCCCCAGTCACTGACCGAAAGGACGTGACCAGGCGGGTCCGACACCCCTGGCGTGTGGCGGCAAACGGGGTTGCGAGCCCGCCGACGCCGCCCGCAGCTTGGGCCGTCTTCGGGTCAGGCCGCGCCGCGCCGGTTCCGGCCACTGGACGCAGAACTGTCAATCGGAATGCGGCGGTTGAACCGCCAGGGGAGCCAGTAGGAGGATGACTGCCGCGGTCGAAGGGCTCGAGCTGCTCCGAGAGGGCAACCGCCGATTCGTGGCCGATGTGGACCGCCTCGACGGGATGAGCATCCGGAACCGTCGAGAGACCGTCGAGGGGCAGGCGCCGTTTGCCGTCATCCTGGGATGCTCGGACTCCCGGGTGCCAGCGGAGGTCGTATTCGATCAGGGCTTCGGCGAGCTCTTCGTCATCCGTGTCGCGGGCAACGTCGTGACGCCGTCACAGACCGGCAGCGTCGAATTCGCGGTCGAGAGCTTCGGGACCCGGCTGGTGGTCGTCCTCGGGCATACGCAGTGCGGGGCGGTGCTCGCGGCGATCGACGATGTCACTCGGCCCTCGGGTGCTGGCTCACCCAACCTCGAGTCGATCGTCAGCCGGATTCGCCCTTCCGTGCAGTCGCTGGTGGACGCCGGCTTGGAAGGGGAGTCCCTGGTCCACAGGGCCGTGCGCTCGAATGTCCGAGCCTCGATCGACCGGCTAATCGCCGAGTCGGCCGTGGTCGACCGCTTGATGCGGAACGACGGCTTGATGGTGGTGGGTGCCGAGTACTCCCTGGAGTCCGGGGTGGTCGAGTTCTTCGAACAACGACCGGCTCTCTCCACCGGATAATCGACCGTTGCGAGTCGCCGCGCTCTACGATATCCACGGCAATCTGCCCGCCCTCGAGGCCGTGCTGGCGGAGGCCCGCTCCGTGCGCGTGGACCGGATCCTGATCGGGGGCGACGTCGTGCCGGGGCCGATGCCTCGGGACACACTGTCCTGCCTCATGGCGATCGATCTCCCGGTCGACTTCATCCGGGGGAACGGTGAGTCGGACGTCCTGGCCAGCGTGGCCGGAATCGAGTCCGTCCGGCTCCCGGCTCCCGTTCGGGACGCGATCCGCTGGAGCGGCGAGCAGCTCGCTCCCGAGCAGTGTCAATCGGTCGGCGCGTGGCCGCTCACCCACCGTCTGGATGTGGACGGGTTGGGGCCGGTGCTCTTCTGTCACGGCACGCCGTTGAGCGACTCGGATATCTTCACGCGCCGCACGCCGAGCAAGCGCTTGATTCCGGTTTTCGGTAGGGTGCCCGAGCGAACGGTGGTCTGCGGCCATACGCACATGCAATTCGACCGGCAAGTCGGGGCGACGAGGGTCGTGAATGCAGGGAGCATCGGCATGCCGTTCGGAAAACCCGGCGCCTACTGGGCCCTGCTGGGCCCGCAGGTGGAGCTCCGTCGAACCGACTACGACCTGTCGGCCGCGGCCGCGAGGGTGCGCGCCACGGGCTACCCGGGCGCGGAGGAGTTCGCGGAACGAAACGTCATTCATCCCCCCACCGAGGCCCAGATGCTCGACGTGCTCGAACGCGCCAGCCTCGGTGCTCACGAAGCGGGAGGTGCCTGATGTCGAGGTCTGCGACCAGTCCTTCTAGGGGACGGCCATGCTCTTGGCTAGAACCGTGGTGGTCGTCGGGTCCCGTGTTCGGGCGGGCATCCCCGAGCCCGCGGCAGCCAGCGCCTGAATCGTGTAACCAAGCCGAACGGACTGCGTAGTGGGCATCATGGCCGGAACCAGGTTTCAGAACGGGTCCCAAGGAAGTACGGGTGGCCGCGTCCCGGTCCGACTCATCGCGGAGCTGGGCATCATCTTCGTGGGCGTCTTCGGGGCCTTCGTGGCCGAAGACGTTCGACAGCAGCGTGAGGACGATCAGCGGGCCCGCCAGACGTATGCCGCGCTCCTGGGCGAGGTCCGGACGTTCTCGGAGCGAGCGCCCCTCGTCGTTGCCGAGATGGAGGCCAGCGTCCAGTCGTGGAACGAGGCGTTCGCCCGAGGCGAGCGCTTGCCACCGCCGTTCTATCGGGAGCCGCGGGCCGAGACCCCCCCGACGGCCATCTGGGAGGCGACCCTGGCGTCGGGCGGCGTGGCCTTGCTCGATCCGAATCTCTTCAACGAGCTCGCCGTCTTTTACAACCGGGTGGTTTCGACGAGCGATCGTTTTCGTCGCTACAGCGCGCTCACCGAGGTCGAGGTGCTCCCGCACCTTTCCGATGCGTCACATTTCTACGAAGACGACGGGCAGCTCCGGGGGCTGTACCGGATGCACGTCGGCCTATTGACCGAGATCCGTTTGGAGATCGAGCAACTCATCTCGGAGGCCGAAGTCCTCGAGGCCGGTATCTTGAGCGCTTTGGAGCGCTAAGCACCGGCTTCCGAACGCTCCCCCCAACCCGCACCCTGTGGCCCAGGAGTCCCATCCATGAGACCGATCGCACCGCAAGCCACCTCCAAGCGATGGACGGCCCTCCTCGCTTTCGGCTTGGCCGCCGGCTGCGCGGCGGAGGCCCCGCCAGCTGGGGCAGAGGATCCGGACCCCGACGCGATCGCATTCCTCTCGACCCGCTCCGGCGACTACGACGTCTGGGTGACGTGGCTGGACACGGATTCGACCGTCAATCTGACGAACCACCCCGCGACCGACTTCGGCTTCTCCTGGTCGCCCGACGGGAGCAGCGTCCTGTTCGGATCGGACCGAAGCGGAAACCGAGAGATCCACGTGATGGACCCGAACGGCGGGAACGTCCGGAACCTGACCAATCATCCGGGCGTGGACGCGGCTCCCGCATGGTCTCCCGATGGCACACGGATCGCGTTCGTGTCGGACCGAGACAGCGACTCGCGGGAGATCTACGTGATGAACGCCGACGGCACCGGCGTAACTCGCCTCACGAGCAACGACCGGTACGACGAGGCGCCGAGCTGGTCCCCGGACGGGCGGCGGATCACGTTCGGGGCAGTTGCACCCGGCGGAAGCCCCGAGGCGACGCTGCAGGTGTTCGTGATGGATGCCACCGGTGGTAACGAGCGCCAACTGACCCGCCTCGCGGGGCACAACTCCGCTCCCCGGTGGTCACCGGATGGAGGTCGAATCGCCTTCTATGGTCAGGTGGGAGAGGGGTTCAGCGGTGCCGATATCTTCACGATCCAGGCGGATGGCTCCGGACTCACCAACCTCACCGCTGACGCGGAACCGGATTGGCAGCCGGAGTGGTCGGCGGACGGGCGGCGCATCCTGTTTGCTCGCGGTCCCGGCGATCCGCTCGATCTGTGGATCATGAACGCAGACGGAAGCGGACGCCGTCCGGTCGTGGTCGCCCCGGGCCGGGACGAGCAGCCGCAGTGGGTGCCCGTGCGCTGAATCAGGGTCCGGCTCGTTCCCCGTGGCGTCCGAGGAGCCCGCTCATGAGGATGCCAGTCACGAGGAGCACGGTCACCAGCCCATGGGTCGCGAAGATCGCGAGCATCCCCCCATGCGAGGCCGGAGCGCCGGCCCCGTGAAGATGGACGAAGGTCGCGCCAGCGAAGTACACGGCCCAACAAACCGCTGGGCCGATCAGGTAGGCGCCGCGGTACCGGAGCGCGAGCAGGGAGAGCAACGACATGCCGAGGTACGCCCAACCGAAGAAGGCGACGACCGCCCCCGAGGCCCCGATTGGCAGCATCTCGGCCATGCGATCCGGCGCGACGAGGATACCGACGCTCACGGCCAGCATGGGAAAGCCGCAGTACCCCACGAGGACGTAGAGCAGCAGCAGCTCGCCCAATCGCTCGCGGGAGCGCTCGGGCTGCCTGAGCCCATGGAACAGCGCAGCCAGCACGCATGCGATGAGCAGGTACATGAACATGTGGGTGCCCCGGTCATGGGTCGCCGTGCGTTTCGTCTCATTGACCATCTATCCGTCGAAGGGGACTTCGGCAACGAGGCCGACCGCGTCCGCGTGGCGGTGCTCTCTCCCGGCTTGCGTTCACCGCGGCCTCGCGGGGGCGAAACCGATGGCCAGTAGACTCATGGCCGATGCGGTTGTGCTGGTCCACCTGGGGTTCATCCTGTTCGTGCTCTTCGGCGGACTGCTTGCCCTGCGATGGCCGCGGGCGGCATGGCTTCACATTCCTGCTGCCGCGTGGGGCGCGGCGGTCGAGCTGGGCGGACGCGTCTGTCCACTCACACCGCTCGAGAACTCGCTCCGCCGAGCCAGCGGGGCGGCGGGGTATCCCGGTGGGTTCGTCGAGCACTATGTGATCCCATTGATCTATCCGGGCGCCCTCACACGGGAGCTCCAATTGATCCTCGGAGCCGGAGTGATTCTCCTGAACGTCGGCGTCTACGTGTTCGTCTGGCGGAAGTGGCGGACGCGACGCACCCTCACGGCGAGAGACGCCCCTTGAGCACTCAGGAGCCTGGCAGGGTGGACAGACCGGCGTTCCGGGTCTTGCTCACGGGTGCGACCGGATTCGCCGGTGGCGGCGTGTTGAGTCAGTGCCTGGCGGATCCGCGGATCATGTCGGTCACGGTCCTTGGCCGACGTCCGGTCGGACGGTCGCACGCAAAGCTCCTAAACGTCGTGCTCGAGGACTTCATCGATCAGTCCGCGGTTGGCGAACACTTCGACGGTCTGGATGTCGTGTTCTTCTGCCTCGGGATATCGCAAAGCGATGTTCCGGATCCCGTGCGATATCGGACGATCACGTACGAGTACACGATGGAGACGGCCCGTCGGATGAAGGCCCGATGTCCGGACGCGGTCATGCACTTCCTGAGCGGCGCCGGCACGAAGGTGACCAGTCGCTTGATGTGGGCGCGCGTAAAGGGGGAGGCGGAGCGTGACCTTTCGACCGCGGGCCTCGGTGGGGCAGTGCATTATCGGCCGGCGCTCGTGGTAGGCGAGCGTGGGATGAGCTCGCGCTACCGTGCGGAGCGGCTACTGCGGCCGCTCGAGCCGCTCTACCGTCCGCTGCGGGGGCTGTCGCTTCGCGCCTCCGAGCTGGGCCAGGCCATGATCCAGGCCACCGTTGAAGGCACCACTTCGGGGACGTTCGAAAACCGGGACATTCGCGATCTGGCGGATCGCTACGGATTGGCGGGGTGACGCCTGCCACACTCTCGGGCGCCGGGGGGTGGACGGGGCGGGCTCCGGGCCCCGAGGTTGGTTGAATGACGCTGGAGATTCCGGACTCGCTCGCCAGAGTCCACGCGTGGGCACGGAAGCAGCCGTGGCTCCGGCGCTTCACGCTGCTCAACCGGTTGCTCTTGGCGACAGCTTTTCTCCCCACGGGCTTGGTGAAGCTCACGGGTCAGCGATTCACGGTACTTCCCGTCGAGAATCCGGTCGGATTCTTCTTCGAAGCGATGTACAGGACCGGACCGTACTGGCACTTCGTCGGGCTCGTTCAGGTCCTGGCCGCCATTCTCCTCCTGATTCCCCGCACGGCTCTGCTGGGCGCCCTGATGTTCCTCCCGGTGGGGATCAGCATTCTCCTCATCACCTGGGGCGTCGGGTTCGGCGGAACGGTGTGGGTGGCAGCCGGCATGCTGCTGTCGGTGGTGTACCTGCTGTGTTGGGATGGCGACCGCCTCTGGGCAGCAGGCTCCCATCTCACACCCAGGTCGCCGACTCCCGCGTTGCTCCAGGACGCGCACCCGGTGGAGATCGTCGGGTGGGTGCTCGGGGGCGCGGCCGGCTTCGGACTGCTCCTCACGACACGGAGCCTCGTTCCGATCACGCTCCGCGCGGAGCTGTTCTACGGAGGAGCGCTAGGCGCCGCCCTCGTGGTCGCCGGCTGGCTGCTCGGCGTCTTGCGAACCCGAGGGGCACGCCCCGGCGCTCCTGGGGCGGACGCGCCGAAGGGGGCCCGGGCCGATGCATGAGCGGGCGGGCCGCCGCCGAGTTTGGGCCGGCCTCCTTACGGTAATTGCCCTCGTCGCGAATCCCTGGACGTTCGAGCTGGCATTCGTCGGCGACGGAAGGATCGAGTCCTTCGGACTGCGTGCGGCCCTGGCGGTCGTCGCGGCACTGGCGCTGGCGGCCGCAGCAGCCGTACTGGCACGCCGCGATGGCTGGCTGGTGAACGGATCGCTCGTTCTCGGATCACTGGCCGTCACCGTCCTGATCCTGGAGCTCGCTTTTCGGTTGCTGGGCATAGAAGCGCGTTATCCCCCGGCGCGAGTGGACTCCGTGGTGCGGGCTCCAAGTGGACCGACGGAACGCGCACCCCACGCCTTCATCCCGCTCTCGACCTCCCGGGCGACCTACGCTTCGAACCCGAGGGGGTATTTCGACGAAGGAAACACGCTCGACCACGAGCACAACTCCGCGGGATGGCGCGACGTCGAGCATGATGTCGAGAAGCCACGCGCAACGTTCCGGATTCTCGGGCTCGGCGACTCGTATCTCTACGGACGGGGAGTGCGGTATGAGGACATCGTGCTCACCCGTCTCGGCCACCTTCTGGAACGGGCGCTTCCCGACTCGGTCCGCGTGGAGACCATCAACACCGGCATGCCCGCGACCAACACCGTTGACCAACGCGACCTACTGCGGGAGCGCGGTTGGGCATACGATCCCGACCTCGTGATCCTGTTCTTCGTGCTGAACGACGTTGAGCAGAACCTTTTCGGAGACCGTCCTCGCATCGATTTCTTCCGCAACTACACGACGATCTTCCAAAGACCGGATGCGCTATCCAGGGTTTCGCGCCTGTGGGGGTGGGGGCGCCAGCGCTTCCACGCGACCGTCACCGCTCGGCGGTACCTGAGGGACAGCGTGGAGGCATTCGGACCCGAGCATCCAGGGTGGAGGAGCGCCCGTGGGGCCCTTGCTGACATTCAGATCGAGGCACAGGCCCGCGGTGTGCCCCTGCTCGTAGTCATCTTTCCGTTCTTCCACGAACTCGACGGCGATTACCCCTTCCAGTCCGTGCACGACATCGTCCGGGAGTACTGCGAGGACCAAGGCATCGATGTCCTCGATCTCCGCGAGAGTTACCGGGCGTACCGGGGCCCCGAGCTCTGGGTCCACGAGAGCGATCAGCACCCCAACGAGATCGCTCACGACATCGCCGCCCGAGCTACGGCCGCGCACCTCTCGCCTCAACTTGCCGAAATCGGACCGACTGGCGTCCCCAACCGATGAGCCCCCGCGTCGGCCGGCTCGCACCGCGGGACCCGGCGGAGGTCATCGAGTCTGGTCGCGCGCCCAAGCCCCGTCGGGACCGCTCCGCGACTTGCCTCCGTCGAACACTCCGGAGCAGGTTGAACACGATTCCCCAAGGCCGGGCATACCGCCGCTCCCCGCCTACGATCTGATCGAGAGCGCCGGCGCTCGCGGCACGGTGGTCCGAGGCCGGAGCCCATGGACAGATGCGACGGATCCGCTACCAGGTAGCAGCTAGCCTCGACGGCTACATCGCCGGGCCCAATGGCGAGTTCGACTGGATCGTCATGGACCCGGAGATCGACTTCAAGGCCCTGGTCGCTCGCTTCGACACCATCCTGGTGGGGCGCCACAGTTACGAGGTGATGGACCAGGATCGCGAGGGGAAGCCCGTGTTCGGGATGAACACCGTGGTGGTCTCGCGCACGCTCGATCCCGCGACCTATCCCCACTTGACGGTCCTGGGCGATGGAGCAGAGGAGTCGATCCATGACCTCCGTGCGCAGGACGGCAAGGACATCTGGCTGTTCGGTGGAGGCGTGCTCTTTCGCAGTTTGCTCGAGGCCGGGCTCGTGGACTCGGTCGAGGTCGCCGTGATCCCGATACTGCTCGGCGGCGGCATCCCGCTCTTTCCGCCACCGGCTCCGCGTGCCCCGCTTACGCTCAAGGGCCACCGGCGATACGAGAAGACCGGTACCCTCCTGCTCGAGTACGCTGTGGGGGCGCGGGAAGCAGGGGGCGAGGGCACCGCGTGAGACCGCGCCGGCACCGATCGGGCGATCCTGCCTGGGCCGGGTGGGGCTTGCGCGCGACTGTTCCGGTCTCCGCGGTCGGAATCGGGGCTGCGTGCGGGGTGGTCGTCTTGAGCGCCCTCGGCGTGGGAGCCCCCGCGGAGCGGGATTCGGTGGGAGCCGCCCCGCACCCCGTCGTGTCGAGCTCACCCGTCGCGCAGGACCCACACGACGGGGAGTTCACATTCACGCGGATCCGGTATGGCGAGGGACTCGGGCGCCGCGGAAGGGGACGGATGGGCGGCGCGTGGCGACACGACTACCCGGACGCCGACCTCAACCTCCAGACCATCCTGGCGGAGCTGACCGCGCTGAACGTCACCACGGGCCGCAGCAACGTCTTCGAGCTCGAGGACCCCGAGATCTTCCGTAATCCGATCCTCTACATCTCCGAGCCCGGGTTCTGGTCCATCAGCAGCAACGGGGCGCGCAACCTGCGCGATTACCTGCTCAAGGGTGGCTTCCTGATCTTCGACGACTTCGAGGGCCGGCAGTGGGACAACATGGCCGCGCAAATGGCGCGGACGCTTCCCGATGCGCGTTGGATCGAGATCGACGGAGCGCACCCCATCTTCCAGAGCTTCTTCAGCGTGGAGGACATCTACGTTCCCCACCCCCTGGTCCGGGTCACTCCCGCCTACTACGCGATTTTCGAGGAGGACGACCCGACGCGCAGGATCATGGTCCTTGCCAACCACAACTCCGACCTGGCCGAGTATTGGGAGTGGTCCCCCACGGGCTTCTTCGCGGTGGACCCAACCAACGACGCCTATCGCTTGGGCGTGAACTACATCATCTACGCGTTCACGCACTGATGCCGCTGCGCCTCCGCACCGCCTGCTCCGTCGCGACGACGTGCATCGTGTCGGGGCTCCTGGCGTGCGCCCCCGGGGAACGGCAAGAGCGGGCGCCGGAATGGAATGTGACGGCGGAGTCCCTCGTGACCATCGGCGAGACTGCAGGCGCCGCCGAAGTGCTGTTCGAGCGGATCGCGTTTGCGCGCTTGCTGGAACGCGGGCGAATTGTGGTAGCCGACGGTGGCCCACCGGCGCTCCGAGTGTACGGACCGGACGGAACGTTTCAAGTCGAAATCGGTGGAGCGGGCGAGGGGCCCGGTGAGTTCCAGTCCATACGAGGCCTGTGGACCGCGGGTGACACGGTGGGGGTGTTCGATTCCCGCTTGCGGCGACTTGTGACCTACCTGACCGACGGCACGCACCTCTCGACCGTATCGCTTACGGTCCCCAACGCCGCCCCCGACGGATTGCTCGACTTCCTCGCGGGGCGGTTCCGCGATGGTTCGGTCGCCGTGGCGTGGACCGTGGCCGATCGCAGCACCCCGCTGCGGGTCACGCCAGATCGGACCGTGTTGGGGCGCTTCGGCCCGGATGGGCGCTTCCTCGACACGATCGGAGAGGGAGGCGGGCTCGAGCGCTACGACCGGACCGTCCGCCCCCTCAGCGGCTACCCCCGGGCCGCGGTGCTCGGCGACTCGCTCTACTTCACCGACGGGTACGGGGGGAGGATTCGGATCTGGAGCGCTGGTGGTGGCGAGGGGCGGAGCGTCGATTTGCCTCTCCCGGTCGTGTCGGTCCGTGATGCGATGGCGGCGTTGGAGGCCAAGTTGGGTCCGGACGCCTCGGATCCGGTCGGAACGCTGCTCGCCGACGTGCCCGCGCCGGACTCCCTCCCACGGATCGGCGGGCTGTCGTTTGACGACCGCGGAGCCCTCTGGGCCAAACCCTACGTTCCCGGGGTGGACGCGCTGTGGGTCGGTGGTGGGGCGCGACCGCGGGGTCCGACCTGGGCGGTCTTCGATCGGGCGGGCCTCCGGCTGGCCACCGTCACGATTCCTGGCGACCTGGTTGTCCTCGATGTTCGGGACGACCGGCTGTTGGGCCTGACGCTCGACCGGCTCGATGTCGAGAGGGTGGTCGTGCACGCCATCGTGAGGTGAGGCGAGTGGAACCCCTCGTGCGTGTGCCACCGGCGCCTCGAGTGGCGGGCACACCGGACCCGGCCCAGACTGCAGACCGGTCCAGACGGCGTCGTCGGGAAGTCGACGGGGAACAGGAGTGAGCCGCGCATGGAGGTAGGTCAGCGAGCCAGCCGCACGCTCACGCTGACGACGCAGCACGTGGAGACGTTCGCGGAGCTGACGGGTGACTACAATCCGCTGCACTTCGACGAAGCGTTCGCCGCGAGCACGCGCTTCGGCCGCCTCGTCGTCCAGGGCGGCCTCACGACCGGCCTTCTGCACGCCCTGGTGGCGATGGACATGCCGGGACCCGGCACGGTGTTCCTCAGCCAGGACTGGAAGTTCACCGCGCCCGTGTACATAGGGGACACCATCACCGCCACCGCGGTCGTGAAGAGCGTCCACGCCTCGAAGCCCGTGTGTCAGCTCGAGATCGTCGTCGAGCGCGCTGGGGGAGAGACCGTGCTCGAGGGCGAGGCCTGGTGCTACACGTTCGACGGTGACGGGTAGAAGCGAGCGTGTACGAACGAATCATCTGCCTGACGGAGGAGACCACCGAGGCGCTCTACCTCATGGGTGAGGACGAGCGCATCGTCGGGATCTCGGGATTCACGGTCCGCCCCCCCAGGGCCCGGAAGGAAAAGCCAAAGGTCTCGGCGTTCACGTCCGCCAAGATCGACAAGATCCTCGAGCTCGAGCCGGACCTGGTCCTCGGATTCTCGGACCTGCAGGCCGACATCGCGGCTGACCTGACGCGGAGGGGTGTTGAGGTCCACGTCTTCAATCAGCGCTCCGTCGCGGAGATCCTGCGGACCATCCGTGTTCTGGGCGCTCTGATCGGGGAGGCCGCAAAGGGAGATGACCTGGCGAGGCGGATGGAGGCGAACCTCGATCGCGTGCGCCGGCGCGCGTCACTCCTGCGCGACCGACCGCGGGTGTACTTCGAGGAGTGGTACGACCCGCTCATCTCCGGGATCGGGTGGGTGTCGGAGCTGGTAGAGCTCGCCGGTGGGATCGACTGCTTCCCCGAGAACGCGCAGGAGGCGCTGGCCAAGGGCCGCATCGTGGCGGATCCGCAGGAGGTGGTGCGGCGATCCCCGGACATCGTCATCGGTTCTTGGTGCGGGCGGAAGTTCAGACCGGAGCACGTCCGCGGGCGCCCGGGCTGGGAGTCCGTTCCGGCGGTACGCGACGACGAGCTCCACGAGGTCAAATCGGCCCTGATCCTCCAGCCGGGCCCGGCCGCGCTGACGGACGGTGTCGATGCCATCCAGGAAATCGTGTTCGGGTGGGCCTCGAAGCGCGGGCTCTTGGCCGAGGACGACCGCCAGGCGCTTCCTAGCGCAGGAACACGTCCTTCGGGATGAACCCCGTGACCACCTGGGTGAGGTCCACCACCTCGCTGACGCGGAAGTCGACCGCGATGCTCGCGAGCGACAGCCCCTGCGACGGCGTCAGGCCCTTTTCGCGCACCAGGAAATCCACGACCCCGTAGGTCGCGTGTCGGGCCGCCCGGTCCAGGTCGAGGTCGATGCCCATGATCAGGTAATGGGAGTCGGTTTCCGCGCGGGGTCCCGAGATCGTGGCGTCCTTGTGGAGGACGAACCGAAACACGCCGGTCAGAGACTGCTCGATGGCCGTACCGCTCACCTCGCCGTCTCCCTGTGCTCCATGTGGGTCCCCGACGTAGAAACGAGCACCGGGGTGGAAGACCGGGAGGTACACGGTCGTTCCGGCCTTGAGGTCCTTGACGTCGAGATTGCCGCCGAAGGCGCCCGGTGGGCGGGAGCCCTGGACGCCCGGTACCGTCACGCCGGGCTGGCCCACCACGGGATCGGGGGCCACCGCCAGAATGCCCATGAACGGGGCCAGCGGCACCTGGATGTCCGGGGAGAAGAACGCCACCTCACGCCCGTCGACGACCCCGGTGCGAATCAGGTGGCGTTCGGGTTCGATGTCGAGCACCGGGTCGGCCTCGTGGAAGCCGGGGTAGTCCATGGAGAAGACCCCGCCGCGGGCGCTCGTGTTGTTCGCTCCCCACGGGACCCGGGTGCCAATGTCCAGAATCTGGACCTCCAGCATGTCGCCGGGCTCGGCGCCCTCCACGTAGATGGGGCCGGTGATGACATGACCACTGCGCCCCTCGCGGGGTCGGCCCTCGCGTGAAGCCCAGAAGTCGATCACATCCTGGAGGATCTGGTCGCGGGGCACGCCGAGACCCGTCAGGTAGGTGACGGGGTCTTCGCCCTGGGTGGCGCCCACGTGAGTGAGCGTGTTGATGCGTACGGTCTCACCGGATTCGACCGTGAGGACGGGCTCCTTGTCGATCGGATACCAGCCCCAGTTCAGGTTCTCCGGGCGTGAGAGAACGACGTGATCGGCTTGCACGAGGTCGGGTGAATCGGTCCGCACCGCGCCGGAGCCTACGTCGGCTGCCGGCTGCGACGCTGTGCAACCGGTGGTCGTCAATGCGGCCACGCACAGCAAGATCGGCGCATGGGTTCGCGAGGCGAGCATCCGTCCCTCCAGGTTCGGGGTGCGGTCAATCCTCCGAGGGCGGCGGACCGGTCAGGATCTTCCAGTAGCACCAGCCCGCCAGTCCCCACACGAACGTCAGTGAGGTCACGAGCAGGATCCATCCGCCGACCGTCATGAGTCACCTCCCTCCGAGGCGGGGCCGCCCGCCGGCGATGGATCGGGCAGCCCGTCGCGGCCATCCAGGTCGAGCCCCAGCGCCCGCCACCGTTTCTCCCCGATTCGCACGCACACGAGCAGCACGGCCATGATGGCCACCATGAGCCAGAGTGCCAACTGGGCCATCGGTTGCTCGGCGATCTGGGCCGCCGAGGCGGGGAGGTTGGTGATGCAGAAGGCGACGAGGACCACGAGCAGGTACACGGGTGACACGTACTTCATGATGAAGCGGAAGAACCTCGGGATCCGGATCTGCGCACCGTGGTGGATCTGCTCCCAGCCCAGGTCGATGCCGAAGATCCAGGAGAAGCAGATGATCTCGACCATGGCGAGGATCAGAATCAAGAACGTGCCGACCCAGAAGTCCAGCGTGTTCCAGAAGACGCCGCCCTCGGTGAAGTACACCACCATGAATGACCCGACGAGGCAGATCGCGACCATCAGGAGCGTGCCGCGGCGCCGATCGACACCGAGCGCCTCCTGGAGGAACGCGACTGACGGTTGGTACATCGAGATCGAGCTGGTGACCGCGGCCAGGAAAAGCATGAAGAACCATACGGCGCCGATGAGCGGTCCGGCCGCTCCCATCTGGGCGAACACCACCGGCAGAGTCTGGAAGCCGAGGGCGAACGTGCCCGTTGCGACGGCGGCCACGGTCCCGCTCAGTCCTAGAAACACGAAAGACGCGGTGAGCGTGATAAGACCTCCGAACCCGACCTCGAACACCTCGTTGGTGGCCGCGGCGGTCAGGCCAGACAGCGCGACGTCGTCCTTGCTCCGCATGTAGGACGCGTAGTTGATGATGATGCCGAAGCCTACCGAGATGCTGAAGAAGATCTGACCCGCCGCCGCGAGCCAGGTCTGCGGATTCGCGAGCGCGCCGAAGTCCGGGTTCCACATGTAGGCGAGCCCGCCCATGACACTCTGGTCCGGGACGGAGGGATCGGGCGTTCCGAGGGTGAGCACACGGACCAACACGATGAACGCGCACACGGCCATGAGCGGCATCGCGAAGGATACGAAGCGTTCAATCCCCTTCGAGATGCCACGCAGGATCAGAAAGACGTTGATCCCGAACGTGATGGCCCAGAAGACGATGGTCGGCACCTGCCCGGCGCCGAACCAGAGACCGTTTCCATCCGCGCCGATGAAGTCGTTGTAGAACCGGCCGGACGCAGCCGTCTGCTCGGCGACCGCCATGGTCGAATCGATGCCGATGGTGCCCGTGACGTAGGCGTACACGTAGCCCAAGCACCACGCGGCGATGAACGTGTAGTAGAACGAGACCGCGAGCGGGATCAGGATGCCCGTGACCCCCAAGTAGCGGGCGACTCGCCCCTTGCCGATCACGCCCAGGATGGCCGGCGCGGAGTGGAAGCCCTTCTGGCCCCCGTAGCGACCCATGGCCCATTCCGCCCAGCAGATGGGAATCCCCAGGAAGATGAGGGCACAGAAGTAGGGGATCAGGAAGGCGCCGCCGCCGTTGGCCGCGGCCTGACCCGGGAAACGCAGGAAGTTTCCGAGGCCCACGGCGGAACCCGAGACCGCCAGGACGACCCCCAGACGGGATCCCCACTGCTCCTTCGTTCCGGTCATTCCGTGCTCGCTTGATTGCGACAGACGATGCGTGGACGCGCTTGGGCGCGGCGCGGGGTGCAGGTCGAAATGAAGGGCTGATGTTTCGGCGGGATGGACGATGGGTCAAGTCTCCGGGTGGACGGCGTACAGGGAGCGGGGCTCTCCCCCGCGACGGGCCAACGGTCGGACAGCTGGACCGCACCCCCCACCTTCGAGTGGAGATGCGGGCCGTCCACCCCGTCCAACCCGTCCCGGCCGATCACGGTCTCGGCGGGCTTGGACAGCCGCCACACGGAGACAATGAGATGGTGCGTGTAGGGCGCGCCCGGGGGTCGGTCGACATAGCTTCCAGGCCGTGGAATCCCATACGACGAAACTCGAAGAGCGGGTGCTGGACGCCGTCGACGTCGAAGGCCTCATCGGCTTCCTCGGCGAGCTCGTTGCAGTACCGAGTGTCGCGAACGAGGAGACGGCGGCGCAGGAGCTCGTTGCGGCCCGCATGGAGGCGGTCGGCCTGGACGTGGACGTGTGGCCGATCGACTTCGAGGCGCTCAGCCGGCACCCGGCCTACGCGGCGGACGTAGAGCGGAGCGAAGGCCTGGGTGTGGTCGGCAGCAGCCCCCAAGAGCTGGCGCATGGGTCAACGCACGTGTCCGCGGACGAGGCCGCCCGCGGCCTCACGCTCATTCTGAACGGACACGTGGACGTGGTGCCGGCCGGTGAAGTCGACCGCTGGACATACCCGCCCTTCGC
This sequence comes from Gemmatimonadota bacterium, assembly GCA_024638305.1. Classification (GTDB taxonomy): domain Bacteria; phylum Gemmatimonadota; class Gemmatimonadetes; order Longimicrobiales; family Gaopeijiaceae; genus JAHEKN01. Next base: position 15,264 of record JAHEKN010000290.1, on the reverse strand, counting down.
ACTCACCTGCCGGGAGGGGCGGCTCTATGGGCGCGGTGTGGTCGATATGAAGGGCGCGCTCGCTGCGGCCCTTTTCGCTGCCCAGGCACTGCGGGACGTCGGGGTGACGCTTCGCGGACGGCTCCAGATTCAGAGCGTGATCGGCGAGGAGGACGGCGGGGCGGGGACGCTGGCCACGCTGGAGCGCGGCCACACCGGCGACGCCGCCATCGTCATGGAGCCAACGTCGTTCGTGCTGGCGCCCGCGCAGGCTGGTGCCCTGAGCTTTCAGCTGACCGTGCCCGGCAAGGCCGCGCACGGCGCGCTCCGGGAAGAAGGGGTCGACCCGGTCGAGAAGTTCATCCCCGTCTTCCATGAACTCAGGAAGCTCGAGGCCCGCAGGAACGCCCCACCGGTCGATCCGCTCTTTCAAGGCGAGGTCCTGCCGTACGCGCTCACGATGGGGCGGCTGCGGGCAGGCATATGGCCGTCCACCGTGGCCGAGACCCTCGTGGTGGAAGGACGGTACGGAGTGGCGCCCGGCGAAGACCCGGCCGACGCGCGTGCCGAGTTGGAACGGGCAGTGGCGGACGCCGCCCGAGCCGACGCTTGGCTTCGACAAAACCCGCCCGTAGTGGAGTGGCGTGGCGCCCAGTTCGAGGCGGCCCGCACCGATCCGGATCACCCCATCGTCCGGGCGGTTTCCAACGCCCAGCGGTCCGTCACTGGCCGAATACCGCCGCTCGGCGGCATGCGCTTCGGCGCCGACATGCGGCTGCTCGTGAACCAAGGTGGAATTCCGACCGTCCTCTACGGACCCGGGGACGTGCGGGAGGCGCATCGGCCGGACGAGAGCGTCAGCGTGGAGGACCTGGCCACGGCCGCTCGCATCCTGGCGCTCACCGCCATGCGGTTCTGTGGGGTCGTCGGGGCGGACCCCCCGGGTGGGGGAGTCCCACGTCTCGGCGAAGACGGCGACTCCGGGCGTGGGCCGAGGGAGCCGGGGGCGTGACGGACCTGCCGGAGGGATTCCTCGGGCTGGTGCCGCTCGCTGTCATGGCCGGCGTGGCCCTGTGGCTCACGGCTTCACGAACCGGCCGGAGTCGCGAACCCTCCGATGTGCGGAACCTGCTGATCCTGGCGGGCGTGGCAATCGCCGTACAATCCGCGCACTTTGCCGAGGAGTGGGTCACCGGGTTCCATGAGCGTTTCCCCGTGTTCCTCGGGCGCGAGCCCTGGAGCCTCGGCTTCTTCGCCACGCTCAACCTGACTTGGATCGTCGCCTGGGTGCTGATGCTCCCACTGATCGCGCGTCAGGTGCGCTGGGCGCTGTTCCCCATCTGGTTCCTGGGAGTCGGGTGCGCGGTCAACGGAGTGGCGCATCCGCTACTGGCCCTGATGGAGGGGCGATACTTCCCCGGCCTCTGGTCCTCGCCGGTATCGGGCGTGATGGGCGTCCTCCTGATTGCACGCATTCTGCGCTTTACGGACGGAGGGTCGGGCGAACCTCCGCTTGCACCCGCGGGATCGACGTTCGCACCTTGACATTCGACAGACCGTGCGGGTTCGGTCGCCGCGCTCCGCCCCGCGCACGACGGAGAGAGCCATGAAGAGGATCGGTACGGTCACCCTCGCCGCGGGCATGTTCGCCAGCGCATTCGGTGGTGCACTCGCATCCCTGCTCGTCGCTCTGCCTGCCGGGGCCCAGCAGTCGGATGTCGCGGAGCGATTCCGCCGAATGTCGGAGCAACGGGAAGCGGAGGGTCTGGCAGATCCGTTCGTGGGCGTGACTGCCGACGGTGAGGTCGTGCCCGGGCTCTACTCGATTCGCTCGACCGGCGTATCCACAGCGCCCGTGGTCGAGGCCACCCGCGGCTTTCTCGCGGCCCTGACGAGCGAACAGCGATCCAAGACCGTCTACGACATCGATGACCCGGAGTGGCGCAAGTGGATGAACCAGCACTTCTATGTGCGCCAGGGGGTGGGGTTCGACGAGATGAGCGAAGCCCAGCGCGAGGCGGCCATCGATCTCCTTCGTGCTTCGCTCAGTGCCAAGGGGCTCGAGCTTACTCGCGACATCATGCGGCTCAATCACACCCTGGGTGAGCTCAACGACAACAACTTCGAGGAGTACGGAGAGTGGCTGTACTGGCTCACCGTCATGGGGGACCCCTCGACCACCGAGCCCTGGGGATGGCAGCTCGACGGGCACCACGCGATCATCAACTACTTCGTGTTGGGCGACCAGGTCGTGATGAGCCCGTTCTTCGTCGGGTCCGAGCCCGTGATCGCGGAGTCGGGGAAGTTCGAGGGCGTGGCGATTCTGCAGGAGGAGCAGGACGCCGGTCTGGAGATGCTCCTGAGTCTCACCGCCGCTCAGCGCGCGGAGGCCATCCTCGAACTCTCGAAGGACGGCAACAACAACCTGGGCGAAGCGTTTCGCGACAACCTGGTGCTCGACTACGCAGGAGTGCGCGCGTCCGCGCTCTCGAGTGACCAGCGGCAGCGCCTGCTCGATCTGATCGGCCAGTTCGTCGGCAACCTGCGGGATGGACACGCGAAGGTGCGGATGGAGGAGGTGGCCGCCCATCTCGACGACACCTACTTCGCATGGATCGGGGGAGCGACCGACGAGTCGGTCTACTACTTCCGCATCCACAGCCCGGTGGTCTTGATCGAGTTCGACCATCAGAGACCCGCCGGGCTCCGGCACCTGATGCCGGCCGAGCCAAACCGCCAGCACATTCACGTCGTGGTGCGCACGCCGAACGGGAACGACTACGGTAAGGACCTCCTCAGACAGCATTACGCGCGGCACCCCCACCGGAATTGAGCGCTCCCCGGCCGGTCGTCCGAGCCCGCGAGCCCACACATGCCCCTGCAGGGAGCACGACGAGCATGAAATCGACGCGACCAGCTCCGCGCACGATCCCGCTGGCCCTGGCGGCGCTTCTCGTTGGGACGTCGGCCTGTTCGCCGAGCGACACGGCCCCAGCGGACGCTGCGATGAGCGTGGACGTCCCACCCACGTTCCGTGTGGATCCCACCTGGCCGCAGGAGTTACCCAACGACTGGATCATCGGCGCCGTCACGGCTGTCTTCGTCGATGCCCAGGACCACGTTTGGGTGACCCACCTTCCCGAGACGCTCACGCCGGAGGAGACGTCGGCGGTGCAGGACCCACCCATCGGACTGTGCTGCGCTCCGGCCCCCGTGGTGCTCGAGCTGGACGCCGACGGAGAGCTCGTGAACGCGTGGGGCGATCCTTCAACCCAGGACGTCTCGCAGTTTCCGAGGAATGCCCACGGCCTCTTCGTGGACCACAACGACTTCGTCTGGGTGGGCACGTACCGTCACCATCGGGTGATGAAGTTCACGAGGGCCGGCGATCTGGTGATGACCCTGGGCGAGTACGACGTGAATGGCGGCAGCAATGACCCCGATCTGCTCGGAGGCCCTGCCGGCATCTGGGTGGACCCCACGTCCAACGAGGTATTCATCGCGGACGGATACCGGAACCGTCGCGTGATCGTGTACGACGCCGAAACGGGCGAGTACCGCCGTCACTGGGGGGCCTACGGCGAGGTGCCCGATGACGAGTACGACTACGGAGACCGCAGCCCAGACGGTCCGCCGCCGCGGCAGTTCTCGACCGTGCACGGATTGATCGGCTCGCACGACGGGTTGATCTACGTGGCGGACCGGCGCGGCAATCGCATCCAAGTGTTCACGCAGGCCGGCGACTTCGTCGCCGAGAAGATCGTGGCGCCGCGGACGCTCGCATCGGGCTCGGCGTTCGTCATCGCGTTTTCGCCCGATCCCGAGCAGCGCTGGATCTACTTGGCCGATGGGACCAACCACAAGGTGTGGATCCTCCGCCGTGCCGATCTGGAGATCGTCGGCGAGTTCGGAAGAGGGGGCCGGCAGCTCGGCCAGTTCCTACGGCCACACGGCATGAGCGTGGACTCGCGTGGCAACATCTACGTGGGTGAAGCCTCCACCGGGAGGCGGGTGCAGCGGTTCCGCGTGCAGTAGGAAGTCGGGCCGACCCGGGAGGACGGCGACGGACGTCTGGATGCCCAGGTGGGGCGACCCACCGCAACCGAGCGGAGGCCTGACAGATGGGTGATCCCGAGCGCAGGGGAGTTCGGTTTTCTGGCAGGAGCGCAACACCAGTGGGGGACCGCTGGGCGCTGGTGATCGGCATTTCCAGGTACCAGCACGCCGAGATGAGCCTTCAGTACGCTGACGACGACGCGCGGGCGTTCACCGAGCTCATATTGAGCAAGAGCGGGGGCGACTTCGAGCCGGATCACGTGCACACGCTGCTCAACGAGGACGCGACCGCTGCCGGGATTCAGAGAGCGCTTCGCAGCTTCCTCAAGAAGCCGGCTCGCGAAGATCTGGTCCTGATCTATCTCGCGTGTCATGGGCAGCCCGATCCAGACCGCCCCAAGAACGTCTACCTGCTCCCGTACGATACCCGGCCCAACGACATCGCGGGCAGCGCGGTTCCGATGAGGGAGATCGATCTGAGCCTGCGGGAGACGCTCTCCGCCGAGAAGGTGGTCATTCTCGCGGACACGTGTCACAGCGGCGCCATCGGAGGCGGCTTCGGCAAACGTCGCAGTGCCCCTTCGGCAGCCGCGGTCAATCGGTACTTGAGCGAGTTGGGCGAGGCCAAGGGTGGCGTTGCCTTACTTACGTCGGCCGAGGCCAATCAAACCGCCCAGGAGGGTGAGCGCTGGGGAGGTGGGCACGGCGTGTTTACGTACCACCTTCTCGAAGGGATGCGAGGGGCGGCGGACGGAGATGGTGATGGGCTCGTCACGGTCGGTGAGCTCTTCGAGTACGTGCGCGACAAGGTCAAGGAGGATACCGACCACAAGCAGCATCCGGCGATCGGGACCTCTGCCTTCGACCGCATGTTGCCCATCTCCGTGCCGGGAGCGGACGAGGTGGCGCGGCTCACGGCCGAGGCCAGTTCGAAATGGACGGCGGGCGACCTCGAGGGAGCGCTCCAGACCTACCGAGAAGCACAAAAGACCGCTTCCGGGCTGCGTAGCCTCCAAGACGCGATCGATGAGATCGAGGCCGAGCTGAAGCCGCCCGAGGCGACCCGATCCGCCGCCGGAGCACCCGAGGGCCGTGGAGCCGAGCGATCGGCTTACCTGAAGTGGGTGGCGGGCGCGGTCGGGCTGGTGGCGGTGGTCTCCCTGACCTTCGTCGTGCTCCTGGCGACGGGGGTTGTCGGTGGAAACTCGCCGCCCCTCGTCACGGAGCCTGCATTCAGTGAAGTGGTCGAAAGGCTGCTTGACGACGACCCGTCGGGAGCCTTCGCGCTTGCCCTGCAAATGGACCGATGGTCGTCGGTGGAGCGGAGCGAGGAGGCCGCCACGGAGCTCGCCCGCGACGCTCTGAACCGTGCCGAGGGCGACTTCGAGGCCTACGTGATGTCCGGTCTGATCCTGATGACCTTGCCGTCGCCCAACTTGACGGCCGGGTGCGAGCTCTGGTTGATCGGGAGACGGATTGCCAGGGGCCCCCGGGGCGAGAGCCCCTACGTCGACTCGGCGTTCTACCGACTCCCAGCCTTCGATTCGCTCGAGGGCGTGACGCCTTCGGGCCACACGACGACGGCGGTGTTCGACTCGCTTTGGGAGCTCTACTGTGCCGAGCTCTTCGGATCCTCCTGAGAGACCGCGTCCATACTTCGGCGACCGACCCGACCGACCCGACCGACCGGCCGACGCGGGCGCCGGGGCTCTACCCGTCTCCCGTGACCTCTTCGGGACGATCTCCCAGGACCGCGCCCATCATGCCACGGCCAGGGCCTTCCGTCAGCCAGGCGTGAATGAGGCGGGCAGCAACGGCGTTCCCTCGCGGCGTGAAATGGCCGTACCCGTGGAAGTGCAGGAGGTCGCTGGAGGCCGTCTCCGTCGCGCGCCGCCCACCCGCCTGGTCGGCGGCGGTCCGAAAGGCCTCGGTCATCGCCAACACCGGGATGCTGGCGCCATCAGCGATCTCGCGGAGCTTGCGGTCCGGATGATTCCGGTCGATGGCCGCGCCGGCCACGTCTTCCTCCAGCACCGCTCGCTCCTCCCACATGTCGTCGTAGATCTGCTCCCCGGTGGGTAGGAGCACCAAGAGGAACTCGCTGCCGTCGCGACGCACGTCCTGCGCGAACGCCTCGATGATGCGAGCGGTGAGCTGCCACGCTTCCGTGAGGACGGGATCGGGGTCGGTTCGGTAGACCTGTGCGGCGGGTCCCGATATCCGCAGTCCCCGGGTGGCCTCCTTTTGCCAGACATAGAAGCGGCTGTTGCGATTGAGCCAGGCGTTCAGCCGCTTGCGTTCGGATGACGGTGATCGCTCGACGAGCGCGCCCGATGCGTCCAACCGCATCTGTATCCGCTGGGAGTTGCTCAGCACCTCGGAGTTGTCCTGGAAGTCGTTGCCGACGAAGAACGCCACGATCACCAGGTCGGGCGCATAGTCCGCGACCACCTCTCGATAGAGCACCAGCTCCTGCGCTGTGCTCGAGGCGCTCACACCGAAATTCATCACCTCCCAGCGCACGTCTGGATGACTGTCACGTAGGCGTCGCTCGAGCTGCACGACCAGAGTCTCCTCATCTTCACACGCCAGAGCGGCGATGAACGAATCGCCGATGACGGCGATGCGGCGCACGCCCGCGGCAGGGATTGGAGGAAGGTCGCGCCCCCGGAAGCCAAGACCGTTGGTCGTGATCGGGACGTACCGTTCCGACTCTTGGTTGTAGACGGCACCGCGGTGGTTCGGGAGCAAGGTCAGCCCAACCCGGGGGTGAGGGGCGAGCAAAGGGACCTCGACATCGGCAAGGAGGCGTGTCGCGACCTCCGCGATTCCCGCGAGCACGACGAGCGTGCCTAGGAAGAGAGCGCAGTTGGCGGCCCAGCCACGAAGGCGCCCCCCGACCGTAACCGAATCTCGTGAGGACATGGGAAGAACATCGTGCGTCGCCACCGAGTGCGCCAAGGCCACCGGTGCGCCGGTGGGAAGTGATAGCCGAGCGGCACACGAGACGACACATCGAACGATTCGGCCGGACCGTAGTACGAAACACAGGCGGCGGAATTGCGATCGGGGCTAGCCGCGCCGACTGTCCGCCGTTTCCGTTCTGGGAGGGGAAGGATGTTTGCGACCCTGGGGCTCGGGATCGTCATCGGCACGCTTCTTTACGCACTGTGGTTCCACGCGTCGTGGCGGAAGGAGTCTGCACGGGGGCGGTGGCCGGCTCCCGTCTACTGGTCCGTCGGCGGCGCGCTCACCATGGGACTCGGGCTCATGCTCGGGAGCTGGATGCTCGTGGCGGCCGGGTGTGTCACCCACATGCATGGAAGGAGAAGCGCTCGCCGGCTTGGACAGGATTGAGCACTCCAACGGATCATCGATGAAGCGACGCTCTTCTGGGGGCGGAGGGAGCCCCAGCGGCTTCTTCTTCACCGCACTGACGGTTTTCGCGAGCGCCTGCGCCGTGACGACCGGTTCCGCCGCCGCGTTCCCGGCGGCGCAACGCACGGGAGTGGAGGTGCTAAACCCGAACGCACGCCTGGACGCGGCAGTCGAGGAATACTTGGACGTCCTGGGTGTGCCCGTGCGCGGTGGTGGTCTGCGCGGAAGCGTCGTAGAAACGGAGTGGTTTCCGGTGGCCAACCTCGAGGAGGCCGCCGCCCCGCTCGCCGTGTGCCCCCGACCGGCCGCCGAGGCCGAGCCGGCCTACCGCGCGCGCTACCGATTCACAATCTTGCCGAGGGCTGGAGCGAGAGTTTTTCAAGCGGAGGCGCACTGGCAGCGGGCCGTGGCCGCCGACGAGCAAGGTGTTCCGATGTGGGCCGACTGCCGTAGCACCGGAACCTGGGAGCGATCCACGGAGGAGCGCTTGATCCTGCGGGCGGAGTTGATGGGGTGAACACTGGCGGAGATGGGCCTGACCGTCGCGCCTTTCTCGCTCGGGCGCTCAAGGGTGCCGTGTTCGCGCCCCCGGTGATCGAGACCCTGGCTGCGCCCGCATTCGTGCAGAACCAGCTCTCGCCAAAGCAGAAGGGCATGATGGGCAAGACTTCCGGGCCGCTCCTGATGGGGACCGATCCGGGCAAGGGAATTCCGCCTCCCTGGCTGCAAGCGCCCACGCCGCCGCCGCCCTCTCTTCTGCGTTCGAGCAACCCTGGGGACGAGTAGCACCACCGTGCGCGCGCCTTCCGCGCGACGGGTTGCGATAGGAGCGACCTCCCGGACACGTTGCTCCGGACGAAATGATCGGGGTCGGCACAGCGATCAAGCTCCAGCCGAACCGATAGACCAGGGGACCGGCACATGACAAAGATTGGCGTGCTCTTCGGCGTGATCCTGACGATCACGGCCACGGCGGCGGCCGGGCAAACGGTCCCCGCGGACGACCCGGCGCTCGCCCGCTTGGAAGCCGAGCTGGGACGCCTGGAAGCTCTCTCGGGAGGACGCCTGGGCGTGGCTGCCATCCACCTCGAGTCGGGGAGGGAGGTCTACCTGCACGCAGACGAGCCCTTCCCCATGGCGAGCACCTACAAGGTACCCATCGCGGTACAACTGCTCACCCGCGTGGACGCTGGCGAGCGATCCCTGGCGGAGATGGTGGAGCTAGGACCGGAGGACCTGCACCCGGGGAGCGGGACGTTGTCACGACTCTTCGACGATCCCGGCGTGGCGCTCTCACTACGGAACCTGATGGAGCTGATGCTCCTCATCAGCGACAATAGCGCCACGGATCTGACCTTGGCCGCGGCGGGTGGCAGTGCGGCGGTCACCGCCCGCATGCGGACGCTCGGTATCGACGGCCTGCGGGTGGACCGGCCTACGTCGCTGTTGATCGCCGACTACTCCGGCATCGAGGGCGCGCCCGAGGATGGGCGGATTTCCCCCGAGCTCTGGCGGGAACTGTCGGGAGAGGTGCATCCGGACGAGCGGGGCCGAGCCAGAGACACGTTCGGTACGGATCCGCGCGACACGTCCACACCACGCTCCATGGCTGCGTTGCTCAGGAAGATCTGGGACGGCGAGGCCGTGGGCGGCGCGAGCACGGAGCTTCTGCTGGATGTTCTGCGGCGGGTCGAGACCGGCACGGAGCGCCTCAAGGGACTCCTCCCGCCGCGCACCGTCGTGGCGCACAAGACCGGCACGATCGGAGGGACCACGAACGACGTGGGGATCATCTACCTGCCCGGCGACGCCGGCCACGTCGTGACGGTGGCTTTCGTGAAGGACTCAGAGATTCCCACACCGCAGCGGGAGCGTGCGATCGCGCATGCGGCGCGGGCAATCTACGACTTCTTCCTTTTCAACCCCGTCGGGTAAGCCGATATTCAGCTTCCGGCCGCGGCTCGCGCGCCGGGCCCCCGACACCAAGCCCAGCTCCGCATGCGCGTAAGCCCGAACATCGAACGCCTCCGTCCGTCCGCCACCATCGCGGTCAGCACCCTGGCCAGACGCCTCAAGGCGGAGGGGCGGGACATCATCGACCTGAGCGCGGGGCAGCCCGACTTCGACACGCCAGCCTGGATCGCGGAGGGTGGCATCCAGGGCATCCGCTCCGGTGGCACGCGCTACACGCCGACCCCGGGCCTGGTCGAGCTCCGCAAGGCGATCGCGTGCTATCATCAACCGGAGTCGGCTTCCGAGCTCACGTGGGAGGGAGTGGTCGTGAGCTCGGGTGCCAAGCAGTCCATCTTCAACGCGTGCTTCTGTCTGTTCGGGCCCGGGGACGAGGTCCTGATGGGAGCGCCCTACTGGACGAGCTACCCGGAGATCATCGCGTTGGCCCGGGCCGAGCCGGTCCCGGTCGCCGGTCCGGAGAGCAACGGCTTCAAGCTCGATCCCGAAGCGCTCGACGCGGCGGTGACCGACCGCACCCGGGGGCTGCTCTTCAGCTCGCCGAGCAATCCGAGCGGGGCCGTGTACTCATCCGACGAGTTGGCCGCAGTCGCGGCGTGGGCTCGGGAGCGTGGCATCTGGCTGATCAGCGACGAGATCTACCAGCGCATCCACTTCGGCCCGGGGATCGCAGCCAGCCTGCTCTCGCTCCCAGCGGAGACGCTGGGGCCCAACGTGGTCGTCAACGGGGCCTCCAAGAGCTACGCCATGACGGGTTGGCGGATCGGGTTCTCCTATTCGGATCCCGTGCTCGCGCAGAAGATGACCGCTCTCCAGAGCCATGTGACGTCGAATGCCGCGACACCCTCGCAGCTGGCGGCGCTGGCGGCGTACGGTGACCCGGAGCGCACGAATGCAGTCGTGGACGAGATGGTGTGCGCCTTCCGCCGCCGCCGGGACCTGGCGGTCGGACTGTTCGGGGAGCTCCTCCCCGCGGTCCACTTCGTCCCGCCCGCGGGGGCGTTCTACCTGTACTTCCGCGTCGATGCCGCTTTCGGCGACGGCCTCAGCTCGGCCGGGGATGTCTGCACGGCAATTCTGGAAGAGGAAGGCGCAGCCATCGTTCCGGGAGAGGCATTCGGGGACTCGCGCTACGCCCGCCTGAGCTTCGCCACGTCCGACGAGCTTCTGGAAGACGGGATTCGCAGAATCGCCCGCTGGATGCAGCCCCGCCTAGGCTAGCCGAGGCCCGCCGTCCGCACGATCGTTTCAGCCGAATGCCGCGCCGGAGACGCGTAGCTCCCGCCGAACAGGTTCACGTGCACGAGCAACGGGTAGAGCTGATAGACCGCCCGGCGCACGCGCAGGTACTCCGGATCGAGCGGGCCGTTGGCCTGGTACGCTTGGTAGAACTCCGGGGCGAAGCCCCCGAACAGCTCGCTCATCGCGATGTCGACCTCGGCGTCCCCCCGGTATGCAGCCGGGTCGATCAGCACGGGATGGCCGGAGGTGTCCGGGTACACGTTGCCGCTCCAGAAATCTCCATGCAGGAGCGCGGCCCGGCCTGAAGCGGGAGCGCCGGCCAGCGCCGTTGGGAGCGCGTCCAGGAGGCGCCGCCACACGTGGTCTGCGGCGTCTAGGCGCCTGCCCGCGAAGGCCAGCTCGAGCTGTGGCACGATGCGCCGATCGCGCCAGAACGAGCTCCATTCTGCGAGGGGCCCGTTGTCCTGGGGGAGCGAGCCGATGTAGTTGTCGGTTTCGAAGCCAGGCCCTGGCTGGGCCGCGTCGTGGAGCGCCCGCACCATCGCGCCCAGGGCACTCCAAAACCGGCGCGTCGGCGAGCCGGCTGCGACGTGCTCGAGGAGGAGCCAGGCCGCCCCGGACGTGTCACTCCATCCGATCACGTCGGGGGTGCGCACGCCCGCCATCGCACCCAACGCCCGGAGCCCATGCGCCTCGGCGGCGAAGAACCCGGGTGGCGCACTCTGGTCGGACTTGAGGAAGTAGTGATCGCCCCGGTCGGTCTGGAGCGCCCGAGCGTCGCTGACGCAGCCCCCCGGCAGCGGATTCGCCGCGACCACCGTGACGGATCTGCCTTCCAACTCCCCGAGGACCGCTTCGACCTCGTCGATGATCCGCTCGGAAGTGCCCCGACCGCGGACCACCTCAGTGAAGAGCGGTCAGGAGTCCCTCACAGGAACGGAAGACCATCCGGAAGACCTTCTCGAAGCCGTCCGGTCCGCCGTAGTAGGGGTCGGGAACGTCCAGGTCCCGGTCCGCCTGCTCGTCGAACTCCCGCAGCAGTCGGATCTCGGCTGGACCACCGTGGAGGTCGTGGAGTTGGCGGACGTCAGCGAGGTTCTGCCGATCCATCACGATCACGTGGTCGAACTCGCGCAGGTCGTCGGCCTCCAGGCGGCGAGCGGAGCCGGCCAGGTGGATGCCGTGTTCGGCCGCGACCTTCTCGGATCGTGGGTCCGGCCGTTCGCCCACGTGCCACCCACCCGTCCCGGCCGAGTCGACGACGAAACGACTTCCGAGGCCGCGCTCGTCGACGAGGTGCTGGAAGACGCCTTCGGCCAGGGGAGACCGGCAGATGTTCCCGAGGCAAACGAAGAGTACCGAGGTCCCGGATTGTGTCGACATGCTGGTGCGCGAGACGGGAGTGCTTGGGGTCGGACCTATATCTCGGTGTGCGGAAAAGGTAACATTACCGGGCGGCCGCAGAAGGCGGGTGCCAATTGCGCAAGGAGACGGATGTCGAAGAGCTTCGAAGAGTTGGGCCTGTCAGAAACCAGTCTGGCGGCCGTGGAGACCCTCGGTTGGAAGAAACCCTCCCCGATTCAGGAGGAGGCGATTCCCCATGCCCTGGAAGGCCGGGACATCGTGGGAATCGCTCAGACCGGCACCGGAAAGACCGGAGGGTTCATGCTGCCCACCCTGGAGCGCATCCAAGCCCGGAAAGTGCCGCAGGCGCTGGTGTTGTGCCCCACGCGTGAGCTCGCCCAGCAAGTCTACGAGGACACCCTCGGCTTCTCCCGGGGGACCAAGATCAAGAGCACGTGCATTGTGGGCGGCGTGGCATTCGGTCCGCAGATCAGCGACCTCAAGACCGGGGTCGACGTCATTGCCGCGACGCCCGGTCGACTGATCGATCACGTTCAGAGGAAGAACGCCGACCTCAGGGCCGTCGAGGTCCTGATTCTGGACGAAGCGGACCGGATGCTGGACATGGGATTTCGCCCGCAGATCGACCAAGTGCTGCGCGCCACGCCAGCAAACCGCCAAACTCTGCTATTCTCGGCAACGATGCCGAACGGTGTGCACGCGCTCGCGCTCAGGATCATGAAGGATCCGGTCTGGATCGAGGTCGCGCCGGCTGGCACGACGGCAGAGGGCATCACCGAGCTGGTGTATGCCGTGAAGCCTCAGCTCAAGCCGGACCTGCTTCTGAGCTTGCTCGGAGACTCGGGCTGGGATCAGGTGCTGGTGTTTACACGCACCAAGGTGGGAGCGGACACCCTGCGGGTCTACCTGGAGCGGGCAGGGGTCAAGACCGACGTGATGCACTCCGACCGCAACATGAAGCTCAGGACCCGCGCTCTCGACCGGTTCGCAACCGGTCAGATTCGGGTGCTCGTGGCGACGGACATCGCGCAGAGGGGCCTGGACGTCGAGGGAATCTCCCACGTAGTGAATTACGACATCCCGCTCGATCCCGAGGACTACGTCCACCGCATCGGGCGGACGGCACGAGCCGGGGCGGTGGGTACCGCCGTCACGTTCGTGACCGCGACCGATCTCGGTCACCTCAAGTCCATCGAGTACCGGCTGGGCCGGGATCTCGAGCGCATCAGCCTCCCGGACTTCGACTACGGCGGGGGCGCCGCCCCCGGGGGGCTTTCCAGCGGTCCTCGGCGCTCGCGGAGCGGGCGCGCATTCGGCTCCAAGGTAGCGAGCGACCTCTCTCCCGAAGAGCTTGAACAGCTCCTGAAGCACGACTGAAGCCGCTGGGCACGGTCGTCATGAACCCAATCACCCAGACACCCATGATCCTGAAGCGATACGGCAACACCCTCCAGAGCGTTGAGGTCGACTTCGACGCGCGGGCGATGAACGAGATCGGCTTCCGGCGCGATCGCCAATTCTCCATTCCGGTGGATGAGTTCGAGTCCGGATACGAGCGAGTGGACCAAGCGGAGCTCACGGGAAGGGCCGAGGGTGCCGTGCAGGACGAGGCGGAGCAGGCGGCGTTGGATCAACTCCTCGCGGCGCTCCGGGAATTCGAGGCCGGGTCCGTCGAGGGGGACCTGGTAGTGGTCGAGAGCCAGCAGGGCGTGGACTATCCGAAGACGCGAGAGGAGCGGTCGGCCAGGGTGGACGGCGGGAAGAACCTCTTCCGGTTCCTGTGGAGCATCGATCCGCCACTGAAGGTCGGTCGCTACCGTCCGACCGATTGATCGGGACCAGCACGTGGTCACCTTCGAGCAGATCCGCGCAGCGTCTGCCCGGATCGAAGGTCAGGTGGTGCGAACCTCCTGCACTCCAGCGCTCGGCACCGCCGATCTGGCCCCGTGCGAGCTCTGGTACAAGTTCGAGAATCTCCAGCGGACAGGGTCGTTCAAGGATCGTGGAGCCGCGAATCGGCTTTCACTCCTGACCGACGACGAGCGCGCTCGCGGCGTCATCACGGCGAGCGCGGGGAACCACGCGCAGGCGCTCGCGCTCCACGCCGCCCGGGCGGGCGTGAGGGCCACCGTCGTCATGCCCGAGACCACGCCGCTCGTGAAGGTGGCCAACACTCGGAGATACGGCGCCGAGGTGGTCCTGCACGGCACGTCGTTCTACGACGCGGTCGACGAGGCCGAGCGGAGAGTCTCGGAGCAGGGACTGCTGTTGGTCCCCGCCTTCGACGACGACGCCATCATTGCGGGCCAAGGCTCGATCGGCCTGGAGCTCATCGACCAGGTCCCAGACCTCGACCTGGTGATCGTGCCGATCGGGGGAGGCGGCCTGATCTCGGGAATCGCGATCGCGCTCAAGGCGTGGAAGCCGGAGGTCAGGATCGTGGGCGTGGAGGCCGAGGCCGCGCAGTCGGCCCGGGCGGCGCGTGACAGCGGCGCCATCGTGGATCTCCTCCCCGAGGAGACCATCGCGGACGGGATCGCGGTCAAGCGCGTGGGGCAGCGCACGTTCCCGATCATCGAGGAGCACGTCGAGGACATCGTCGTGGTATCCGATGAAGAGATCGCGAGCGCTGTGCTGCTGCTGCTCGAGCGGGAGCGTACCGTCGTGGAGGGCGCGGGAGCCGCGCCGCTCGCCGCGCTCCTGGCCGGTCGGGTCCCGGCATCGGCGGAGGAGACCGCGGTCGTCGTCTTGAGCGGTGGCAACATCGACGTAAACATGGTCGCGCGCATCATCGAGCGAGGGTTGGTGTTCGATGGGCGGTCGGCCCGGCTCATGGTCAAGGTGCGGGACCGTCCGGGGTCCCTCGCCCGACTCACCGACGCGGTCGCGGCCCTGGGCGCTAACGTCCTGGACATCGGCCACCGGCGCTCTTACGCCGACATCTCGGTGGGCGACGTCGAGATCGTCATGCACCTGGAGACCCGTGGCCGGGAGCACGTGCAGGAAGTGATTGGCGCGCTCGAGTCCCGAGGGCACCGGGTGGAGGAGGACACCTGACGTCGCGCCGGAAGGGCGGTGGATCCTCCGTCGGGAACCCGCCCGGGCCGCGGCGCATTCTTCTGGGCGGAGGCACTCGTTCGGATCGGGGAAATTTGTGCGGCGGTGAGATTCGGGCGGGCCACTCCAACTTGAGCCCGGTGGCGCATGCGTCACCGGGCTCGCCCGTTCGGGGGCGAATCCTACCCGCCGCCGCAGTGGTGGCCGTGGCCGCGC
>JAHEKN010000277.1:548-2925 GCA_024638305.1 Gemmatimonadota bacterium | reverse complement strand
GATCACGCGGCGCGACACCACGATGTTCCGGCGACGCTTGTTGAGCTTGATGATCTTGAACATGTAGACCTGGCCGATCAGGTCTTCGATGTTCGGGACCCGCCGGAGGGCGATTTGCGATCCCGGCAGGAACGCGTCCACGCCCATCAGATCGACCGTGACCCCGCCCTTGATCTTGCGGCTGAGCGTGCCCTCCACAGGCTCGTCGCTCTCGTAGGCCTCCTTGATCTTCTCCCAAACCCGCAGGAAGTCGGCCTTCTTCTTGGAAAGCACGACGACGCCGTCGTCGTCTTCGAGGCTCTCGAGCAACACGTCGACCTCGGCCCCGGCCTCGATGCCGTCGGCTTCCTTGAACTCGTCGAGGGCGACGGATCCTTCACTCTTGAAGCCGAACTCGAGGATGACGCTGCTTTCAGTGACCCGGAGCACCTTGGCCTTGACGATCTCACCCTCGCGAACGTCTTGGAGGGTGTCCTCGTATTCGGAGAGGAGCTTGGCGAAGTCCTCGCGAGACAGGTCGAGATCGTCTTCCCCGTAGGGGTCCGCGAGCAGGTCGTCCGAGAAGGCGGAGGCGCCGTCGACGTGGCGCTCGGCCGCGAGTGTTGCTGTGGGGGGGGTGGACTCGGGAGCCGCCTCCGTGGGCGCCGCCGCGGCCGGTTCCGTGGCCGGTTCTGCAACCGCGGCTGGGGCGTCGCCGTGGGAGTCGGCGGATTCGTCGGTGGGTGTGTTGGTCTCGGGGGCGATGTCGTCGGTGAGGTCGGTCATTGGGTTTCCGCGGCCAATCCGCCCCCCGGCTGTGGTCACCGGGAGCGATGGCCTGGTCTCCGAGCCGATTCGGCGGGCGCTCGGGTTCGGGTTCACGTGCGTCCGGATCGGCACTGCCCTGTAGATCGCACCGTCCGGATGGGGTACAGACCTGGAAAGCTACCGGCAGCCGAAATTACCGTCAACATCGTGGCCACCAGTGGCTTAGAGCACGCAACCGGCCACTTTCCGGCCGTTCGAGACCGGCCTGGGTCTATGCGCCGTGGGCAGACTCGGCGGCCCGGACCAACCGAATCACCTCGGCGATCTGCTCATCCAGTGTCCGGTCGGTCGTGTCGATGACCACGGCGCCCTCCGGGAGACGGAGTGGTGAGTGCTCCCGATGCGTGTCCTGAAAATCCCGACGCTGTAGCTCGGCGGCAGCCCCGGTGATGCCGTCCGCGTCCTCCAGGGCTCCGCCGGTCTCGAGCAGCCGTCGGCGGGCCCGCTCTTCCAGGTCGGCCGTGAGGAACACCTTCACGTCGGCGTCGGGAAACACGATCGTCCCCATGTCCCGGCCGTCCGCCACCAGACCGCCCTGGGCGGCCGCAGAGCGTTGAAGGTCGAAGAGGCACTCGCGCACGGAGGGGAGGGCGGCGACTCGTGACACCCGCGCCGTCACTTCCGGGGACCGGAGGTCGGCGTCTGGCACGGCACTGCCACCGATTCGCACCTCGAGTCGGCCGCCTTTGGCCCCTACGCCGACGCCGAAGTCCCGCCACGCTTGGGGGGTCAGAGTGGCCAGCTCGTCGTCCGTGACACCGCTCCGGAGCGTGGCCAGGGTGATGGCCCGGTAGAGCGCCCCCGAGTCGAGGTGGACCAGCCCCAGCCGCTCCGCGACGGTGCGCGCGGTCGTCGACTTCCCCGACCCGGCAGGTCCGTCGATGGTAACGACCGGGCGGCGCCCCGCCGCGCGCACGGGGCCCGGCGCGGCCACCGCTCCTGCCGTGAGCCGGCTGAGCGTGTCCCAGAATCCCGGAAAGCTGACTGCAGCGGCCGGAGGTCCCGCAATCTCCAACTCGGTGCCCGGGGTGGCAGCGAGAACCCCGAAGGCCATCTCCACCCGGTGATCGCCGTACGTATCGACGCGTCCGGAAAGCGGCCGGTCCGTCCCCTCGATCTCGAGTCCGTCGGAATACTCCTCCACGCTCACACCGATCGCGCGCAGATTGGCTGCCACCGCCGCCAGCCGGTCGCTCTCCTTCAACCGCAGCTCGCCCGCTCCCCGAATCCGGGTGACCCCCTCCGCCCTGGCCGCCGCCACAGCGAGGAGAGGGATCTCGTCCAGGAGCGTCGGCACCTCTCGCCCCTCGATGACCGTGGATCGGAGGGACGAGCCTCGCACGACGAGATCGCCCCGCGGCTCCGCATCCTCGCCGGTCTCCTCGACGTCGACCTCCGCGCCCATGCGACGGAGCACCGGAAGGAACCCCGTGCGCGTGGGGTTGAGGGTCACACCCGTAAGCCGGAGCGGCTCCCGGCCGTGCGCGAGCAGGGCCCAGACGGCGAAGAACGCCGCCGAGGAAGGGTCGCCGGGGACCGTGATGTCGAGGGGCTGGAGCGCCGAGGGCGG
>JAHEKN010000277.1:0-538 GCA_024638305.1 Gemmatimonadota bacterium | reverse complement strand
ACCGAGAATCGGCGCCCCCATCGTCGTGAGCAGGCGCTCGCTGTGATCGCGTGACCGACCGGGCTCGGTCAGGAGCACGAACGCGCCACCGGTGAGGCCGGCGAGCAGGAGGGCGCTCTTCACCTGTGCGCTGGCCACGGGGAGGGGATAATCGATGGGCTCGAGCGGCCCGCCGGCAATGGTGATGGGCAGTCGGTCCGGCCCCTCATCGAAATCGACTTTGGCTCCCATCAGGCGAAGCGGATGAGCCACGCGCTCCATCGGGCGGCCCCGCAGCGACTGGTCCCCATCGAGCCTAACGCGGAGCTCCTGCCCAGCGAGCGCCCCCATTAGCAGGCGGGCCGTGGTCCCGCTGTTCCCGCAGTCGATGACGCGGTCGGGTTGCCCGAAGCCCCGGAGTCCCACGCCGGCCACGATGATGGTCGACCGGTCTCCGGACTCCTGGACGGCGACCCCGAGCTGGCGGATCGCGGTCAGCGTCGCAAGGGTGTCGTCGGAAATGAGCGGCCGGTGGATTCGGCTCTCCCCCTCGGCGAGG